>CALLZM010000031.1 GCA_937858705.1 uncultured Candidatus Saccharibacteria bacterium | reverse complement strand
ACGCGCTTGCGATAATTTTCAAAGTCTGCCCGCTGGCGCTGTAGATCTTGCGTCAGTTCACCAATTTGTTGTTCTAGCTCAGTCTGTTTCTTGCTTTTTGTCATAATACCTCCTCTAACATTGTTCCGGCGTGACGCACGAGCCGCATAGTCTTCGCATAATCTTGCCTCGTTGGACCTAACACACCGATGTAGCTGGCGTTTGAATATGGCGAGCGAAAGCGACTGATGATAAGGCACGCGCCCGATGATTTGCCGATAGGGTTTTCACTGCCGATGTAGACATTGAGCGGCTGGTGCGGCGCTGCTTCGCGCAGCCATGGCTCGAGATTGTCGATGAGCCGGGCAACTTCCTGAGCGTGTACGCCACCGGCAAATTCCGGGTGAGAAAACAGATTACTCATGCCACTCAAGTACAGCTCATCGCCGATGGTCGCCAGCCCCATGTTGTAGGTCAGCTCGACAAGACTGTCGACGGCACTGCGAATCGCTCGGTCAGCTCGGTCGACATGGGTTTGCACGCGCGCTTCAATCGCTCTCGCACTGCGATCGATGCGTGGCACCTCGTTGTGTTCCGTCTCAGTTAAACGATTGACATAAAACCGGTACCCCTTGTCTGTCGGCACGCGACCAGCGCTGGTGTGCGGCTGGTGAATCATGTCCAGCTCTTCGAGGCGCGCCATCTCCGAACGAATCGTTGCCGACGACACGCCAAACAACTTCGCCAGCGTGACGCTACCAACTGGCACCGCCACCTCTGCGTACTGCTCAATGATAGCCACTAAAATCGCTGCTTGCCGCTCGGTCATAGGAATATGATAGCACATCATTAGCACTCAGCGCAAGAGAGTGCTAGAAATATTCGTTGCGATGCATTATTTTAACAAAAAATGTTACACTGGTCACATGAAGAGGAAGTTTACATTTCATGTCGTCAGCCTGCCCCACACCCAAACGACCGCGGAGTATACCCACTGTGCCTACACCCAAAAAGTCCGCAAATTTTGCAACATGATGACCGACCTCGGCCACGATGTCATTCTCTATGCCAGCGAGGAGAACGAAGCGCGCGTTAAAGAGCTCGTCACGGTCATCACCAAAGAAAAGCAGCAAGAGTTTTTCGGCAACGGCGACCACACCAAGCAGTTTTTCAACATCACTTGGGACATGTACGACCCGGGTTGGGTGGAGATGAATGCCAATACCATCCGCGCTATGGCCGAACGGATACAGCCGAAAGACTTCATCTGTGTCATCGGCGGCACCTGCCAAAAAATCATCTCCGATGCGTTCCCGGACAACATGTCGGTCGAGTACGGTATCGGCTACCTCGGTACCTACAGCAAGTACCGCGTCTTTGAGTCGTACGCTCACATGCACTATGTTCACGGCCAAGACCATGACGACAATGGCAATTTTTACGACACAGTCGTGCCGAACTACTACGACAAAGAAGAATTTCCATTTGCCGAAAAGCCAGACGATTACTTCTTGTTTATCGGCCGGCTCATCGACCGCAAGGGCTGGCGCATTGCCCAGGAAGTGTGCGAGAAACTCGGCAAGCGCCTCATCCTCGCCGGGCAAGGCGAATTCTCAGGGTATGGCGAGCATGTTGGCGTTGTCGGTGTCGAAAAACGCGGCGAGCTGATGAGCAAGGCCAAAGCAGTGTTTGTGCCGACAACCTACCTAGAACCGTTCGGTGGCGTTCATGCCGAAGCATTGCTGTGCGGCACACCAGTTATCACAACCAACTTCGGCGTCTTTACGGAAACTGTGGTAAATGGCGAAAATGGCTATCGCTGCGACACCTTCAGAGATTTCATCGCTGCGACGAAAGCCATCGAGAAGTTTAGCGTCGCCAAACGCAAGAAAATTCGCACCGCAGCCCAAAACCGTTTCAGCACCGATGTCGTCGCGCTAGAATACCAAAACTACTTCGACCGCCTCTACGACTTGTGGGGTGACGGTTGGTATACTACCTAGCCTCGGATAATCCCGTCCATACTCCGCGTTGCTGGACGAAATATCTGCGGTGCGACACTCGCAGAAGTGTCTGCGTCCGGCTGGCGTGTACGAGGCATGACATCACTCATCCGGCGAGGTGGGGGCACCACAGCAACAGAGCGCGGTCGAGCCATGATGTCCATAGCGCGTCGCTGTTCTGTACGAGCATTCACAGTAGGCGCCGTATCTACAGGGGTCACCTCTTGCCCCATCTCCACAGAAGCCTCAACGATATCTTCCGGAGTAGCTATGTCGATAGACTCATCTACCGCTTGCCTCGCGCGCTTCTTCGCTCGCGCATTCATCCGCCAAATCATCACAATACCGAACTGATACATGATAATCACCGGCGAAGCAAGCAGTGTTTGATTGAGTGCGTCAGGGGTCGGTGAAATCACCGCAGCAACGATAAACGAACCGACGATGATAAATTTCTGCGCCGACATCAGCTTCTTCGGTGTCAATGGTGTCACCGAGTTGACAATAAGCATCAGGAGCGGCACCTGAAACAGTACTGCCCCCGCCAACATGTACGTCATGATAAAGGAGAAGTACGAGTCGATGGTCAGCATCGGGTTGATATGGTGGAGGTCAAACCCAGTCAAAAAATACAGCGCCGCCGGCAAACTGACATAGTACGCGAACAATATCCCACACAGAGCCAGCACCAACGAAGCCACAGTATAGCCCAGCACCCGCCTGAGGCGCACCGTCTGCACTGCCGGCATGACAAATCGGTAAATGTGGTAGATTATGATAGGCAACGTAGCTATCAGCCCCACATAGGCGCACACTTTGATGATGAAGCTAAACGCCCCTCCAGGGGTCAGATAGACTAGCTCCTGCTCATCATTGAGCGGAGCAAGCAACCAGTTGGCGATATGGTCGAAGAATGGGTACGCAACAGCCGCGGCGAGGATAAATACCGCCACCGTAGAGAATAACCGGCCCTGAAGCTCTCGGAGGTGGTCCTTGAGACTCAATAGGGCCGGTTTCTCGGGTAATCCAGACGCCTTAGGCGCTCTTCTTATCCTTGCTTTCATCTTGTGCTTTGCCCTTGTTCGGCTCGTCGCGCATAGCACCCTTTAGCTCCTTGGCTGAGGTACCGATACTGCGTGCAAGCTCAGGTAACTTCTTTGCTCCAAAGAGCAAGAGAAGAATGACAAGGATGACTACTAGCTCCATAGGTCCTATAGTTGGCATTTGCTACTCCCCTTAATGTTGCTTATACTAATAGCATACTGCTCTTGCGGTAAATGTGCAAGGGTATTATTTGTTCTTTGACCGCTTGCGGCGCGTTACTACCAAGATAACGACAGCGATGACGATGAGCAATATACCTCCAGCGATACCGATGATAGCGTTCGTACCAGTATCCGCCAGTGCCGAGCCGTCCGCAGTTGTCACACAATTATCGTTAGTGTTATAGCCGCCCTCACCATAGCCTCCACAGTTATATGATTGGTTCGTCTGAGCAAATTGCGTGAGATGATTGAGCAGCATATGGTTCATAACGCCCCCTAGCGCTTTTGGTTACTACTCATACAATAACCAAAAGCGTCTCAGAAATCAAGCAAGTTTTCCACATAGCAGCCTGAAATCACTCAAAACGCTTGCGTTTTTCGCCAAAGTTTGCTATAATGGGTATATATCATCTAATATTAAGGTGAAAAACAAACATGAAAGACAACCTAAAAGCAAAAATCGCACAACTATTAGACACCAAGATGGACCGCAAGTCTTTCTTGAAGTACACTGCTGCAACTGGCCTGATGGCTATGGGCGGCGGAGTACTACTAAAGTCAGTGGACCACCTTGACAAGATTGCTGGCGGTCCATCACCCGAGGTAGCTTCCGGCTATGGCAACGGGTACGGCACCAGCGCCTACGGTGGCCAAAGGTAGACCTACCTGCGCGCCCTGATTTCCTCGAGGATGTCCCGTGCGAGTAGTCGTGCTTCATCGTCCTTGCGATAAAACACATCCGTCCTGTGAGCTATCTCGTCAACCACGCGCACTGCTCGCTCCAGCTCGTCATTGATGATGAAGTGATAGTACGGCACCGACAGCGCCAGTTCCAACTCCGCGATAGCTATTTCTCGGCGCGTCGCAAACACATCTTGAAATGACGCTTCGTCTGGATAGCGCTTCTTCAGCCGCACCATCCACTCGTCATACGACGGCGGCAGAACAAACAGCGCACGCACGGCATCGCCGCCGAGCCCGCGCACGGCTGTGATACCATTGACATCGATATTCGCCACAACTATCTTCCCGGTTTGGTTCGCCCGCTCAAACTCCTCCACACTTGCCCCGTAGAACTCGCTACCAAACTGGTTGATTTCTATCATCTGTTTCGTCTCGAGCAGCTCGTACATCTCATCTTTCGACACGAAGTGATACTCGCGCCCGTCCTGCTCCAGCACACCGTCGTTGTACCGAGGTGCCCGCGTCGTGTGCGTCACCACCCGGTGGTATTCCGGATTTTTGAGGATGTGCGTCTGTATCGTATCCTTCCCTGCCCCAGATATGCCAACCAGCAAGATAGTGTTCGACTTTGCTACGACTTCGTGTGCCCGCTCCCCGGGTTGATAGGTTTTTGCCAGTTCTTCTATGGTCATATCGTGTTATTATATACCGCCGCCCCACATTACGCTAGGACACCTGCCTCGAAGGATGATCGATGTCATACCTCGTACGCATCAACCAGACGTAGATATTTCTGCTGGTGTCGCACCACAGATATTTCGTCCGGCAACACAGAGTATGGACGGAATTATTCGGTAAAAAGCTGGTTAGTTCGAGGGCACTTGCCAGGATAAGGGTGGTGGGATATAATGGACACAAATATAACCACAACCGTTGAGGATAGGGCGCATATTATGAGCACACGTTTACCAATACCTGGAGGCGATCAGAATAACTGGGGAGAAATACTTAACGACTATCTGTTGGTTTCTCATAATACTGATGGCACCATCCGCACTGGCGCTCTCGGCGCCGCGCACATTCAAGACGGTACTATTACTCTTGCGAAATTATCCGCCGCGCTGCAAGCGCAACTCTCCTCCGGGAATGGCGTGGATGGTCGCGAGATAGAGATTCGCACCACTGCAACGCACATCCAGTGGCGCTATGTCGGTACACCAACATGGACTGATCTTGTTGCCCTCACTACTATTACTGGTCCCGCCGGATCAGCTGGTGCTGCTGGAGCACAAGGTCCTCAGGGCCCGATCGGCCCGACTGGAGCAAACGGAACACAGGGCACACAAGGCCCGCAAGGCCCTCAAGGTCCTCAAGGCTCAACTGGTGCCACCGGCCCTGCGCCAGATACATCTAGCTTCGTGCAAAAGAGTGGGGATACAATGACAGGTCAGTTGTTCGTGAACAGTTACGGTATAACTGTAGACTCACCAGGCAATGCATTTTTTGCTATCGATAGGAACGACGACACCTCTCTTGCTCAATTCGAATTCCGTACTAACGCTAATCAAGATTTTGTCATGGGCGTGTCTGGTTCTGGAGCAGACAGAAAGTTTCGTATATATACAAATGGTGCTGAGTACGATGTTCTCTATATCGAGAGATCTTCGGGCAATATAGCCCTCCAGAACGGTGTTACGTTTACCCTGGCTGCCGCTCCTACGGATAATATGCATGCCGCTACGAAGCACTATGTCGATTCTAGCGTCAGTAATATGCAGGCAATGCTCAATGATAAAGCTCCGATTACGCCACAGGCAAATCTTAATGTTATGTATAGTATTGCCTATGCACAAGCGTATGCCTTGGGAATGCGACCGAGCGTTCCGTCAGGTTGCACGATTCGGATTTGGGGTGGTACGTCATCTGATCCAGATCCGACATGGATGATTACCGGTGATTATCGCGATATGATATCAGGGAGTTAAGAATAGCATGACTAGACTAATACAGAGGATACTGCAGTGGCAATAGTTCGTCAGATTTTTACGTCATCCGGATCCTGGACACCACCGACCGGCGTGTCTAGCTGCGACGTTGTTGTTGTCGGTGGTGGCGGTAGTGGCGGTCGCCAAACTACGCCAGGTGGCGGTGGTGGCGCAGGTGCGGTAGTGCATCAGACGAATGTGTCAGTGACGCCCGGTACTCCAGTAACAGTCACTGTTGGTTCGGGTGGTGCTTCACGTACGAGCAACCAGGCTGGAGCCACGGGTAGTAGCTCGGCATTTGGATCAGTTACGGCAGCGGGCGGTGGTGGCGGTGGTGCAAACGGGAACGGTTCGTCTGGCGCTTCTGGCGGCGGCGGCGGATCTGCTACATCGAGTACAACCAGGACTGGTGGTTCCGCTACGGCTGGATATGCAGGAGGTAGTGGTACTGGATCTGCTACTGCTAGTCAGCAGCGAGGCGGTGGTGGCGGTGGTGCGGGTGTAGCCGGCGGTACTGGCGTGTCAGGGGCTTCGGGGTCGGGTGGCGCTGGTGGCGCAGGAATTGATTTATCGTCAAGGTACAGGTGGCGTGACGATCCTCGCCGGTAGCGGCGCTACGCTGTATGCTCCGGGCAATCGCACGACTATCGCCGAGCAATACGGCTCAGTTGCCATACGCAAACGATCGACCAACGAATGGACTATTGAAGGTAATCTAGCATAAGGGGTTAAATCATGGGAATCGCATTAACGCGCAGGGGAAGTATTGCGGCACGAGGTTACGAGAGCGATGGCGTTACTGCTGCCGCGACGCTGGGCTGGGGTGCGCCATACTACCAGACAACGGACTGGAGTGATGTCGGCGACTCAGATACGGCATGGTTAAAGTCTTGGGTTTCGCCAGGAAACCAATGGGGGGTTAAACTGCCCGAGCAGGTAGAAGTAGTCAACGGTATGCTCCGCATAACCGGAACAGCTGGCACGAAAACGGCTGGCCAAGTGATGTTCGCAGGTGCGGATGAAGAATGGGGATCGGTTGGTGCACGCTACGAATTTCGAAGTCGTGTCACACAAGGAGACGACAAATGGGCAGCCGTAGCTTTGTTGTGGCCGGGCGACGGTGGCGTATGGCCTGATGATGGCGAAGTCGATTTCTATGAAGGGCCAACCGGTACGTCTGGAGGTGGTGGCACGGTAAATGTCGGCTTCAACCTCCACTACACCAACCCAGGACATCAGCAAATCCAAGATGATATCTCGACTAACATCCGTGAGTGGAATAACTTTGCCGTCGAATGGATACCGGGCTCGCATGTTTCGGGCTATCGCAATGGCGTGCGCTTTTTTCACACAACTAATCTCACAGCAGTACCCTCGGGGCAGATGTGGCTTTCGCTACAAATGGATCACCATGCCGAGACTCCTGCGTCTATCCCGGCGATATGGGAGATTGCTTGGGTGCGACAGTATCTTATCTAGAAGTTTTTAGATACCGATAATCAGTCTCTCTTCAACATCACAGTGAAGGCTTCACTCGGTATCTCAACATTACCAAATTTCTTCATGCGTTTTTTGCCTTTGGCTTGTTTGGCGAGGAGTTTTTTGCGCCGTGACACATCACCGCCGTAGAGTTTGGCCGTCACATCTTTACGATAGGCCGAGATGTCTTCGCGGGCGATGAACTTGCCGCCGATAGCCGCCTGTAATGATACCTGAAACGCCTGTCGTGGCACGACTTCTTTGAGTTTTTTCACCACATCGCGCCCCAGCGCCTGACTTTCAGAGCGGTGTGCCATGACGCTCAGCGCATCGACCATCTCACCCGATACATAAAAATCCACCCGCACCAAGTCTTCTGCGCGATAGTCCGCCAGCTCATAATTAAACGAGCCATAGCCACTCGTCACCGATTTCAGTTGGTCATAAAAGTCAGTCAACAAGTTCGCGAGAGGCGCTTCAAAGCTAATCAGCGCGCGCTCGTCGATGTAGCTAATGTTTTTCTGCAACCCTCGCTTGCTGACAATCAGCTGAATCACGCCACCGATGTATTCCTGCGGCACGACTATTTCGCCATTTATCCACGGCTCACGAATTTCCACAATCTTCGTCACATTTGGCAAATCTGCCGCGCTTTTAATGTCCAGTTCCTCGCCAGTCGTCAAGGTAATTTGGTAGTCAGTGCTCGGATTCGTCACCACCAGGTCCAGGTCATACTCGCGCTCTAGCCGCTCGCGGATGATGTCCATATGCAACAGCCCCAAAAAGCCAATCCGCACCCCGAAGCCCAGCACCGGCGAATTCTCCGGTTCAAACTGCAACGCACTGTCACTCAAACTAAGCTTCTCAATCGCCTCTTTCAGGTCATTGTAGTCCTCATTTGACACTGGGAAAAAGCCCGCATAGACAAACGGCTTGACATCTTTATAGCCAGGTAGGGGCTCAACGATTATCCCATTACTCATACTATCTGTTAATTATACAATAGTTTCAGATTTTTCTTTAGTGGTGAATGCGGACTCGAACGAAGTTTATAAACTTTTGCTTTCAGCCCATTCATTCGGGTATATATAATTCATCGTATCATCAGGACTGAACTTACTATCGTCAATCTCATACAGCACCGCGTTATGGTCGCTCAGACCTTCAAATGTCGTGATATTTTGAAACTTCATACCCCGCGGGATGAGACAAATGTCAATCTGCGAAAACTCCTCCGAACCAGGAAAACTGACATAATTCATGAACTCAACCGAGCTTTCATATGCCTTGCCCCACCAGCGTTTTGTCTCATAAAACATTTGCTTGCTCATATTAAAATCACCAATGATAATTGGACATGAATAATTTTCATCAGCATTTTCGAGCACTCGCCTCAACTGCGTAACATTACCCGGTCGGTTAGCAAAATGAACATTCACAAAGTCGTAACTATCCATGGTGTGCGCATGCTCTGGGCAGCTCTCACAGAAATAATCAACCCGCGCAAACTGCGCCATGCGGGTGTGCTTGTCGTCTACTACATTCGGCAACTCCACCGGCTCAGTCACAATGTCATTCCCCCGAGATAATACGCTCATCCCCTGCGTATAGGTATCGCCATTTGAGGTCATATATGTCTCGATTTTATCAGTTTTGACGGATATGTACGGATTCTTCATCAAATCATTTATCCGCTTCGCCGCATCCGTGCCGTCACTCATCAATACTTCCTGCAAAAAGACATGGTCAGCGTTTTGCGCATCCAAAAAGTCTGCAATTTTCTGCAGTTGCGTGTTGCCGATTTGGAGATTGAGTGAAATGAGCCGCATCAGCTATCGCATCCTTCGGTATACCACTCCGCAAACTCACGCCAATGCGCTGAGTGCTTGATGTCGCCATCTGACCTTTCACTCTCATGGCTTTCTGCAATTGTCTGGTCGTTATAAACCGCAACCATTTTATTCATATCACTGGCTGACTCACCACGAGGTTCGTCAACAAAATAACCATCCATCGATGATTCAAAAATCTTCACAGCCTCGCCATCATAGAACACAATCCACTCATGAAGGGTAATTGTTTTGTCGGTTTTATCGCGCATCAAGTTTTGCCAATCCGCCGCATCAAACCACACATCAACATCTTTCATATACCCACCCGGAAAACCACCCAGCGCTGGAATCGACCAACTTGAATCATTGATAACAAGTGGCTTTTTCACTACACCGTAGGCTGCCTTAGCTTTGGCTTTCGCAATCTCCGTCGGGTCATGATGCTGGATTTCGTCAATATCCGCCGAAAACGCCTCAAACGCTATGTCGTATTCATCGAACACCACTTTTGCTTCGGCGATTTTGCGCTGATTTCCGGTAAAGAGTACAAGTTTATTCATCTTCGATTACCTCAAACTCCCCCTCGCGAATCCGCAAAATGGAAGTATTAGGAAAATTCCTCTCAAGCGCATCAGTATCTTCAATGCTGCGACTTTGCCAATTACCCGAGTCATAGTGCACAGCTGTGTTTATAGGCAATATACCAGAGCCCCACTGCACACCATTATCCTGACTCAGAAAATTCTCCGCCATGTAATTTGCGCCAGCAGATGAGCCGATATAGACTTTGCCTCGCAGCAATTCTTTGACCTCCGCAAAATTCGGCAACTCCTCAAGGAGCTTTTCCGTCCGTCCACCATGCATGAAGACAACATTCGCCCACGCTACCTGGTCAGCAAACTCATCTTGTGCTGCAAGTACTCGCTCAATGTCAGGAAAATACTCATCAAACCACCCACTCCAATCCTCAAACCGCGCCTTGGCCTTGTTATCATCACCCGCAAAATATACATCCAAAAGCTTGACATGCTTAACTCGTTCGCTCACGACTTTTTGCAAATTGATACCAAATTGTTCATATTCTCTATCATTACCGCCACATAAAATGTAGGTTGTCATACTCACACCACATCCTCCGCCAAATCACTCGTCTCAATAATAGCTTCGGCGATAAACTTTTCCAATGGGTCGGACAATTCTCTCGTTTGACAAAGTTCAAGATATTTATAGTATGCAATCCGGCGTTCTTTGCGGATAATCGGCGGTACCAGCCCCGCCCTTAGCGCCAGCACAAACAGCAGCAAGCGTCCGGTTCGTCCATTGCCATCACTGAACGGGTGAATCCGCTCAAATTCCGCATGAGTTATTGCCAACATCGCAATTGGGTCGGTGGTTTCTTCATTTACCTGCTGACACCACCGCGTCATCAGCGTGGGAATCTTTATAAAGTTTGCCAGCGGCACATGCGCCCCGCGAATGCGCGCGCCGTGATTGCGATACTCGCCAGAATTCGTGATAATCCCGTTCATCAGCCTGAGGTGGACTGCCTTTACGAGCTCTGGCGTCACTGTGAAGTTTTTGCCCTGATCCTGCAACTCATCGAGCAAAAAGTTAAGCGCCGTCTGGTGGTTGATAGCCTCGCGCTGCTCGATGGCCGTGCGATTGCGCAGTACTTTATGGTCAAAAATCACCGCCTCGACATCACCCTCGGTCATCGTGCTGCCCTCAGTGGCGTTGCTGTGATAGGTCAGATGCACCGTCATCTGGTCGAGCAGCTCACGGTTTGCCAGAAGCTTATTGATGCTTAGCTTCTTGCCGGTCGCTAGCCTTTTGACGCGCACTACCTCTGTTTTTTCAAGGGTATCCGTGCCCAAAATCTCTGCAAACAGCACATCTATCCGCTCTTTTGCCTTGTCTCGCGGCTCAGTCTTATTGTTCACCCATTTGTTGAGCGTCACAAACGACACGCCTAATTTGTCCGACAGCGTCTCCTGGCTCCAACCACTCGCCGCCAATATCCGCGCTAACTTTTCGCTATAGTTTTCCATGAGTTTAGTATACTAAAGTTTATAAACTTTGTGAATGGTTATAAACTTTCTACTCCACACCCCGCACTTTGTAAAGATTCCACCCCGCAAATTGTAAGAGTTTTATTCCGCAGTTTGTAAAAAGCTGCGGCTTCATTAAAATTTTCCCCGCCGCCTGATCGTCCAAAATCACCCGTACGCCCGGCGCCCGCGCCGCCTTTTCCCAGCCTTTTTCGTTTTGCAGGATCTCAAAGAGATTGCCGTGATAAGTTACCGACCAATCGTTCATTTCATGCCTTTCGCCACCTCTACCGCCTCATTCATACTAATCGCCCGGCCGTCAGCTCGCGGACGCGGCGTATTGCTCATGCCGACTTCGTCGATATGCACAAAATAGACACTAAAAAGTTTGTCTGGATAAATCTGGTTCAGCCCAGCGATGAAATTATCCGCAATTGCTTGCTCATTCGGCCGCTTCACCGCGATGATTTCGCAAATATAGTCGATCCCAATGAGGTCAAGCCCTTCAGTATACACCGTCTCGATACTCCCTGGCGTCGCTTCCACCTCTGGCACATTCAGCGCTGCGGCCGCCACGAGCTTAATCGACTGCGCTACATGTGCCCGCAGTTCATTGAGATTGTTCGGTTCTGTGTAAATTTTAATGAGTGCCATTTTCTTCCTTTATATAAAGTATTTCTTCAAAGTAACTGTATCGCCCACCTTCGCCTCTCGCGTTGTCTTGAGGTTGGTGACGATGTAGCCGATTTCGCCGGTTTGCATGACAGGTTCGGGCGTCATACCGGGGGCGAGCTTGCCGATTTCCAGCGCCAGGCCATGGGCTTTTGTCGCCATCATGTAGATTTGGTCGTTCTTTTTCAGTTCGCCGTCGACAATTCGCACATATAATATCACCCCGCGGTAATCGTCATAATACGAGTCAAAAATCAGTGCGCGCAGCGGCACTTCTGAAACTTGCATGTCTTCACCCCTGTATAAGGATACTCCCTGAGAGGTGTTATTTTTTACAAGTTGCTGTTCTAGAGGAGAGGTGGGGGCAGGGATGCGCTCGACGATGGCCGCCAGGACTTGGTCGACATTTTCGCCAGTTTTGGCGGAGATTTTGATGATGTCGTCCTCTGAGCAGCCAAGCAAATTAATCACCTCTTTTGACACCCGTGGCACATCCGCCGCCGGCAAATCCACCTTGTTCAGCACTGGGATAATCGTCAAATCTTGCTCCATCGCCAAGTACACATTCGCCAAAGTCTGCGCCTGGATGCCCTGCGAGGCATCCACCACCAGCACCGCTCCCTCGCACGCTTGCAACGAACGCGATACCTCATAGCTAAAGTCAACATGTCCCGGCGTATCAATCAGATTCAGATCATAGCCCTCATGCCGCATTCGCACTGGCGTCAATTTTATCGTTATCCCTTTTTCTCGCTCCAAATCCATCGAGTCAAGCAATTGTGACTTCATGTCGCGCTTCTGAACCGTCCCGGTCAGCTCCATCATCCTATCAGCAAGCGTACTCTTGCCGTGATCGATATGGGCAATGATACAAAAATTCCGAATATCCTTTTCTTGCATCTAGACTCTCCTCGAAAAAGCGATTTTCTTCATTTTTTCGCTCACCGTATGCGCTTCTCCCAATCTCAACCTAGTTCCAAGCCACACATAAAATATAGCGCTCACCGCAACAATAAGAAGAAATTTCGGTAAAGTTTGCGACAAGCTCATGTCGTTACTCTGTAGCTGGAATAACTGAACCATGCCATAAGTAATAAACGCCATCAGACCACTCGCAACCGCCATCTTCACCAGCCCTTGCACCATCCTTCTGTCAAATATCCCGCCTTCTATGCGCAATTGCATAATTCCAAACAGTATAACCACCTCCACAAATGCCACTATCGACTGCGCAAAAGCCAATCCATACGCACCCATCTTCAACGATTGTGTAAACCATAGAGCCAAGCCAATATTCAATGCAATAGAGAAAAGAGAGATATACAGCGGTGTTTTCGTATCTTGCTGGGCATAGAAGCTCCTCGCCGCAATATGGTAAATTGTCCTAAACAGTATCGCTACCACTAAGGCCCCTAAAATCCCGGCCATCAGCGAATCGCCACCATTTTTGACAAAACTCACTACGAATCCTCGGGTGAAATAGGTAATGATCGCAATTGGCAAGGCCAACCACACAATCACTCGCAAAATTTGCTGCAATTCCTGACGAAATCTAGATACATTGCCCGACCCCAAATGCTCCGTCATGCTCGGAAACGCCGCAGTTGAAATAGCCACTCCAACGAGATTGACTGGCATCATATGCAATGCCAATGCCTGCTGATATGCCCTTGCCACGCCAGATTCCATATGTGAAGCTAACCTCAACTCAAACAAGCTCACAAAATAGTCCATGCCTTGGTCGAGCGAACGAGCTGGCAGCAGCCCGAGTACTTTTCGAAAACCTTTGTTCTTCCATCGTATCTTAAACTGATAATCGAACCCTAGTCCCAACAAACCAATCGAGCTCACAATCAGCTGCATGATAGAGCCCAGCACCACCCCTAGGGCCACCCCCATAATGCCTCCCTCAAAGATCTGTACGCCAAACAGGCTAATACCATTGGTGAAAAAGAGGGCACCAATAATAATGCCGATATTATAAATCGTTGGTGCTAAGGCAAAAAAAGTAAACCGCCCAATAGCCTGCTGCATACTAGCGATCACCGTTGCAATAGCAAACAGAAAAGGGTTCACCGCAATCACTCGCATCAAACTAATAGCTAGCTCTCGACCAGATTCATCGAGCCCATTCGCAATCAGCCCTATGAGTGGTTCAGCAAAAATAATAATGAGAATACTCGCCACAAGGGTAGTGAGCGCCATAAAGTTGATGAGGCTCGAACTAAGCTGCCATGCAGACTTTTTATTGCCCGTCGCCAACCGCTGATTGAATACCGGTATAAAAGTGACACTCAACGCACCCGACACCAATATAAAAAACATAAAATCTGGCACCTGAAACGCATACACATAGGCATCGAGCCCTACTTTATAGGTGTCATAATACATACTGTTGAGAATTCGGTCACGATACAGCCCAAGAAAACTCGATATCAGCGTCGACCCAGCAAGCAGAATAGCGGCTGACTGAATTGTCAACCGCTTGTTTACTTTACTGACTACCCAACGCATTCGGTTCATAGTCTACACTACGCCGCGTGAAGCATAGCCCCCTCTGGCAAGATGGCGTCTTTCAAGATAGCATGTGCCTCATGCTCGTCGATCGTTTCCTTATCAAGCAGTGCATCAACGAGCTTATCCAGAACTTTACGGTTATGAGGATCGGCGATAATAATCTCGGCTCGCTTGGCTGCTTCTTGCATAAGAGTTTTCACCTCCTCATCGATCATTTTTGCCGTCGCATCTGAATATGGCCGATCTCTGGTCATCTTATCAAACATTAGTCCACCAGAATCCTCGTGAAACACTTGGTCGCGCAACACCTTACCCATACCTTGTTCGATCACCATATCACGAGCTATCTCAGTAGCTTTTCGTAGATCTGAGCCAGCGCCAGTAGTAATGCCATCATCGCCATAGATAATCTTCTCGGCAATTCGACCGCCCAATGCTCGCGCTAAAATATCTTTAAATTCATAGACATTGGTATAGCTTTTATCTTCTGGAGGCAAGAACCAAGTCACACCACCCGTAGCGCCTCGAGGAATGATAGTTACCTTATGCACCGGGTCAGAATCTGGCAACACATGACCCACGATAGCATGGCCACCCTCATGATACGCCGTCATTCGTCGTTCAGCTTCGTCCATGACTTTCGTTTTTCGCTCTGGACCAATTGCCACTTTTTCAAATGCTTCGGTCAAGTCTTTATTGCTAATCTTCTTCGAATCTCTCCTGGCAGCAATGATGGCAGACTCATTGGCAATATTTGCAAGATCCGCGCCGCTCGATCCAGCCGTTTTAGCCGCCAACTTATCGAGATCGACCGTGTCATCAGTCGGTTTATTCTTGAAGTGCACTTTCAATATCGCTTCACGGTCTTTTCGTTCCGGCAAAGTGATGTTGGTTCGTCGGTCAAAACGGCCAGGACGGAGCAGGGCAGGGTCGAGCACATCCGCACGGTTGGTCGCCGCGAGCACAATCACATTGGTATCCGCCTCAAAGCCATCCATCTCAACCAATATCTGGTTCAGGGTCTGCTCGCGCTCATCGTGACCACCACCCATGCCGCTTCCTCGTTTGCGCCCTACGGCATCAATCTCGTCGATAAAGATGATGCACGGTGCATTTTTCTTAGCCTTCGCAAACAAATCACGCACACGACTCGCACCAACACCGACAAACATTTCCACAAATTCTGAACCAGAAATAGAGAAGAATGGCACATCTGCCTCACCCGCTACCGCTCGTGCAAGCATGGTTTTACCAGTTCCCGGGTGGCCAACCATTAGGATGCCCTTCGGAATTTTAGCGCCAAGTGCTCGATATTTTTTAGGGTGCTTCAGAAAATCTACTACTTCCCACAGATCTTGCTTGGCATTATCGTTACCAGCAATATCATCGAACACCACTTTTTCTTTATCGAGGCCATATAACTTAGCCTTACTCTTACCAAAGCCCATCGCTTGGTTATTTTGCCCCTGAGCTTGACGCATCATATACATAAAGAAACCGAGTATTAAAACAACTGGCACAATCATAATCGCGATTTGCCATAAAGTCGAGCTTGTTTCGGAAGGTTTTTGCACATCTATCGTCGTCACGCCTTTTTCTAGGCCTTGTTCCAATATACTGCCTTCTTCTTTTATAGCCACTTGGCTTGGCTTATCTTGGCCTTTTTTGACTACTCGCACCTCATTGCCCTGAATCTCAAGCCGAGCAACAGCACCCTCATTCGCCTGTTTGATAACTTGGCTAATAGGCACTTTCTCAAGATTGGCAGCAGGGGAGCCAAACACCCAAAATAGACCGGCCACACCAAATAGAACCGCCCAAAAAATAATTATCCGTATTGTATTGCTGGTTTTGCCAGGTTTTTTACCCGGCATCTTTACTTGCGCCATAAATCATCAGACCTTTCTTTGATCATTCTTCATCTTATTATCTATAGGACTATCCTTTCTATTTTAGCAAAGCTATCGTGTATGAACAACAAAAGAATCCGTCGTAAATGAGAGAAATACCGCACCAGATACATCGTGTTTCGTGCCTCGTCTCGCGGTTTTTATAGCCAAGAGGGCTCTTTCGCAACTTGGCTGCATAGGTGTCTCGCCTGTTTTTTCATGCACTTCCCGTCGCAACAGCTCAAGCGCTACAGACGAACCGATATTTGTATAAAAATACCTATTGCCTCGACTTGTTAGCAAAACTCGCTCAATTTCTCTTTCTATGTCCTGTTTTAGCCGTATTTGGTCGATTCGTATATCCGTCAGCCGATTCCTTATCTTGCTATCGAGCGATACCACACCAGCCCTCATGCGATTTCTCATGTACCTATCTTCAGTATTCGTTGCATCCTCCACCCACTCCAAACGATGAGCAAGAGCATATTCATACAATTGCCGCTTAGTCAGGCCCAGTAATGGCCGCTCTATCCCTGTCCTATTCATGACTGCCATACCTCGCCACCCAGTGCCTCTGGCAATATTTATCGCCATCGAACCTAGCAAATCATCTTGGTGATGAGCAGTCACAATTGTCGCCTTGAACTTCTTTGCTTGCTCAAACAGAAAATCATACCGCGCCTGCCTGGCCTTCTCCTCACTAGCTTTCGCACCCAAGGAGAGGGAAGTCGACAAGCAGGGAAGACCGTACTGCTTTGTTAACTCTTTCACAAATCGAGCATCATCCCCCGATTCTTCTCGTATGCCATGGTCGACATGTGCAACAATCAGTCGGTCGCTTCCTTTGCTCAATATATCTAAAAGTACCACGCTATCAACACCGCCACTCACCGCTACTATTCGAGTTTTTGTCATATATCCAGTATAGCACCTCTGTCATTTCCCTATTTCTCTACATTTTTATATAAAACTATTGCTTTTTTGTCTATTTTGTGCTATACTGAAAGTATAAAGTCATTAACACAAAAAGGAATAAAAATATGACCGAACAAGAACCAGTTATCGATACATGGAATGTAAAACGATCCCCAGAAGAGCTACAAGAATTTATCGCAAATCGCTTAGGTGCGCTGGGAATCGCCGCATAGATCTTACCCGCTCGTCCAACTCCTCCAGGGTCCCGTTGTGGTATCGTCGGAATTATAGCCATTGTAGTTACCGTATGTACCGTTTGGATATAGAGAGCTTAGATCACTGCCGATAAACTGGCACCTGGCTCTGGCTGTTGCATCGCTTGACGCCCACTGAGCCAATGTCATCTCTCGCTGTGTAAACCCATCTCTGCTATAAACGAAAAAGGCCCGTCCCGACTTACTCATCGTCGCCACAGCAATTGCCTCTCCATCTAGGTGAAGACAAACGGTAAAATTCGAAATAGTCTGAGGATAGACAGCGTATGAACTGCGTCCATTCATACGAAACCCTCCGGCAACCATTGATGCAATAAATCCATCGTCGCCTGTGGTTCTACTCGGCCACTGACCATGATCAATACTGTAAATATCTAGTAATCTTACTACTTTCTGGAGATCATTTTTCACAACCGTGTCATGCACACGATCAGTAATGCCCTTGTAAGTGACCATAGAGATAGCTGCTAAGATAGCAACTACTACAATCACGATCAATAGTTCAACAATGGTAAAACCATAACCTTTTTTCATCTCTTCGAGTATACCCCCCCCCCCCAGAGATTCTGTCAAACAAAAAGCGCTACACGCTGTTTCTACTATTAGTTTGGAAACATCATATAACACCGCGTCTTGCCGCCAGTGTCACCACTGGAGCGGTTACCTGGAACGAAGTTTCCCGTGCCATCATCAGTGACGCTGACCATGCCGCCTATCAAACTGGCGCACATCTGATTTGTACCGTCAAGGAAGAACATGACAAGCGCAGGGTTAGGCTGAGAGCTGAGGGTGCGGCTCGCGAGATAGTTATAGACGATGCCGTACCGCCCACCTGACACGACAGTGTCGCCAGACTGCGCAGAAGGAGTGCCGAACTCTTTCAGCTCATTCATGAGAGCCGTATTTGCAGCTTCATTCACCGTTCCGGCATAGTTGGTGCACACATTGTCGGTCGTCAGGCAAAATTCGCCCCCAGCTGCGCTGCGAGGATAGACACCTCCGCTCGTCTTGTAAAGTTGTATGAGTTTTACTGCCTGTTGCACGGTACTGACCTTCGTTGCATTCTTTGCCCGGGTTTGGATGTTGGTATAGGTAATAACAGACAACGCAGCCAGAATAGCAATGACCACGATGACTATCAAAAGCTCTACTATGGTGAATCCTCGAGTATTCTTGTACACAGCCTTACTTACCTCTCCCTTCTATTGTAACTAGATAATTACCACTGTATCATCAGCATCTACGGTTCCGCCGCCATGCAGGACATGCGGCTTGCCAGACCAAGTACCGTGGCGCATGATGTTTCGCACGCGCACTTCTCCGCCACCGACATATACAAGCGGCACACTTTCATCAACACCTGTTGCACGCCCATAAGTAGCGCCATCAATCAACACCTGACCCCCAGTAACATGTATCATACCCTGGCTATTATCGCCATTGGCCGTCGGATTGGTCATACCATAGGCAATCCATGGGTCGCGGAACCGAACTGTCCCACCTTCGACACGGATGACATTACCATAGCAAGGGTCATTGGCATTCATGCCTTCGTATGCACCGCCAAAGAAACAAAGACCTGCGCTGTTCCCCGTACAACGCACGCCCAAGTCGCCAGTGCGTGCTGTACAGTAGATATACCCAACATTCGTCTTTGACAAACCATCGAAACGGATAATATAGCCTCCATTCCCGGCTGTTGGAGAGCCGATATTCAGCCAGCCGCCCATCCAGAAAGAACAGTCTGAACCACCGATGTGGAATTGTGGCGTACCCGTCGAAGAGTCATACGACACGCAGCCCCAAAAACCAGTAAAGCTGACCGCTGTCATAAGAGCTTTGGTGCTTGGCGTACCGAAGACATGTCGCATACCAAAGAAGTTCAGCGAGCGAAACTCGGCCGAATAAATCGTACCGCTTGGCTGGTGCCAAAACTGCGCATTGTTGTTCGAGGTAAAGTTGAGGTCAGCCACAGTGACGGCATAAATATTTCCCGTATGGACAAATAGGGCGTTATTGCCCGTTGTAATGCCTGCCTGTAAATTAACACGGTGATTCACATTGACCCCGCCGCCCACTTCATAGTTCTTGGCACTTGAACCACCAGGGCCAGGGCCAACAAGCTTCATGCCAGTAAACGGTGTACGGCCGCCTTGGTTGAGATTGACTTGTCGTGCCGGGAAGCGAATCCACGGAATGCGAGATTGAGCGGCGGCGTATTCGAGCGCAGCAGTAAACTTTGCGTCATCGTTAGCACCTGAGAAGCTGTCAAACTCGACGACGCCCGGTTCACCACTGATAGCGCCTTGGTCTACCCATGTGGTATCAAAATTCGTCCCAGAGTTCTTCGCTAGGACTTGTCCAGTGATTCCTCCGGCTGGTACGCCTTGGCCTGGGGTTC
Organism: uncultured Candidatus Saccharibacteria bacterium; assembly: GCA_937858705.1. Taxonomy (GTDB): domain Bacteria; phylum Patescibacteriota; class Saccharimonadia; order Saccharimonadales; family Saccharimonadaceae; genus SZUA-359. The sequence goes on along the minus strand of CALLZM010000031.1, from coordinate 497 downwards.
CCGTTGCGCCTGTGGCTCCAGCTTGTCCATTCGTCCCCGGAGTACCACTCGCTCCAACTGTTCCCGGAACACCAGATGCTCCTGTTGCACCAGTAGCTCCTTGTCCTCCCGCTGTTCCTACAGGTCCTGTTGGACCGCTTGGGCCTTGGGTGCCGGGTGTTCCGGTAGCACCTTGGCTACCTGGGACACCACTTGCGCCGGGAGTTCCACTGGCTCCAGTAGCCCCCTGAGGGCCAGTAGCTCCGGCGGGACCTGTGGCTCCTTGCTGTCCAGTTATGATTTCTAGTTTAGATTGGACCTGAGGGGAGAGAGCTGATTCTGGGACAGAGTTGTCTTTGAGTGTTCCGTCTGGTTTGTGGACTTGGGAGAGATAGTCGTTGAGGATTTGCCCCCATTGGCCTTGGTCTTTTCCTGGTTTTGGTAGGCGTGGCATGATGTTGTTTACTCCCCTTCGCTAATGCGATAGTTGTTATGGTATATAGTGTACCCCCCCCTGC
>CALLZM010000030.1 GCA_937858705.1 uncultured Candidatus Saccharibacteria bacterium | reverse complement strand
AGGCGACATCTGCGCCATTGGTTATCGAAGCGTTGGATGGTTCACCTATCAAATTTGCCGATAAAGAAGAATGGCGGTCGGATTGGCTGGTCGGTTCGCAGACGGGAGAAAGTGATAATACATACGGTATTGATATTATATTTGACGAGGGACCATAAATTGTTGACGGGTGCTTAGTTGATTCACGCGAAAACACTATATATAGTGTATATACGCTACATATAGCGTACTGTGAAAAATACTGTGGTTTTGTGAAGTGTGAGCTTTTTGCTATACTAACTAGTAGCACATAATAATTATCCAGAGCGCAGCGAGAGAATTGGCTCGATGACCTGCCGGCAACCAGTCGATTTTGCTAGTCGAAAACGGTGCTCCTTCCAACCCGTAGAAAGGGAAAGATATGAACACATCTTTCAAGACGGCGGAGTTTGTTTCGCCACAACATCCAGACAAACTATGCGACCGTATCGCCGATGCGCTGCTCGACGAGTACTTGCGCCATGACCCGAGCGCTCGCACTGCCATAGAGGTGATGGGCGGTCATGGCAGGGTGTTTATCACTGGTGAAGTGAAGAGTCAGGTCACCGTGGACATTGAGCCGATTGTTCGACGAATCGTTGGCGAAGAGCTAGAAATCGTCAACAATCTTGCCGCTCAAAGTCCAGAAATTGCGGCCGGTGTAGACACTGGTGGAGCTGGCGACCAAGGTATAATGATTGGCTATGCGACGAGCGAAACACCAGAGTTGTTACCGCTTGAACTGGTGTTGGCACGAGATCTGAGCCAGTTTTTATACAAGCTATGGCCGCATGACGGCAAAACGCAAGTGACAGTGAAAAATGCCGAATTGGTGGCTATTGTCGCAAGTTTTCAGCATGCCGCTCATAATGACTTGGAGCTAGCAGTCAAAGACTGGGCGAAAAAGCAACAGTATGCAAATCCTTGTTTTGTGAAGTATCGCAACAGCAATCCGCAGTTGCACATCAATCCGGCAGGCGATTGGCATATCGGTGGCTTTGAGGCTGACGCTGGGCTGACGGGCCGCAAGCTTATCGTTGATAACTATGGTCCACAAATCCCGATTGGTGGCGGAGCGTATAGCGGTAAGGACTCGTCGAAAGTAGACCGATCGGCGGCGTACATGGCTCGCAAGATAGCTGTTGACTACTTGCGGCAATTTCAGGCTCACACGGTATTGGTGCGGCTAGCGTATGCTATCGGCCACAGCCAGCCTGTTGAGGCAACGGTGATTATTGACGGTATAGAAAAACGAATCGAGGGCTACGACCTATCGCCACATGGTATCATTGACTTCTTACGACTGAAGCGATCGATATACGAAGACCTCGCTACGCATGGTCACTACGGTCGGCCACATATAGCATGGGAGACGCCTCTATAAAACGCTATATCTGGTGTCGATACGCTATAGATAGTGTCTCGTGAAAAGTTGTGAAAACTATTGGTTTCTTCTTGACAACCTCGCCAGGGGGGGGGTATACTCGAAATATGCACAAAACCAAAACCGGTTTCACTATCGTAGAGCTTCTTATCGTCATAGTTGTAGTAGCTATTTTAGCGACTATATCTGTGGTTGCCTATAATGGCATACAGCAACGAGCCCGGGATATTACGAGGACGCAAGCGATTGCCCAGATTCAAAAGGCACTAGAGGTATACTTGGTTGAATATGGGAGATATCCGGCGCATATTGGCGTGGGTACAAATAAGCCCGCGGGGTTTAGTGGAACTTGGGGAGATGGTTTTTCTCATAGTGTTGATACGGCAGGAAATTGGATGAAAAATCTCAAAAATACTGGCATAGTGGGCGATTTGCCGGTTGATCCGATCAATAATAATTCTTACTACTTTACTTATTATGCGAGTCCGGCAGCTGGATATGGTGCATGCAAGGAGCCATTCTATGTCTTAGCGGTGAGGTATGAAAGTATCGCTAACATACCAGCACATTCGAGATCGCTGAGCTGTACGGGCGAAGGTGTTAACTTTACTACTTCTACTGATGGCAATCGCGCTGTATTTTCCAATATAAAAACACCTGGCATCTAGTGATTTTGGCGTGATGGCTATATACTAGATAAAGTATGAAGTCGCTCATCGAAATCCTCCGCTATACGCATGGGCTGTCGAAGCTGTATATCGGCATCACTATTGCCTCGGTGTTGGTGGCGCTAACGGGTATCGCGGTGCCGTTTGTTATTGCTGAGGTGACGAGTTTGATGGTGGCGGGTGTTCAGGGCCATAGCGTCAACCTAGCGCAAGTGCTCATACTCGCGGCGGTGTTGTTTGGCTTTGATATGGCGAACTCGTTAATTCGTAATGTCGGTGGGTACTGGGGCGATATGATGGCGATTCGCTTACGGGAGCAGCTTTCGACGGTTTACTATAGGCACTTATTGAGTTTGCCGCAAAGCTACTACGATGAAGAGCTGACAGGTACTATTATCAACCGGCTCAACCGTGCAATTGCGGAATTGAGCGAGTTTTTGAATCGCCTTGCTAACAACTTTTTCCAGATGATTCTGACGGTTGTCATCACCGTAGGGATTGTTTTTTGGTATAGCTGGACGCTGGCACTGCTGGTGGTCATTATGTACCCACTCTTTATGTGGCTGACGACACTGACGAGCAAAAAATGGCAGACCTATCAGGTTCGGAAAAATAAAGAAACCGATATTGCCAGCGGTCGATTTGCAGAAGTGATTTCGCAGATGAAAGCGGTGAAAAGCTATGTCAATGAGAAAATGGAGCTGGGCTATTTTACTAAAAAACTAAGAAAGACAGTGACCATCACCAGCGACCAATCGATATATTGGCATAAAATGGATGTCATTCGTTCATCGGCACTCTCGGTGATATTTTTTGCCATTTTTGCGTATATTTTTGTGCAGACGGCAGAGCAACGCTTCTCTATAGGCGACATGGTGCTGCTGATTACGCTCATAAATGGCCTACGCATGCCGCTGTTCAACATGAGTTTCATCGTCGATAATTTCCAGAGAGCTATTGCTGGGAGCATTGATGTCTTGGCGGCACTTCAAACAAAGCCAGCTATCGCTGATGTGTCGGGTGCTGTGGCATTCGGCAAGGTATCTGGCGAAGTGACATTTAACGGCGTATCGTTTGCCTATGGAGACTCATCGCTTGATCGGGCGGTCTTGAAGAGTATCTCTTTTGCTATGGCACCGGGCGAGCATGTGGCGCTGGTAAGCGAGAGTGGCGGCGGCAAGACAACTATCACGAACTTACTTATGCGTCTCTATGAGGTGGATAGCGGCAATATCACCATTGACGGGCAAGACATATCGACAGTAAGGCAAGCAAGTCTACGGCAAAATATTGCGACTGTATTTCAAGATCCAGCGCTGTTTTCGGG
>CALLZM010000029.1 GCA_937858705.1 uncultured Candidatus Saccharibacteria bacterium | reverse complement strand
CGTTCCATTTATCGGCAAAGTATGAACCTACAGGCGATCAGCCGCAGGCGATTGCTCAGTTGGTAGATGGACTCAAAAAAGGCGAGCGAGAGCAGACTTTACTCGGAGTAACTGGTAGCGGTAAGACCTTTACTATGGCGAATATCATCGCTCAAGCTGGCGTACCTACTCTGGTTTTGGCGCATAATAAAACTCTGGCGGCGCAGTTATACAGCGAATTTAAGTCATTTTTTCCAGACAACGAAGTGCATTATTTTGTCTCCTATTTCGATTATTATCAGCCAGAAGCCTATATTGCCAGTAGCGATACTTACATCGAAAAAGACAGCAAAATAAATGAGGAGATCGATCGTTTGCGCCATGCGGCTACCTCGGCACTTCTGACACGGCGCGATTGTATTATTGTGGCTAGTGTGAGTTGTATTTATGGTATTGGCTCGCCAGATAATTATACCGATATGTCACTGACGGTCAAAAAAGGCGAACGACGAATACGAGATAAGTTTTTGCGCCATCTTACCGATATTCAATACCAGCGAAATGACATCGATTTTGCTAGAGGTACCTTCCGAGTACGAGGCGATGTAGTAGATGTGTTTCCGTCGGGGAGCGACAAGGCTTATCGGATTGATTTTTTCGGTGATGAAGTGGAGCGGATTACGACTATCGATGCGTTGACTGGTGAAATAATAGCCGAGCCGAGCACGGTACAGATATTTCCGTCTAGCCACTATGTTACACCAAAAGATAAGATCGCTGAAGCAATAAAGGGCATAGCAAAAGAGTTTGATGAGCGGTTGGCCTTTTTTGAGCGAGAACAGAAATTTCTTGAAGCTCAGCGGTTGAGCCAGCGCACAAAATATGATCTCGAAATGCTCGAACAAACAGGATTTGTAAAGGGCATCGAAAATTATTCACGGTATCTCACCAATCGCGCGCCAGGTGAACAGCCGGCGACACTACTTGATTATTTTCCAGACGACTTCTTATTGTTCATAGACGAAAGCCATGTGACTGTTTCGCAGGTGAGGGGCATGTATAATGGCGATCGAGCACGAAAAGAAGTGCTGGTTGAACACGGCTTTCGCTTGCCAAGCGCGCTTGATAATCGTCCGCTTCGGTTTGACGAGTTCGAAAAGCATATCAATAGAGCCATATTTGTATCGGCGACACCTGGTGGTTATGAGCTGGAGCATTCGCCAAAGCCAGCCGAGCAGATCATTCGTCCGACAGGGCTGCTAGATCCGAGCATTGAAATTCGCCCCAGTGAGTATCAGGTAGATAACCTTATCTCAGAAATTCGTGAAGTCACAGCGAAAGGTCAGCGAGTGTTAGTGACGACGCTCACCAAGCGAATGGCGGAAGACCTCAGTAGTTACCTGCAAGAAATGGGCGTTAAGACGGCGTATATTCATAGTGAAGTCGATACGCTAGAGCGAGGTGATATTTTGCGTGATTTGCGGTCGGGTGTATACGATGTATTGGTTGGCATCAACCTTTTGCGAGAGGGGTTAGACCTACCAGAGGTGAGCTTAGTCGCTATTATCGATGCCGATAAGGAGGGTTTCTTGCGTTCAGAAACTTCACTTATTCAGACTATTGGTCGAGCGGCGCGGCATGTCGAGGGACGGGTGATTATGTATGCCGACAGAACGACCGACAGTATGAAAAAAGCTATTGATGAAACCAATCGCCGTCGGGCAATTCAGGAAGCATATAATACCGAGCATGGCATTACGCCAACCAGCATTGCTAAAGAAATTGGCGAAGGATTGCGAGCGATTATACCGATGAAAGAGGATGCTACGCCAAAAATTGATCTGAAAAAAATACCAAAAGAAGAATACCGCACACTCATAAAAGAACTTACTGGGCAAATGGATCTCGCAAGTGCAAACCTAGAGTTTGAGAAAGCAGCTGAGCTACGGGATCTTATCAAAGATATAAAAGCGAAGTTGTAGGCATGGCTTCAAAACTCACTGTGTCGGTGCTATAATGACGATATGACACATATAACTGCGAGTGTGGTGCAGCAGCTGGCTGCGCTGAGTGCTATTAGCCTGGACGATAATGAAGTTGAGTCTATGCGCCAAGAATTAGGTAAGATATTTGAATACATCGCTCAATTGCAAGAGCTAGACACAAGTGCTGTAGAGCCAACCTATCAGGTGGGTTGGGTCGGTACTGCTATGCGCTCAGATGAGGTAGCAGAATCGCTTGGTCGAGAAAAGCTCCTTTCTCTGGCTCCGAGTGCGAAAGACAATCAAATAAAAGTTCCAAAGGTGTTATAAGTATGATAACGATCGGTCATATACTGAGTAGAATTAAGTCGGGTGAAAGCTCGGCAGTGCAAGAAGTTGAAGCGGCGCTAGAGCGAGCAAAAGCGCATGCGTCGTATCATGCGCTGCTAGAGCTCACCCCTGAGCGAGCTTTGGAGCGAGCAAAACTGGTCGATGAAGGAGCATTGACAGGTAAGCTCGCTGGTGTTCCTTTTGTAGTGAAAGACAACTTCTTGGCATTTGGTGCGCCGACGACTGCGGCGAGCAACATGCTACGAAATTTTGACGCACCGTATCAGGCAACAGTGGTAGAAAAACTCGAGCAAGAAGGCGCGATTTGCATAGGAAAATCAAATCTCGACGCATTTGCTCATGGCGGCTCAACGGAAAATTCGGCATTTGGTCCAACGAACAATGCCATCGATACCACTCGAGTAGCTGGCGGTTCGTCTGGTGGCTCGGCGGTCGTAACGGCGCTCGATATTGTGCCCTTTGCGCTTGGATCTGACACTGGCGGTTCGATTCGTCAGCCTGCCAGTTTCAACGGTGTATATGGCATAAAGCCAACTTATGGGACGGCAAGTCGGTATGGTGTAGTGGCTATGGCGAGTAGCACCGATACTATGGGGTGCTTTGCTCATACCGCCGAAGATACGGCCTTGGTGATGGGCGTAATGGCTGGTCGTGACAGCAAAGATATGACCAGCTTGCCAGATTTTTTCGATGGTTCTATTCACCCAATGAACCCTATGAAAATTGGTATTATTAAGGAAACCATGGACAATTCTGTCGATGAATCGGTGCGAGCGGTTACGAACACCTATGCCGATACGCTTCGCGCAGCAGGACATACGGTAGAAGAAGTGTCGTTACCGATAGTAAACCATGCGCTAGCGATGTACTACATTATCATCCCAGCTGAAGTATCGAGTAACCTGGCGAGATATGATGGTGTTCGGTATGGGCATCGGTCGGAAGCAGCGAAGACGCTTGCTGAAGTATATAGTTTGTCGCGAGCTGAAGGATTTATGTCAGAGAATAAGCGACGCATTTTGATAGGGAGTTTTGTGCTATCTCAGGGCTTTTTCGACGCATATTATTTGCAGGCGCAGAAAGCTCGGACCTTACTGATACAAGGTTTTGAGAAATTATTCGAAACATATGATGCGTTACTGACGCCGACTGCTGCCGCGCCAGCCTTTAAGCTTGGCGAAAATACTGAAGACCCACTAAAAATGTATATGACCGATGTGATGACGGTGCCAGCAAGCCTGGCGGGATTGCCAGCCATCAGTGTGCCAGCAGGGACAAATGAACAGGGGTTGCCAATTGGCGTGCAGCTGGTTGGACCGCTACAGTCCGACAACACGCTGCTGTCACTTGCAGCAAGCGTCGAGGAGCCTCGCTCATGACGCCATTTATCATCGGGCTGCTTCTTGTCTCGGCACTCATCACTATAGTGGCTCTCGCAATTGTTTTGACAACCAGGCGCGGTAAATCGTGCACTAGCCAGGAGAAATATCAACAGCGATGGCTAGCAATTCAACAAGCGATCAAACGGGATAATCCTGAAAGTTATCTCATGGCCATCATCAATGCCGATGCGCTGCTCGATAGCGCCTTGAAGGAGCGATGTTTTGATGGTAAAACTTGCGGTGAGAGAATCAGATCTGCCAAAGATACTTTGAGCAGCGCTAGCACTGTGTGGTCGGCGCACAAACTGCGAAACCAGATTGTTCATGAGCACAACGCGAGCCTCAAATACGACGAAGCAAGACGAGCCTTAGCGGGATATAAACAAGGCTTGAAAGATATAGGAGCAATCTAGATGAGTGTGTATGACGAATACGACATGACGATTGGCATAGAATGCCATGTGCAGCTGGCGACAAAAACCAAATTGTTCAGCCCGGCCGATAACGATGCGAGAGATGCCGAGCCGAATGCCAAAGTGCATGAAATTGACTGGGGTTTGCCGGGAGTGTTGCCGGTACTAAACGAAGAAGCGGTGTGCCTAGCTGTGCGAGCTGGTAAGGCACTGAATGCGGCGATTGCGCCTATTTCACGGTTTGATCGCAAGCATTATTTTTATCCAGATTTGCCAAAAGGCTATCAGATTAGTCAGATGTATCAGCCAATCATCTTGGCTGGGCATATCGATGCGCCGCTTGAAGATGACTCAGTGGTGAAAGTGCGCATTCATCACGCTCATCTCGAGGAAGATGCTGGGAAGTTGACGCACTTTAGTGATTATTCGTTGGTCGACCTCAACCGGGCCGGCACACCGCTCATTGAAATTGTGTCGGAACCAGATATCCATTCGGCGGCCGAAGCCAGAGCTTATGCGACCGAATTGTATCGATTGATGACTTATGCTGGAGTAACCCACGGCAACTTATATCACGGCAACATGCGATTTGATGTAAATATCTCTGTCGCAAAAAAAGGCGCTACCGAACTAGGAAAACGAGCCGAGGTGAAAAATCTCAATTCGTTTAGGAGCGTGGAGCGAGCGGCTGAATATGAATTTAAGCGCCAAGTCGATTTGCTGGAAAGCGGTGAAAAGGTAGTTCAGGAAACTCGCGGCTGGAACGATGACAAGCAGATCACTACGAGCCAGCGCTCTAAAGAAGATGCACAAGATTATCGCTATATGCCCGATGCTGACATTCCACCAATTGTATTGAGCGATGAGGAAATTACAGACATTCAGGCGAGTGTGCCAACTTTACCTGGCGAATACCGCAAGCGATGGAAAGATTTGAACCTTGATTTTTCAGTGGTAAATACGATTCTCGAGCATCAGCCAGTGGCGATAACACTTGATTCGGTCGTTCAAGACCAAGGCGCAAATGATGTAGCGAAGCGCGTGTTCAATTGGTTTTCGTCGGTTCAGGCGGATGATATCGATATAGCGGCAGTTGCCTCGGGGTTGGTTGGCCCACAAAGATTGACGGAACTTTCTGAAATGGTGAGTAGCAATAAACTCAGCTCAACTGGTGCGAAAGATATTTTCTTGGCGCTCTTTGATGAAATCTACAAGGGCATGGCGCCTGAAGACATTGCCAAAGAAAAGAATTTGTTGCAAGTGAGCGATGAGAGTGCAATTGCTACTATCGTCGATGAAGTACTGAATGATCCAGCTTCAGCTGCATCGATTGCCGATATCAAAGCTGGCAAAGATAAGGCTATTGGCTACCTCGTAGGACAGATCATGAAAAAATCGCAAGGAAAGGCCAATCCGAGCCTTGCGCAGAAGTTGATTCGGGAGCGACTGTAAAAAGAGTATGAGTTTGATAGAATGTGAACAAGGAGGGGAACAATGAGAAAACCAACGAAAGCAATCATCACCGATGCGGGTTACGCAAGTCGATACTTACCTATCGCAAAGACCATTCCAAAAGGCATGTTACCGATTGGCAATATTCCAATTATGCAGTTGGTGGTCGAAGAATGCGTCGCGGCGGATATTAAAGAGATTATCATCGTCTCGACTGCTGAAGGAAAACCGATTTATGAGGATTATTTCAATAACGCAGTAAACCATGTTCGCAAGCAGCTCCGTGGGCAAGGCAAGGAAGACCGGTACGATGCAGTTCGTCATGTCCTCGATTTTCCAAAAATCCGTGTTATTGTGCAAGATCCAGCGCTGCCGTACGGTAATGGATCGCCAATTGTCAGTGCGAGAGATTATATCGCCGATGATGAGGCATTCCTCGCGCTCTATAGCGATGACATTGTCTTCGGAACTTCGGATGCGAAAAGCATGGTTGCGGCATTTGAAAAAAATCCAGATGCTAAGGGCGTGATCATGGCCCAAGAAGTTGAAGCTAGCGTGGTAGATAAGTATGGTATTATCTCACTGAAAAATGGCGACAAGCTGGATAATATCGTTGAGAAACCAAAAGTAGGCAAGGCTCCTTCTACTCTTGCATCATATGGTCGCTATCTGTTAACTCCCGAGGTGTTTGACTATTTGTTGCCGAAACATACAGGGCTTGATGATGAATTGTGGACGGTCGATGCCATCACTCGTATGGCTGCAACGGGCGCCGTAATGGTAGTGAAGACTGAAGGCGAATGGATGACAACTGGTGATCCAAAAAACTATTTCCTTGCACATTTAAAATATGTTATGGATCACGAAGAGTATGCCGATGCTGTTCGCCAGGCGATAGTGTAAAAGATTTTTGTCTTTCACTGCTTTTTTGCTCACAAGAATACATAGGCTGATTTGGCTAGTCTTTTCATTGATGGTATACTAGAGATGGAGGAAACTCCACCAAACTAAAGGAAAGGTTCGCGAGCGAATGGTAGATTGGGCACAAATATTAGTAATTATACTGTCGGCATTTTTGGCACTATTTTTACTGCTATCAATCATATTAGTTGCACTATTGATTAAGGTAACGCAACAAATAAAATCGGTCGCTGGATCGGCCGAAAGAACGGTGAAAAAGGTTGAATCAACCGCCGCCAACCTGAGCACTTTTGCATCGCCTTTGGCGATGGGCAAAGTAATCTCAGCGTTCGTAAAAGGGTTAAAGGAAAAATAAGGAGGACTATATGTCAAAAGGTAAATTTGCACTAGGCGCTATCATTGGTGCCGCCGTAGGAGTGATTGCAGGTTTCTTGACCGCACCAAAGTCTGGTAAAGAAACTCGTGAGGATATCAAGAAAAAAGCAGGCGAACTCAAGCAAGATGCCGATAAAATGGTTGAAAAAACCAAACAAGAAGCAGGTAAAGTAGCCGATACTGTCAATAGTACGGTAAAAGGGTTTACGAACCGTGCTGGCCGTGCAGTAGAAAGCGCTAAGCAAGAGTTTCAAAAAGAAGCGAAGAAGTAGCACTGCGCTAGTACATGTGTGAAAATACCGCGGTATAATTCGCGGTATTTTTCGTTTCTTGCTACACTAAAGGTATGACGAAATCCAAAACGACGAACAAAAAAATGACGACAAAGATTGCAGAGTCTTCGGAAGACGATGCCAGAAGGGCAATTCTTGAAGATTTATTCTACGACTTTCATAGCTCTCGTCGTCAAGTATTTTCGATGAACTTTTTCAGAGGATTGTTTTTTGGTTTTGGGAGTGTGCTCGGCGCAACACTGCTTGTCGCCCTGCTGGTTTGGCTACTCGGAAAGTTTGGCAACATCTTTCCGCCACTCGCAGACTTCATCAATCAGCTGATTGATACTATGCAACGACAGAGGTAAGTAGACGCAGGTCTTGACAATATTGCGTCAGTGTGCTATATATAGAGTTATGGCTAGAGATACTCTTGATTCAAAACAGTCAAAACAGATGTTAGTGCATGGTGTGAAATTGTGGCGTACCGCAGAAATGATGCGACTAGAAAATGACGATCCTTCTCTTGGGGCTGTCGAAGCGCTTGGTGCTGGAGCATCGTTTGCGTTTGCTGCGCGCCGCCAGAGATTATACGGAGGAGATAGAGCATTGGCTCCATTGAGCAATGTCTTAAATTCACTAATGGGAAAAGGAGCTGTCGCAGGAGTACAACTATCTGGAGACATGATGCGGATTGGTGTTGATGAAAGTCCAATTGGTTTTTCGGTGCAAAAAGGTACAATCGGCACCAGAGGATATGAGACGGATGTCTATCGGCAAACTGGAGAACAACGGATTGGGATACCACTTCATGAACTTATGTCTGGTGATGATGCTAGGCGGTACAAGAAAGATTTACACGAGAGGTTCATGAGCTTGACATCAGGTGACTTCGTGCTCAGGCGAATAACTGAGTTGAGCGGACGAGAAATGAACAGCCTGGGCGCAACAATAGGTGATGCACGCCGAACACTTATAGAGAGAATGCCAGACTCGGATGGCACGATAGCGGAAGGAAGACGCCTGATGCAATCTTTTGAGTTGCCAGGAGGATTGCAGGCTAGGTTTTCTACCCACCATGGTTCCGATATGTACGATGCTTTTACTGGTGCTGCTGCGCCTGCCGTTACTACAACTCTTTTTACTGTCAAAAATCAGAATCAGCAAAGTGTAAGCCTCTATGATCGAGATACGGGAAAGGGCCATTATGTATCTTGTCGAACAGCAAAGAGTACATTTTATCCAGACGGCCGGTCGCTCGATATGAAAGATAGCACAACGGTGGCGGCTTTAATGGATGCTGTCGCTCGGGGTGCTGTTTTTTATGACGGTACGCCAATTGTGCCAGAAGATGCCATGTCGATTCAATTGGTTGAGAACATTCAAGGCATACTGAAATCTCAATTGTAAAAATGAAGTAAACTCATTTTGCTGCCTGCCCCGTCGATGCTATAATGAAACTAATGACAGCAACGGGGGATAGCACTGCTACGGTGGCGGCTTTGAAGCCGTCCGATTTTGTGCATTTACACAATCATACTCACCATAGTCTTCTTGATGGTTTGACGAAAATTCCTGATCTTGTGCATCATGTCAAAGAAATGGGTATGGAAGCGTGTGCTATCACCGATCATGGTACGCTGAGCGGTGCGATTGAATTTTATAAGGCCGCGAAAGACGCGGGCATCAAGCCGATTATTGGCATCGAAACTTATGTGGCGGCTCGGACTATTCACGACCGCGACCCTAGTAAAGATAAAGCTCGTTATCACCTCATATTGCTGGCGATGAATAACACTGGCTATCAAAATCTCATGCGGCTTAGCACTATAGCGAACCTCGAAGGGTTTTACTATAAGCCGCGCATTGATCATGCTTTGTTGGAGCAATACAATGAAGGGATCATCGCGCTGAGTGCTTGTTTGGGCGGTGAGGTAAGCGAACCACTGCAGCACGACGATTATGAAAAAGCGAAAGAAGTCGCGAGCTGGTACCAGTCGGTATTTGGCGACCGATATTATCTAGAAATTCAAGATCATCAAGAATATGAGTTGCAAAACAAGGTAAATAACTATATCTTTCAACTGTCGGAAGAGCTAGGCATCAAAACAGTTGTGAGTAGTGACGCTCACTATGTGAATGCCGACGATCAACAATCGCATGAAATCTTGCTGTGTGTCGGAACGGGTGCATTTATGTCTGATGAAAAGCGCATGTCGCTGACCGATTTTCATTTGCATGTGACCGACCCGAAGGATGTGATTGCGCGCTGGGCGACCGAGCACCCCGATACGGTGAGTAATACGAAAGAAATTGCCGATCGCTGTGACATTGATATTGAACTGGGCGGGATTCTCATTCCGAAGTTTCCGACACCAAATGGTGAATCAGAGAAAGAATTTCTCGATACACTAGTATATAGGGGTATGGCGCATCGCTATTTGTCGTTTCCTATTGATGAGGCGGAAACACTGAGTAACGATGAGATTCGAAGCAAGTTGCTGCCTGAACATATTGAGCGGCTAGATATGGAGTTTGCGGTCCTCGATAAAATGGGCTATAACGGCTACTTTCTGATTGTCCAAGATTTTATAAACTGGGGTAAAAATGAAGGTATTATTTTCGGTCCTGGCCGTGGTTCGGCAGCAGGATCAATCATTGCGTTTGCGCTCAACATCACCGATCTCGACCCGCTCAAGTACGATCTGCTGTTTGAGCGATTTCTCAACCCCGATCGTATCTCTATGCCCGATATCGATATTGACATTCAGGATACAAGACGCAATGAGGTGATTGAGTATTGTGCGAAGAAATACGGCTATGATAGGGTGGCGAATATTTGTACTTTTGGTACGATGGCAGCGCGTGGTGCGGTGCGAGATGTAGCGCGCGTTCTGGAAGTACCGTATGGTGATGCCGACCGCATGGCAAAACTGATTCCGCCTCCAGTTCAGGGCCGCCATATCCCGCTAAAAGTCTCAGTTGCGGAAGACCCCGACCTGAAGCGGGAATATGAAAATAATCCGACCGCAAAGACGGTGTTCGATTATGCTATTACTCTTGAAGGAACTATTCGCTCACATGGTGTGCATGCGGCAGGCGTGGTGATTGCTCCCGATGATCTTGTAAAGTTTGTGCCGCTTGAAATGGCACAAAAGGGTGTAGTGGCAACGCAGTATCCTATGGGGCCAGTCGAAGAGCTAGGGCTGCTTAAGATGGATTTTTTGGGGCTTTCGAACTTGTCAATTATCAATAATGCATTGCGCATTGTTCGTAAAGTATATAAGACCGATATAGATCTATCGACGCTACCACTGGATGACGAAAAAACATACGAGCTATTTCAGCGAGGTGATACTACTGGCGTATTCCAGCTTGAGTCGGCTGGTATGAAACGCTATTTGCGCGAACTAAAGCCGAGCGTATTTGAAGATATTATCGCTATGGTGGCATTATATCGTCCGGGTCCAATGCAGTTCATCGATAGCTTCATTAAACGAAAACATGGAGAAGAGCCCATCACCTATTTGCACTCTGGCATGGAAAATTCGCTCAAAAACACCTACGGCATCTTGGTGTATCAGGAGCAATTTATGCAGATTTCGAAAGAATGGTGCGGGTTTACTGGCGGGCAAGCGGATACTCTACGAAAAGCAGTGGGCAAGAAAAAAATCGACCTTATGCAAAAAGTGAAACCAGAGTTTGTTGAAGGTGCAGTAAAAGTCGGTGGTGCAACGAAAGAAATAGCCGAAACATTTTGGGATCAGCTGGAAGAGTTTGCGAATTATTGTTTCAACAAGAGTCACGCGGCATGTTATGGTTTGATTGCCTATTGGACGGCGTACCTCAAGGCGCATTATCCCGATGCATTTATGGCAGCTCTCATGACAAGTGATCGTGATGATACAGACCGTTTGGCGATTGAAATAGCAGAATGTCAGCATATGGGTATCTCAGTACTGAGTCCGGATATCAATGAATCGTTCGTTGAATTTGCGGTGGTGCCAGGAAACAATGAAGTTCGATTTGGCCTGGCGGCCATAAAAGGCGTGGGGACGGCGGCGGTTGAAGAAATTCTTCGAGCAAGAGAAGAAGCGCCGTTTAAAGGTATCGAAGATTTTGTGACTCGAGTTTCTACCAACAAAGTGAACAAGAAAACCTGGGAATCGCTCGTAAAAGGCGGCGCGTTTGACGAAATGGGTGATCGGTCGGATATATTGTTCAATGTTGAAGATATCTTGGCGTTTGGTTCGAAAATACAGAAAGAACGATTGAGTTCGCAGGCAGATTTGTTTGGTGCGCTCGAGGATGATTCGTCGGTTCGTCAGACAATAGAACTTCGTTCAGCACCGACTCGTCATAGCGAAAAAGAGACGCTTATGTGGGAGCGAGAGCTTTTGGGGCTCTATATTTCAGCGCATCCTCTCGATAATTATGAATCATTCTTCCGCGAGCAGACTATTCCGCTCACTCAGGTGACGAAAGAGATAGATGGGCAATCTGTGACTGTTGGGGGTATCATCAGCACAGTGCGGACAATTGTGACGAAAAATGGTAAAAAAATGGCATTTGTCGGTATAGAAGATAAAATGGCCGAAGGCGAAGTGATTGTATTTCCGAATCTGTACGACCAACTCGCAGATAAACTAGTGCAAGACGCAATTATAAAAGTGACAGGCAAGGTAAACGCCCGTGATCGTGACGGCAATATGCTCGATGAAGCGAAAATCATTGCCGATGAAATCAATATCATCACCGATAAAGAGCTGATGAGCTACGAAAGTACGGGCGAAAATATGAAAGCACCAACAAGCCGCGCGCCGTACCGCCGTAAGGTGCCAGCAAGTGCGAGCGCATCGAAACCAAAAGCGACTACCGTTTCTGTTTCTGCAAAGAGCGTAACGGCTTCTCCGCCTCCCGTATTTGAGAAGCCCCAGCCGCAAACTTTGTACTTACGCGTGGAAAATCCGGAGGACACGCAGGTATTATTGAATATCAAATCGACTTGTAGTGATTATCCGGGGAGCGATGAAGTGATATTGGTGGTTGGCGGCGACAAAAAAGCACTGCGCATGCCATTTAAGATTGGACTATCGAATGGTTTGGAGTCGCAATTGGTGGCACTTCTTGGCAAAGACGCGGTGGTTATAAAGTAGTCGTCAGTGCATAGAGTGCTATACCGCACGCAACGCTCACATTGAATGATTCTTTTTGTCCTTGCATGGGTATTTCGACGATATCGTCGCACGCGGTGAGAATGTCGGTTGCGATGCCAGCTACTTCTTCGCCCAGTAGTAGCGCGAAGGTTTCGGGTGGTTGATAGTCCGATAGGAGAGTGCTTTTCGGTGATTGCTCGAGGGCGATGAGTGGTATCTCAGTGTTTTTTTGCCAATCATCAAACTCAGCGAAGAATCGAAACGGCACTATAGTTTCTGCGCCAAGTGCAGTTTTATGTATTTGTTGAGTTAATTTTTCGGCAATGTGAGGGAGGCGCGTATCAAGTTTACCTAAACTGGGGTAGGGGGTGTAGCCGCTAAGGATAATTTCTTCTACGCCAAACCCTTCGGCGGTACGAAATATCGCCCCGACATTGTGAGTCGAACGGATATTGTGAAGAACGAGAGTGATTCGCGGCATGTACTCATTGTACTACAGATTTTCCTCTATAATCTGCTTATGTTATTTGCTACAATAAGTCTAATGGATGAAGCAAAAATACAACAGCAACGGCGTGAATACGACGAAGATAGCACCCGTAGGCGGGCAAACATCATCGGTCTTGGCTATTTAGACACGCGAGAATTTGAGCAAGATTTGGACCTCGCGAAAGATGTACTGTCTATTCAGGATATGTACCAGAACAAAATGGTACCGCTGGCAGCTGGCGATAAGGAACGAGCGACACAGTTTGGTATCACTACCCAAACACCGAGTACAATCATTGAGAAGATCACGCAGGAATACAGCGAAGAAGGCAAGCAGACAGCGTTTCACCTTATTAGCCAAAGTGGGTACAAAGTGTTGCTTCGACGATATGATCCTCCTCGCCAAGTCGTGTATGATGATATACAGATAGCGAAAGAGGGTGATAGTGACACGCTCGCCAAAGTGAGTCAGACGCTGGAGACAGTTGGTACCGAGGCAGTGTTTGACTTTCTGATTACGCAAGCAGACAGGCTTGGTGCAAGCGATATTCATATTGAAAATCAACGGCATGATATACGAGTGAGAATGCGAGTTGATGGTGCTTTGCATGCCGTCGCTTCTCTTAGCAAAGAGCGATACCGGGTGCTGATGGGCGAACTGGCAAGGCGGGCGAATATTTCGAGTGCATCGAATGAGCCGCAATCAGGGCATATCCAGCAAGATATTACTACTGAAAATGGTACACATCTCTTAAATTTACGCGTGGAAACGGTGCCAACAATGTATGGGCAAGACGCTGTGTTGCGATTGTTCAACTTTGATGAATCGCTGTTGCAGCTGGATTTGCTTGGTATTCCTATGCGGCAGCGAGCTGAAATAGATGCTATCATTAGCCATCCGAGGGGCTTGGCGCTGATGGTTGGACCAACGGGGAGCGGTAAATCAACTACTCTATATAGCATGCTGAACGCTCTGAACACCTCCGATAAAAAGATTATTACGCTCGAAGACCCGATCGAGTACGGCTTGAGCGGCATATCTCAGATACCGATAGATACCACCGATGGCAAGAGCTTTGGCGATGCTTTGCGCAGTGTTTTGCGCCTTGACCCCGATGTAGTGATGGTGGGTGAGATTCGCGATAAGGATACAGCGAGGACAGCCATACAGGCATCCATTACTGGGCATTTGGTTTTGAGCAGCTTCCATGCCAACTCGACTTCGGCGGCATTTAGCCGAATGATTGATATGATAGGCGTAAACCCCATTTTTAGTTCGGCTATCCGTCTCATCGTTGCTCAGCGGCTGGTGCGGCGACTTGTCGAGCATAGCAAAGAGGCGTATACACCAGATGAAGCGACCAAAAACTATGTACGGAAAGTGCTCGAATCGTTGCCAGATTCGCATGAAGATAAGCCAGATCTGGATGATTTTCAGCTGTATCGTCCTGTCTCGACGGATGATGCACCGTTTGGATATAAAGGCCGCCTGGTTATCATGGAGCAAATGGTGGTCGACGAAGAGATACAAAAGTTTATTCGCGGTGATGTCGCTGATATACATACCGAGACAATAGAAAAAGTTGCCAGGCAGCAAGGTATGGTGACGCTAGAGCAGGCTGGTGTTTTGGCGGCTCTGAGAGGTGAAAC
The DNA here is from genome assembly GCA_937858705.1 of uncultured Candidatus Saccharibacteria bacterium. Classification (GTDB taxonomy): domain Bacteria; phylum Patescibacteriota; class Saccharimonadia; order Saccharimonadales; family Saccharimonadaceae; genus SZUA-359. The sequence continues at coordinate 29,602 of CALLZM010000029.1, read as the reverse complement.
AACGCTCGAGGAAGTAGGCCGAGTCATCTAGCTCTCAACAGAGGTACTTGTTGACTTTTTGTACGATGTGTGCTATAATGAAAAGATGAGTGATCGATTATACACTACCGCATATGGCCTCGAAGTAGAAGGTGCTCGACGGCAGGCGAGTAGTGATAGAGGGCTTTTCGTTGATTTTGAAGGTGCTATTCCTCTTGACCAAGAACCAAAAACAATCGGCTTACCTCCGGAGATAGGGAAAAGAGCTGCTTGGTTGGCTACTCTTGAGATGGCTAATTCTCAGCTTGATATCTTTCACGGTTTTTCTCCATTTCTGGGTGGCGATCGACTATTTGTTGGCGCGCCAAATGTTAAGGGTAGAGTCTTGGATCGAAGCAGGAACTTCATTACTATTGGAAGAAATGAGGAAAATGATATTGTCTTGCCAGATATGAGAGTCTCAAGGCACCATGCAAGTGTGTGGAAGCGGGAGAACGGCTTATTTGTAACTGACAATAATTCACTAAACGGTACCTTGGTTGCTGGAGGCATGCAGATGGAATTGCCTATGAGTGAAATCAATGATCATGAGCGCATAGTTATTTCCAGTGGAGCTGCTGAACGCGAGGTTCGTCATAGTGAAGATAGATATCTTGAATCTAAAGATCGTGGACTTTTTGGTGTATTTGATGGCGTGGGCGGAAGCGCAGGCGGTGCTGCTGCGGCTGAGTATGCTCAAAAGCATCTTCAGGCTGCTGCCATGATGAATAGGGGACATACTTTTCGTACCGCTTCACCAAGTGCTGCCAAGCAGTGGTTGATAGATAGCCTGAATAGAGCATCGAAGTTGATGTGGCATGAGTCAGACCCTGGGCAAACTACTGCTACGGTATGTCGTATCGTCGAGCAAGGCAATGTGGCTACTTGTGTATGGGCTTCGGTTGGCGACTCTCGGTTGTACTTGTTGCGTAAGAATACTCTGAAGCTAGTTACTGCAGATGAAGGAAAGGGTAATGAGATCACTAATTGCCTCGGGTATGATAATAATCCCGTAGCTCAAACGGGCAGTTTTGCGGCGAAGCCTGGTGATCGGTTGCTATTGGTGACCGATGGTGTGACAGGCGATTTCGAGCACGATGCAATGAAGCCCGAGACCTTAAAACAATTACTTATGACCCATGATGATCCTGGTGCTGCTGCAATGGCTCTGGTAGAGAATGCGCTGAAAAACGACGATCGAACAGCACTGGTTGTCGACATTACACGATAACTTTGGCAATTTCTGGCACGAGTCGTTCGTCGAAGACGCTTGGGATGATTTCGTCGGCAGTTGGGTGTTCGACGAGGCTCGCGATGACTTCTGCTGCGGCAATTTTGTGGTCATCGGTAATTTTTGTGACACCATTGTCGAGTGCACCCCGGAAAATGCCAGGGAAGGCGATGGCGTTATTGACTTGGTTCGGGAAATCACTACGGCCGGTGGCGATAACGGCTGCACCAGCTTCGCGGGCGATATCGGGCATAATTTCTGGTGTTGGATTGGAGAGTGCAAAGATGATTGGATCTGGGGCCATTGTATGGACCATTTCAGTGGTTAGCAATCCAGGCTTCGATACGCCAATGAAGATATCTGCGCTGGCGATAGCGTCTTCAAGGCTACCGCTTTGCGACGCATCCAGATATGGCAGGAGTGCTCTTTTCTCGTCGTTTAGATCGTCGCGTGAATCGCCGATAATTCCTTTTGAATCAACGGCAACAATGGAGCCAACACCATAGCGGTGAAGTAATTTCATAATAGCCGTACCGGCAGCACCTGCGCCGATGGTGACTATGTTGCATTCACTCAGTGTTTTGCCAGTAACTTTCATAGCATTGATAATGCCGGCGAGCGTTACTACTGCGGTGCCGTGTTGATCGTCATGGAAAACTGGTATGTCCAGCTCGGCCTTTAACCGTTCTTCGACGGCAAAGCAGATTGGTGCAGCAATGTCTTCGAGGTTGATTGCGCCAAAGCTCGGGGCGATAGCCTTGACGGCTGCGACGATTTCATCTTCAGTGTGTACATCCAGTACAATTGGCACGCTATCTATATCGGCGAAATGCTTGAACAATAGTGCTTTACCTTCCATGACTGGCATGGCGCCTTCTGGTCCAATATTTCCGAGACCTAAGACGGCAGAACCATCGGAAATGACGGCAACGAGATTGTTTGTCCAGGTGTACTTTGGTAATAATTTTGGATCGGCAGCGATAACCTGGCTCACTTTAGCAACGCCTGGTGTGTAGTAGGCACTTAGTTTTGTGCGATCTAGCGTCGATTCATCGCGCAAACGAGTAGTTATCTTGCCTTTATATTGTTCGTGAAGTTGTAGTGCTAATTCATCATAATTCATACTGTATATTGTATCATTTTCCGTAGACTTGCGCTTGCTGATTCTGGTATACTGTATGAGATATGATTCCAGCCCACACGAGGAAAGAACGACGAGCTTATAACAAATTGCGTCGCTTTGATAACGCGCGCGATGACTGTACTTTTTGTATCATGACAACGGACAACCCTCAGTTTGTAAGAGAAGGCGAGCATTTTAGGGTTATTCGCAACCGAACACCCTATTCGTTTTGGGATGGGCAGGGTGTTGTCGATCATTTGATGATTGTACCCAAACAACATACCGATCGCCTGGGCAAGCTGAGCCCTGAAGCGGCAGTAGAGTACATGTCTATTATCGAGGAGCACGAGAGTAAAGGATACAATGTGTACGCTCGAGCACCTGGATCGAGCGCGAAAAGTGTTGTTCATCAGCATACCCACCTCATTAAAACCGATGGCAAAGGCCATAGATTGCTCGTGCATGTACGGTGGCCGTTGTATGCTCGTATTCGGCTGTAGGTTTTGTAAGTGAGTAGCCCAACTTCAACGGTTATTTTTTCTTGTAATCTTTGCTTTGATATGATATAGTCAATAGTTGATTGTACAGAGTAAAAATGTCTATCATCCGACGGTGTGGAGCCGCAGTGGTACAGCTGTGTGGCCAGCCAAGGTGGGATGAGGCACTAATCTAGAGGTAATAATATGAGTTTTGCACTTATTGACAAAGTAAACCAAGAGCAGAAAAAACACGCAGTTGTCGATACTCGAAGTGGTGACACTGTTCGCGTTCATCAGAAAATTAAAGAAGGCAATAAAGAGCGAGTTCAGGTGTTTGAAGGTGTGGTGATCCGTACCGATAACAAAAAGAGTCACACTAGTCGTATCACTGTTCGAAAAGTGGCTTCTGGCGTGGGTGTAGAAAAAAGTTTCTTACTGCATAGTCCACTTGTTGAGAAAATTGAAATCGTTCGGCGTGCCAAGGTTCGTCGCAATTTCCTCAGTTATTTGCGAGAGCGAAGTGGCAAGGGTGCTCGCCTGAAGGCGATGCAGTTTGACCGCGAAGCTGTCAACGATGTGAGTGAGCCTGTAGCGGAAGAAGCCCCAGCTTCAGCCGAGGCCAATGAGACTGCTGACGAAATGCCTAAGGCGGAATAGCATAACTAGATCACTGCTAAAATCCCCGATTGTTTCGGGGGTTTTTATCTTTACCGCATGATGAGCGGTTTGCCTATGAGGTATAATTGACATATGATATTAGGTATAGACGAAGCAGGGCGTGGACCATGGGCGGGGCCGTTAGTGGTGGGGGCGGCTGTTTTGGGTGGTGTGCAAATTGAAGGCCTGACTGATAGCAAAAAGCTGACGAAAAAGAAGCGAGAATCGCTGTATGATATCATCCGTGAGCAAGCAGCAGCGTATGCTACGGGATGGGTGAGTGCGGCGGACCTGGATGAGATTGGTATGAGCGAGGCATTGCGTCTGGCGACGCGGCGGGCAGTTGAACAGATAAAAGTGCCGTATACGGAAATTATCATTGATGGAATGGTGAATTTTCTGGCCGGAACAGGCAAGGGCGCGTTCGTACAGACCATGAAAAAGGCAGATTTGCTGGTGCCGAGTGTTAGTGCGGCGAGTATTTTGGCGAAGGTTGAGCGCGATAGGTTTATGGCGGAGCAAGATGCTATGTATCCAGGTTATGGATTTGGCGGACATGCGGGGTATGGCGTGGCGAAGCATCGGGCGGCGATCGAAAAGCTGGGGGTAACACCGCTGCATCGGTTGAGTTTTGCGCCGTTGCAGAAATATCGCACAGTTACGCCAGTGAGTACTACCTCGCCTCGCAACACTCGGTTGTTTGATACCACGAAGGCTATCGGTGATAAGGCCGAAAATGTTGTCGCTCAATATTTGGAGTCGCAAAACCATGCCATTCTCGCTCGAAATTGGAAAACCAAGATATGTGAAATTGATATCGTTTCACAGCTTGATGATACGATGTATTTTACCGAAGTAAAATATCGTAAGAACGATGATCATGGCAGTGGCATGGCGGCTATTACCCCTAAGAAATTACATCAAATGAATAGGGCGGCTGAATATTTTGCACTCAAGCACGCTGGTGATACCATGGATTTGCTACTAGCTGTCGCTGATGTGGCGGGTCTAGAGTTTGAACTGAAAGAGTGGATTACGCTGCAGCGGTAAGTGCTTCGCAAACTAAGCGACCATCTCGTTCAAGTAAATCTATTCGACCCTGAATTTCTTTTTCACCAAGGTCGATGACGCGAGTGAGCGCGGGCTGATTGCGAATAGGGGCGAAAAATTCTCGATATTCTGCGAGCTGCTTTCTGCTATTGAGGCCATTTGCTGCATAAGTGACGAAATAATCGTAGCTTTTGTCTCCAGCAAAGAGCTCTTCGATAAACTTCCAATTATCTCGCACCCACTGCCAAGTAGCTTCCCGGGCGTATCGGTTGCGAATAAGATAGGCAAACCAACGAGGCAGATCTTGCGGCTTAATGGTTTTTTTGTGGCTCATGTGCGAAAGGAGGAGCGCTATATCTTCTGGTCGTTTTGCGCTGGTGAGCCCGCTACAAATATCGTCTCGAAGATCGGCCGATGGCGTAGTGCTGTAGATATCTATGAGCTGTGGCAATAGTGTATCGCTGATATTTCGTTTCACGACACTACTGAGAATGAGGCCTCGTAGTTCTGGGTCAAGATTTTCGACAGGCTGAGCGGCGAACAAATCATCGATAGTCGCTAAGATATCGAGCGCTTCACTATATGTCATGGTGCCGAGAATGAGACTGCGAAGTTTGGTGTGGTGTTCTGATTCACCCTCTACTTTATACCAACCTAATGTCTCAAACCGCGGTCGAGCCAATGACTCGCTCATCTGTCGCAGAGATTGTTCGGCTGCTTCATTGGTTTCGACAAATTTTTTCAACTCACCTAGGGCAAGAGCCATCATACTCCAGACACTTTCGGTAGTTTCATCTCGATATGCTTGCAAGATAGTGACGAGCTCGTGGCTCGGCAGCATGCCAGCACGGGCTAATAGCGATTGTTCATGAAGCAGCTGCAACCGTCCGATTTCATCTATACTATTCGCTGTCACTCTCTTCAAGAGATGTTCCAAGTGGTCTTTTGTGTAGCGTGAAATGAAATGAGCGGTATCGCCGACATTGAGCCGTTCTTCGAGCGATATCGGTAGTGCTAATTCGGCAGTTTCAAGTAGTTCTGGCACCTCTTCTTCGCTTTCTGCATTGAGCGGAATGGGCCATAGTTGATGGCTCGGCTCGTGTGGACCGATGAAAAATTGAGTCTGCGATAAGCCATGTGGCGTGACTGACACAACCGGGTAGCCGCTTTGCGATATCCAGGTGTTCATGAAGTGAGAAATATCTTTGCCGCTCGCATCTGAGAGATGTCGCCACAAATCTTCAGCTTCGGTATTTTGGTACGCGAACTCTTTAAAATAGGTACTTAACCCCCTCTGAAATGCTGCATGCCCTATGAACTGTTGGCACGAGCGCATAAGCCGTGCGCCTTTGGCATATACAATAGCACCGTCAAACAGCGTACTGATTTCATCTGGGTGATTTACGCCGACTTGCACTGGTTGCACGCCATCGATAGCATCGCGACGAAGTGCCATGATGCTTTCGTGTGTGGCAAAATCGAGCCAAGCGTTCCATTCTGGGTGAATAGCATCGACAGCGATATACTCCATGAGCGTAGCAAAGCTTTCGTTGAGCCATAGGTTATTCCACCATTTCATAGTGACAAGGTTGCCGAACCATTGGTGGCTCAGCTCATGAGAGATGACGGTAGCGATATATTGCTTCGAAGCAACAGTTGTTGTGGCGGGGTCGGCCAGCAGCGCTGTTTCGCGATAAGTGATGAGTCCCCAGTTTTCCATCGCTCCCGACGAAAAGTCTGGAAGTGCCACAGCATCTGACTTTGGCAGTGGATAAGGCACGCCGAAGTATTCATTGAAGAACTCGATGGATTTGACTGAATGCTCGAGGGCAAAGTCTAAGCTTTCTGGTGATTGTGCGAGCGTAGCCCAAACATTCACCTCGACACCATCGCTCGTATAAGCAGTTTTTCGATGCATATCGCCAATGACCCATGCTAGGAGGTAAGTGCTCATACGAGGAGTTTTGTCGAATAGAGTAACAAGTTTGCCATCTTCGGTAGATTGTTTACTGACGGGCATATTGCCAAGTACGGTTACGCCTGGCTCGGTTGTGAGAGCGACGGAAAACGAAGCTTTAGCCGCTGGCTCATCAATACACGGAAAAACTTCTCTCGCGTGGTGGCTTTCGAATTGCGTGGCAATCCACTCTTTATCTTCGCCGTCATGAGTGTAGTAGCAAGGATACATGCCATGCATGGCATCGGTGATAGTACCCTCAAATCCAATGGTGATGATATGCTTGCCAAGAGCTAGGTCTTGGTGGGTGATGGTTAATTCGTCATTGTCGCCCATGGCCCATTCGGCTTGCTTGCCATCGAATAGAGCGGTTGTAATACGCAAGTCTTTACTATGAAAAACGAGTGTATCGCTTTTTGACTCGCCGTGTATGACAACGGTTCCGGTAAAACTTCTCTTCGTTCGATCGATATCGAGTGAGAGATCGTAATGGGTTGGTGTGAAAAAATCTATAAGGTGAGAAACTGTTTGCATGCATTCCATTGTATACTAAAAGTATGACGCCGACCAAGCGACGACGACTTTTGTTGACCGCATGTATTGCGGTAATAGCGGCCGTAACTCTCTTTATTCAGGAAGATAACTATCGGCATATTGCGCCAGAAACCGAGGTATTATCGAGCACGCAAGGAGATTTGGCCATGAAAACACTCGATGAACTGCCAGTGAAAGGTCGTGCTCCGAAAACAGGGTATGCTCGGTCGGAATTTGGCGATGGCTGGGAGAGTGCGCTTGGATGCGATACGCGGAATACTATCTTGCGGCGAGATCTTCTTGATACTATAGTCGATGAGAATTGTCGAGTCCTTTCTGGGGTGCTTAACGATCCGTATACTGGCGCGACCATTAGTTTTGTACGGGGTGCCAGCACTAGCCAGGCGGTACAAATCGATCATGTAGTGGCGCTCAGTAATGCATGGCAGACGGGTGCTCAGCAATTATCGAAGAATGAGCGAATTGCACTCGCGAATGATCCTCTTGAGCTTCTCGCAGTTGATGGTCCAGCGAACCAACAAAAGAGTGATGGTGATGCCGCAACTTGGTTACCGCCAAACAAAGCATTTCGTTGCCAATATGTAGCAAGGCAAGTAGCGGTGAAGCAGAAATATCGTTTGTGGGTAACGCCACCTGAAAAAGAGGCGATTGTGCGGGTTTTGACGAGTTGCCCTGGACAGAAATTGCCAATGGCGAAACCAGCGAGTTGATCTGCTACAATAGATACTATGACAAATGATGCTATTATCAACATACGAAATTTCACGATGACATTTGGCAAAACAAAGGTCATCGACAAATTATCCTTTGAAGTAAGGCGAGGTGAAACCTTTGGCCTACTAGGGAGCAATGGTAGCGGCAAAACAACAACGATTCGTGCTCTGCTGGGTATTTTTGTGCCAACGGCCGGTTCGCTTACTATCAATGGCAAGCCGTTTGATGTTGCAACAGGTGCTAAGCTTGGCTATTTGCCAGAAGAACGAGGTCTGTATAGAAATGAAAAAGTCATCGATGTTATGGTGTATTTTGGCCAACTAAAGGGCATGACGGCAACTGCCGCCAGGGACTGGTCGCTCGAGTATCTGCAAAGAGTAGATCTAGCCGATAAGGCAAAAATAACTATCGGCAAGCTATCTGGTGGTCAGCAACAAAAAATACAACTAGGCGTGACTATCATGAACAATCCTGAACTTCTTATACTCGATGAACCAACCAAAGGATTCGACCCGGTAAATCGCCGTCTTCTCATGGACATCATTGAAGAACATCAACAAAAAGGCGCTACTGTTGTCTTTGTGACGCACCAAATGGAAGAAGTTGAGCGATTGTGTGATAGGATTATTCTTCTGAAAGATGGTAAGGCTGCTGAATACGGCACCATTGCGGCTGTCAAGAAACGACATAATGGTGCGAGCCTCGATGATATTTTCGTGACAGTATATGGTGGAAAGGACGAGTCATAATGCATAATCTTAGTACAGTAGTGAAATTTGAAATAGTGCGATCTCTGAAGAAGAAGAGTTTTTGGCTTTTGAGCCTAGCATTTCCTCTCATGATCGCGGCAGTGTTTGCGGTTATTTATTTCTCAAATCAAGCCACGAGCCAAGCGGGTGAGGAATTGTCTAAGCAAAAGTTCTCGCTGGCAGTAACTGATGAGTCGGGTATCGTAAAGCCAGAAGTACTGAAGGCGCTATCAGCAAAGCAACTCGATACGAAGGAAGAAGGTGTTGCTCTCGTGAAAGAGGGCAAGCTTGATGGATTCATTTTTATACCAAAGGATATTGGGGCGAATGAAGTACAAATATACGGAAAAGATGTCGGTATCTTCGATAATAATCGTTACGCAAGTGTGACGCAATGGCTATTGTCACAATCGATTGATAGCAAGTTTAATCCTTCAGAGTTGGCGGTGGTGCAGCAAAAAGTGAAAACCGAGGTGACAACCTATCAAGACGGTGTCGAAAGAGATGCCATAAAAGAAGCTATTCTTCCTGGTGTTTTCTTGATATTACTCTACCTGCTCATTACGACTTTTGGCGGGCAGATGCTGGCCAGCACGACTGAAGAGAAAGAGAATCGTGTCATAGAAATGATTCTTACGACCGTTCGGGCTAAAACGCTGATTGTCGGTAAAATTGTATCGATGGTGATACTTGGCTTTTTGCAGATGGCTATCGTGCTTATACCTGTTATAGTGGGCTATGCGCTGCTTCATACTCAGTTAGCGCTGCCGACGATTGACTTAAGCGAACTTCCAGTTGACTGGGTAAGGATTGGTATTGGATTTGTCATATTTGTCTTGAGTTTCTTGTTGCTGACAGGCCTCCTAGTGGCAATTGGTGCGGCAACTCCAACTGCAAAAGAGGCGAATAGTTTCTTCGGAGTTATTATGCTGCTGATGTTCGGGCCGTTGTATGCAGTGACGCTGTTTGTTAGCAGTCCGGATGCGGGTATTGTGCAGTTTTTGAGCTATTTTCCGTTTACCGCGCCGATTCCACTGCTGCTTCGCAATGCCGTAGGCAATCTCGAGCTCTATCAGGCGTTGATATCTATGGTGATATTGGCAGTCTCATCTATGCTTGTGATGATGGTGGCAGTTCGAGCTTTCCGCTACGGGGCATTAGAATATTCGCGAAAACTTACTCTTAAAGAGATATTTGCTAAAGAATAGGGAGTTATGACAGGGCACGAAGGGCACAGGAGTGAGTTTGAAGCTCCTCCGTATACGAAACTAGAACAGAAGCAAGTTGGCAATAAGATCATCACGACGGTAGTAATGGACGGAGAAATATGCGAGTTCGAGGTAAATGCTGTGGCGCACCATATGGTCAAGCAGGCAACTGTACCACTTGACCAGCGCTTTGAGACAATTGTTGAAGGTTTTTAAACCGTACTGCCACTGCGCTATTGACAAAGATGGGTCATCTGTGCTATACTCTAGGAGAGTTGAATTGTAATTCCGGCCAAGCAGGTCGGAGTTTTTCATTTACGGAACATCGATATATAATAGTAAGTACATAAGGAGTGATTATATGGAAGATTTGAACATTAAACAGCTAACTCTTTCGGTGAAATCGATCGCTGAAGAAAAAAATATCCCTGAAGAGACCGTTCTTGGAGTTATTGAACAAGCTATTGCTGCTGCGTGGCGACGGGATAATGGTGAACGAGAACAAGAGGTTCGAGCTGAACTAAATATCAATGATGGCACGGCAACCGTGTTTGTTGGTCGAGAAGTGGTCGACGAAGTGGGTTCGCCAGCGCATGAGATATCGCTTGATGATGCTCGTAAAATTAAGAGCGATGCCGAGCTGGGTGATATTGTTGAAGAGTCATATGAAGTTACCAGCTTTGGTCGTGTAGCGGCCCAAACTGCTAAGCAAGTGATATTGCAGCGACTGCGTGAAGCTGAACGAGAAGTTGTATTGGCTGATTTTGAAGATAAAATTGGTACTGTGGTGAATGGTACAGTGCAACGCGTAGAGCCACGGCTGGTACGAGTTGAAGTAGGCAAAGCGGTCGGTATATTGCCAAGCAGCGAGCAGATTCAAGGAGAGTATTACGGTATTGGTTCTCGGCTGAAAGTATACATTAAGGATATCGAACGAGAAGGTCGTGCGCCACAGCTGATTTTGAGCCGCGGTAATGTTGAGTTTATTGAGTATCTGTTCCGTCAAGAGGTGCCAGAAATGGACACTGGTGCTGTCGAGATCAGGGGCATTGTACGAGAGCCAGGTCGACGAACCAAGCTGGCAGTTGCCAGTACTGTACCAGGCGTTGATCCTGTAGGGTCATTTGTCGGAGGGCACGGTGCTCGTGTCAACGCTGTTATGAGTGAAATTGGCGATCAGGAGAAAATTGATATCATACCTTTTGACGAAAATGCTGAAGTATTTATTCGTAATGCATTGAGTCCAGCTGAAATTGCCAAAGTAGCCATAGATGAAGAAGCGAAAAAAGCAGTAGTTGCTGTTGATGAAGATCAGCAGTCGGTAGCCATCGGTCGTGGTGGTCAAAATGTTCGTTTGGCAAGTCGCTTGACTGGCTATGAACTCGATATTGAAACAGTGAAGCCTGCCGCAAAACCAGAGCCAAAGCCAAAGAAAGACATTGAAGATAGTCTCTTCAGTGCCATTGAAGAAGTCGCTGAATAGTTAGCACTCAATTGACACGAGTGCTAATCTTTGCTAAAATAGGCTCAGAAATTTGATACAGCTCATGAGCAAAGAAGAAGGGAGGGAGCGATATGTCAGAACCATTTGGTGAATTCATTGCCCGCCTCACTGATAATGCGAGGGTGAGTCTTCAACATGCCGAAGCAATCGCTCGAAGCCAAGGTAGCCCGCACATTGGTACCGAACATATACTGCTAGGTGTTTTGTCACAAGGATCTTCTGTGGGGGCTCGACTATTGGCAGATGCTGGCGTATCCTTGCAGCGAGCTGAATTGGCGCTTCATTTTAAGACAGAGCCGATAGTGGGTAGCCTCGGTATGATGACGCTATCGGAAACAGCACTGTTGACCATCAAAATGGCACATGACCAGGCAAGAGAATTGCATCAAGAATATCTCGGTACTGAACATATTTTATACAGTATTTTGCGTCAGAAAAGTTCGAGAGGCACGGTGCTGTTACGAGATATGAATGCGGATATAGAACAGCTTATCGAGTCGCTCGAAATGTACTTTGATAGGCAAGGGAGCGAGCATATGGAATCATTATCGACCAAAAAAGTATCGAGTGCGCCAAAACGCGGACTGCTGGAAGTATTTGGCGATAATCTTACTGCCAAGGCTCGTGAAGGCAAGCTCGATACGGTGATCGGACGAGGCAAAGAAATAGAACGACTGGTGACTATTCTGAGCCGGCGAACAAAAAATAATCCAGTGCTCATTGGTGAGCCAGGTGTTGGAAAGACGGCTATTGTTGAGGGGGCTGCGCAGGTAATTGCGTATGAGAAAGTACCTGTTCATCTGCTCGATATGCAAGTAATTCAACTCGATTTGGCTGGTTTGGTTGCTGGGACGAAGTATCGTGGTGAATTTGAAGAGCGCTTAAAAAAACTGGTGAATGAGATAAGGAATCGAGACGATGTTATATTGTTTATCGACGAGCTTCATCTTTTAACTGGGGCCGGGCAAGCAGAGGGAGCGATGGACGCGGCCAATATTTTGAAGCCTGCACTTGCAAGGGGGCACATTCGGCTCATAGGTGCGACAACACTTGATGAATATCGCAAACATATCGAACCAGATGCGGCGTTGGAGCGACGATTTCAAGCCATTGTAGTCAAGGAGCCGAGTCCAAGGGATACTTTATCGATTTTGAAGGGTATTCGAGCCCAATATGAAGAGCATCACCAAGTTGTTTTAAGCGATGAAGTGCTGCAACAGGCTGTTTCTTTGGCAGACCGGTATGTTACCGATCGGTACCGGCCCGATAAAGCGATCGATGTCATCGACGAAGCTTCGGCGCTAGCTCGGATATATCATGGTGTGGTACCGTCTGAGCTTCGTGAGATTATGCATGAATTAAGTAAGCTCAAAGAGTCGCTTGACGAAGCGTTTAGTGAGCAAGAGTATGAACGGGCGGCTATCTATAAAACTCACCTCGCAAAGCTGCAACAACGAGCCGAAAAGCTTCAAGAATCCGAGAAACAAGCGAGTCGAGTGACTATCAACGAGGCACATTTGGCTAAGGCGGTATCGAACATGACGGGTATACCGGTTGATAAGGTTGAGTCGTCGGAGCTACGATTGTTGAAACGCCTCGAGAAACATCTGGGTAGATCGGTGATTGGTCAAGATGAAGCAATTCAGAAAGTAGCGCGAGCTGTTCGACGAAGCCGAAGTGGTATAAGCAGTGGTGATCGGCCGATAGGATCGTTCGTCTTCATGGGGCCGACTGGTGTGGGCAAGACGGAATTGGCTCGTGTTCTTGCGAAGGAAGTGTTTGGTAGTGATGATGCACTCGTTAAAATCGATATGAGTGAGTTTAAAGAACGGCATTCTACCTCGAGACTTCTTGGTGCACCGGCTGGGTTTGTTGGGTATGAAGATGGTGGTAAATTGACGGATAAGATTCGTAGGCAGCCGTACAGCGTGGTGCTATTTGACGAAATCGAAAAAGCACATCCAGATGTATTTCAATTGTTGCTACAGCTGCTTGAAGACGGCATCTTGACTGATGCCAAAGGCAAACAGGTGAGTTTTCGTAATACCATCGTGATTTTAACGAGTAACCTTGGCACCGATAGCTTTGTACGGGAGTCTCAGCTCGGCTTTCAGGCTCATTCAGTGGGGGATAGACAAGAGCTAGAGGCGCTTCATAAGGAGAATACAGCAGCTACCAATAAGGCTTTGGAGCGATTTATGCAGCCAGAGCTCATCAACCGATTCGATGCGATTGTTACTTTTCGGGCACTCACTCGACCAGTTGTGTCGTTAATTTTTGATAATCTGGTTACAGATACGGCCGATAGATTGCTCTCGAAAGGCGTGGGGCTAAAGATTCAGCCGAGCGCAAAGCGATTTTTGATAGACGAAGGCTTTAAGGCGCGTCAAGGTGCTCGGCCACTTAGACGACTTATCGAGGATAGAATAGAACATCAACTTGCTGAATATTTATTGGGCGATGAAGTGGCGCCTGGAGATACCGTGCAAGTGGGTGTACGGCAGCGACAACTTGTCTTTAAGGTGGTACAAGGTGAAGCGGCCGTCGTTTAGCTGGCGGTTTGTAGTTGTTCCGATTGTCGGAGCGTTGTTGGCGGGTGCAGCACTTGTGGCTGTGTGGCAGCAGCAATACATCACAGATTGGCTAACGGTGAATCAATATCCACCATCTGCCGAGACAATCCAGCTGGCTGAAGCTTCTTATTTGAATGAGCATGGGGCTTTCTTGTTTTACGCGAGCCGACCAGAGGTTGAGAGCACGCAACGGTTCAATGAGCACTGTGGTCAGCATGAAAGGGGTTCGGCTATTTTGGGCTGCTTTGTCAACGATAGGATATATCTTTACAAAGTAAACGAGCAAGAACTGAGTGGAATCAATGAAGTGACGGCGGCTCATGAAATGCTTCATGCTGCCTATCAACGGCTGAGCAATAGTGAGCAGAAACGAATTGATGAATTGTTGGAGCGAGAGATTGAACGGCAGCGGCATAATACGATATTTCAAGAGCGAATGAAGGTATACAGTCACTTACCAGAAGTCGATAAACTGAACGAATATCACTCAGTCATTGGTACGGAAATTGATGAAATAAGCGATGAACTAGAGCAATATTACAGCACTTATTTCACGGATCGTTCGCAAGTATTAGTCATGCACCGGCACTATTCTGAAAAATTCACTACCTTACAGCAAGAAGCCGATACGCTGTCGAAGGAGCTGGAGCAACGAGCGGATGCCATCAATAACAGGGCGACTGCATATAAACGCGATAGCGCTCGCTATAATGAAAAAGTGAGCAAGTTTAATGCCAATGCTCAGTCCGGTGCTTTGTCACAGCGACAGTTTACTACTGAGAGGACAGCACTTACTGTTGAACGAGATCGCTTAAACCAAACGGCGAATGAAATCAACCAATCTATAACAGCCTACGAGCAAGATCGAAAAAAACTCGACGGCTTGGCGCTTCATTTGACGGAGCTGAACCAGAGTATTGACAGTAGCGTGGCACCGCCGGCCAGAATATGACGGAAGAGTAGGGTACAATAGAAGGATGGCGAAAGCAAAAAGTCAGTTTGTATGTCAGAATTGCGGAGCGACTTATCCGAAATGGACGGGTCGATGCGATAATTGTGGTGAGTGGAACTCTCTTGTCGAGCAAGTTGTCGAGAGCGGCAAATCGGTGGTGGCAAGAGCGGGGTCGTCGGGCCGAGTATTAGAAGTTCAGACGATGCGTTCAATTTCAGCTGAAGAATCAGTGAAACGCCTAACCACTGGTTTTGTGGATGTCGATACGGTACTGGGAGGAGGTATTGTCCCCGGTGGTGTTGTATTGCTTGCGGGGCAGCCAGGCATTGGCAAGAGCACTCTTCTACTGCAAACTGCCGCGGCGATAGGTGAATCTGAGCCTGTGCTGTATGCGAGCGGAGAGGAATCGGCGTCGCAAGTGAAGTTACGAGCGAGTCGGCTGGGTGCTGATGGGCATGACGACTTGCAATTTGTGGCGAGCACCAGTGCTGATGACATTGCGGCCACGATTCGTGCCGGTAAACATAAATTGGTTATAGTTGACTCGATTCAAACGCTGTCTCTTGCAGACATCACTAGCGCGCCAGGCACGGTAAGTCAAATTACTAATTCGAGTAATGTGATCATTCGTGCGGCCAAGGAGTCTGGATCAGCGGTCATTTTGGTCGGCCATGTTACAAAGGAGGGCTCGATTGCGGGACCAAAAGTGCTCGAGCATTTGGTTGATGTAGTGTTGCAGTTCGAAGGTGATCGATACGGCGGGTTTAAGGTACTGAGAGCTATTAAAAATCGCTATGGTTCAACTAGTGAAGCGGCGATATTTGAGATGAATGACCAAGGGCTGAGCCTGGTGCAAAATCCATCGGCGAGTTTATTAGCAGAACGGCAAGAGGCTGACGGCTCTGTGGTATTGGCAACGCTTGAAGGTAATCGATCACTACTGGTAGAAATCCAAGCGCTGGTTTCGCCTAGTAATTTCGGATATCCAAAGCGGACGAGTAGTGGTTTTGATTTGAACAGACTCACCGTGCTGATCGCAGTGCTGGAACGACGAACGAAGTTGAAATTATCGGACAAGGATATTTATATCAATGTTGTAGGTGGCATAAAGCTTGATGATCCAGCGGCGGATCTCGCGGTTGCTATGGCGATCGCCAGTGCTAGCGCTGGTCGCAAGCTCACCGAGGGCGCAGTAGTGTTTGGTGAGGTAGGTCTTGGTGGAGAAATTCGCAGCGTGCAAGCAAGCGATAAACGAGTGAATGAGGCGAAAAAGCTTGGTTTTACTTATGCCATAGCACCACCAAATAAAAAAGAAGCATTTATAAAAAATACCAAAGACCTGAGGCAGGCTTTGATCGACCACCTGAAACAATAACTGAAAAAAGGAGAAATATGACGAATAATGAAGTAATGATAATAGTTTTATTGGTGATCATTTTATTACAAACAACAGCGCTCAGTTATCGGACTTGGCGAAAACAGGCACATATGAAAGCCGATATGGTATTTGTCGACACCTCGGCGCTTATGGATGGGCGAATTGCGCTTGTTGCTGGCGCGGGGTTTATGCCTGGGACGCTTGTCGTACCGAGAAGTGTACTGGCTGAACTGCAATTTTTGGCCGACCAAGCCGATAGTGAGAAGCGCAAACGAGCAAGGAGAGGCCTCGATATCGTAAAAGAATTACAAGATAATGACATGGTAGCTGTCCGGATACTACAAGATGGTGTAAAGGCTGCGGAGGGCGTCGACAATCGATTGATATCTCTCGCAAAGAAATACAGTGGCTCAATTTGTACCAATGACTTCAATCTCAATAAACTTGCAACAGTAGAAGGTATTGCCATCTTGAATGTGAACGAATTGACAAAACAGCTTCGTATGCCGTATTTACCGGGTGACGCTATGGAGGTTGAGCTGACACAGAAAGGATCTGGCGCAAGGCAAGCGATTGGCCACCTAAGTGACGGCACCATGGTAGTGGTTGAGCGGGCTGATCGTTTGATAGGGAAAACTGTCAAGATAGAAATTATTCGTAGTCTTCAGACAGACGCTGGTCGTATGATGTTCGCGAAGCTTGTTGAAAAACCAGCAAATGGTAGTTCGCCTCAGAGACAAAAGCCCCAGAAGAATCAAAAACGAGACACAAAACCAAAGAACGATAGTTCTTTGAAGCCATCAAAGAAGCGACCGCCGACACAAGAAGAGTCATTGATTAGCCTCGTCAATAAACAGTAATAGAACGGCGTTGCCCATAAAAAGATCCAGGCATTAGCACTGGATCTTTTTTCGTTACGCGGAGGGAGCTCTAATCGTCAGAATCTTCTTCCCAGCTATCTGATGACGATGCCGAGTAGTATCCTTTGTCAATAACTGCTGCATTGACAGTGAATGAGCTGTTGCTCGAGGTATAGGGTATTGTCTGGCTGCCGCTACCACTCGCGGATAGTGTTTTAAATGGACGACCGTTAACGGTTAGCGTTATTTTTTCTATGACATAGCGGCCGCTTGTGTAGTTAACGGTGATGTTTTTGCCATCCGATGAGATTGATACTGAGACAGTTGGTTTACGATCGCTGCATTTATGGGCGTCATCTTCTTTGCTTGGGTCGTAGCCATTGGTGATTTGGAGTGATTTCTTTTTTGTAATCGGATCGGTGGCTTCAATGACCTCTACGATGATTTTTGCCTCTTCAGGGGTACATTCTGTAGCTTTTTTCTTTGACACCCTATCGAATGTTACTTTCTTTTTGGCTTGCTGGAAGGATTTATTATACCAAGATGGATATAATTCGCTTCCAATTGTTTGAATACCCTTTGGCTTTGTGAACCAGTCGCCAGATTTCCATTTCTTCTCTTTGGCATACACCTGTTTGTGAGCATATTCCATGACATCGCCGATAATTTGAGCGGGAATAGAAGAGTTTCCATTTCTCAGAACGGATGTATCTGGATTACCGAGCCAAGTCGACATAGTGAGGGCTGGGCTGTATGATACTGTCCATATATCTTTCGCGTTGCCGCCTTTATCTGAGGTACCAGTTTTCACTGCTGTTCGCACTCCCGGCACTACGAGGCCATAGAAGTTTCTTCCGTACAATCCAGCACGAGCATTGTCGTCACCGAGAATGTCGTTGATAATATATGCCACCTGAGGATCAAGCACTTGTTTCGAACTATCTTCAAAGCGTTTTAAGACATCATTTTGTGTATTCTTTACTTCTAGGATGGTGCTATACGGCTTGTAAACGCCCATGCGTGCCAAAGAGGCGATGGCATTAGTATGCTCAACTTGTCGAACACCACAACCGCCAATAGCTGATGCTAGGCCGGCTTGTTTCTCTACTCCTTCTGTACAATAACTCGTATCGCCCATTTCTCGAATAAACTTCAGTGTTGGTTCAACCCCCGCGATATACATAGCCTTAACAGCAGGAATATTTCTTGATAGACCGAGGGAGCTTCGTATGTTGATGCTACCTCTATATCCACGGTCGGCATTTTTGAGCGGTGCACCGTAGATCGCATCCATAGATCTGTCATCAGCTAAGATGGAGCCGCTGCCATAGTTTTGATTTTCAGCACCACGGTCTTTCATGAGCTCAGCATAAACGAGCGGTTTGATGGTTGATCCTGGTTGAATGTATGCCATGGCTGCATTGTCTTGACCAAAGCCAGCGTAGTCGAAGTCGCGACTACCAAGCATGGCCACTATCTGTCCAGTCTGTGAATCGATGACAGTTGAAGCGCTATTCGTGAAGCCTGCATAGTTTGGCCAATATGACTCGAACATTTTCTTTGTGGCCTCTTCGACTTTTTTCTGAATTCGTAAATCAAGCGTAGTCTTGACGCTCAGTCCGCCTCTTCCAACAATGGTTTGTCCTAGTTCTTTCTCTAATTGCGATCGTACCATAAGCACAAAGTGCGGAGCTTTAGCGCCTTCCATCTGGTCGGCGAGTGGCTTGATGGTATCGAGAATAGCAACTTTCTTGGCCTCGTCGGCTTCACTTTTTTTGATGAATCCGGCTTCGACCATTTTATCTAAGACGCGATGCTGTCTGGCAATGAGTGCTTCGTGACCTTCGATATTATACGGATTGTAGAGCCCAGGTTGGTTGGGAATGCCCGCGACGAGGGCCGCTTCAGCAAGAGTAAGATCTTTGGCAGGCTTCTGGAAGTAAGTCTGAGCGGCTGATTCGACACCATTTCGAGCTCCACCGTAGGACGATTCGTTGAGGTATAGGTCAAGAATTTGCTCCTTGGTGTACATTCGTTCAACTTCGATGGCCAAGATAACTTCTTTAATCTTTCGCGGTATACCATCGAAACCTCGTTTATGCGCGTCAGCGGCCAAAAACACTTGCTTTACGAGCTGCTGCGTGATGGTAGAGCCACCCTGAACTGAGTTGCCCTGGCTGTTACTGAGAAATGATCTGATGATGCCCGAAATGCTAATACCGTCATGTTCGTAAAAATCTTTGTCTTCAATGGCGACGGTTGCCTTCTTTACATAGTCGCTAATTTCATTTCCTGGCACAGTGAGTCGCCAATCGCCACTTCCTTTGTCTACCCAAAGGACCTCGTCGTTACGATCATAATAAGTAGTGACCGTCGTTTTCACTCTTTCGGCAAGCTTATCAGGTCGGATGGCCTCAATATCTTTGCGATAATAGGCGACAATTCCTCCAGCAGTAAGTACAATCAGAAGCGCCGTCACGCCAACAATCTTTAACATCATAAATAATCCGCGCTTGCTGAACCAATACGCGAGCACTCGTTTTGGATGAAGACGATAGAAAAATCGTTTTACCGGATGTTTCGGTAACGATGCAAGATATTCGGCCTTCCGTCGAACTGCAGCATCCTTTTTGGTCTGTCGTTTTTTTGACAGGTTAGTGTATAGCTTCAATGGCTTTCGCTTCGTCTTTTTCGTCATAACTCCATACTTCCCATAAGCATTATCTGCTCTCTATTGTATCATGATACAATGAATATATGACTACATTATCTGAGGAATTAGCGTGGCGAGGGTTTGTTAATCAGTCGTCGTTTGCGAACATAGAAGATATTAATGAGCCGAGGAAGTTTTATTGGGGTGTTGACCCGTCGGCGGACTCAATGACCATTGGCAATTTGGCGGCAGCTATGTTGGTGCGACATCTTATCGATCATGGGCATGAAGCTATTCTGCTCGCGGGCGGTGCAACTGGTATGATAGGCGACCCAGACGGCAAAAAGCAAGAGCGAGACATAAAAGACGAAAAAGTTGTCGCACATAATGTTGAGTGTTTACGGCGACAGTTTGAGACCATTTTTGCGGGCAAGACATTTGAGACGGTCAATAACTATGACTGGTTTCAGGGTATAAATTATATCGAATTTTTGCATAAAATTGGCAAGCATGTGTCGATGACACAATTGCTTGATCGCGATTTTATTAAAGCCCGCATTGGTGAAGGCGGCAGTGGTATCAGCTATGGCGAATTTAGCTATTCGTTGATACAAGGGTATGACTTTTTGCATTTATACCGCGAAAAAGGTGTATCACTACAGGTGTCTGGCGCTGACCAATGGGGAAATAGTATTACCGGTGTAAGCTTGATTCGAAAACTAGAGGGTGGTGAAGCGCATGTATTCACGACTCCTTTGGTCGTGAACAAACAGACTGGTGTAAAATTTGGCAAATCGGAAGACGGCGCAGTATGGCTGGACCCAGCCAAGACGAGTCCCTATAAGTTTTATCAATTTTGGCTCAACACCGATGATGAAACGGCGGAAGATCTCATTAAGATATATACGCTGCTGCCCAAGAGTGAGGTAGAAGCCATTATCGCAGATCATCGAGCGAATCCCGGCGCGCGAAGCTTGCAAAAGATACTTGCACGGGAAGTGACTGAGCTCATTCATGGAGTAGATCGACGAGAATCGGTCGAGAGAGTGACGAAAGTGTTATTTGGTGGGGAAAACTTCGATAGCTTGAACGGTGGTGATATCGAACAACTAAGCGCCGAAATTCCGACGGTTGTTGGTGGTAAACGAGTTTCTGAGTTATTGGTTGATGCTGATATGACGACGAGTCTCGGTGAGGCACGGCGCTTAATCATTGGTGGGGCGGTGAGTGTGAATGGAGAGAAAATAGCGGAAGACATTAGTATTGAACGACAATGTCTACTAAAAAAAGGTAAAAATTCATTTGCGTTAGTCACTAATTAAAGGAGGGGTATGGAAGAACTGATTATGCAAAACCTGTCGTCGAGCGCGGCTGAAAATGTAAGAAAATGGCTGGTAGAACCAAAGTATGCCGAATATCGCACGGAACTAGAGCAGTTTATTTCGAATGGTGCATGGCAAGAGCTTGAAGATGCTTTTTTTAAGGTGATTGAATTTGGTACAGGTGGTCGGAGGGGTACGACAGGTGTTGGCTCAAATCGTATCAATCGAGTAACAATCGGGGAATCTGCACAAGCACTGTGTCTGTATGCCAAATCATTCGATGAGCATGCACCGATAAAAGGTGTGGTCATCGCGTGTGATACACGGCTTAGCTCGCCAGAACTCAGCCAATATGCTGCGAGAGTTTGTGCTGCCAACGGATTTAAGACCTATATTTTTGATGGATTTCGTTCTACGCCAGAACTCAGTTTTGCGGTTCGTCATCTGGGGTGTGCGGTCGGTATTGTCATCAGTGCTAGCCACAATCCACCAGCAGACAACGGCTTTAAGGCGTATTGGAGTGACGGCGCTCAAATAGTGCCACCTCATGACAAGGGAGTGCTAGACGCTGCCGCAAACCAAGCGGAAATCTTCGCGACGGATAGCTTTGAAGGTTCGGTAACCGACGGCTCGATAACAATTATCGGCCAGGAAGTAGATGAAGCGTATCTGGGTGCAGTTGTCGATCAGTGTGAGGGTGATGCCAGGGGTGTAAAAATCGCTTTTTCACCACTCCATGGTACTGGCCAGACGAATACACTGCCAGCGCTGCGCCAGGCTGGATTTGCTGACATCGAGATCGTCGAGGAGCAAATGGTGCCTGATGGCAACTTTCCGACTATCCCTACAGGTAAGCCAAATCCAGAAGAAATTCCTGCCAACAAAATGGTGGTCGACAAAATGCTCGAGACAGGTGCAGATATTGCTATCACTAATGACCCAGATGCTGACCGAATTGGTATTATGGTCAACCAGCACGGCAATCCAGTGTATCTCAGCGGAAACCAGTCGGCAGTGCTTGCGGCGGACTATGCGTTATCAAAACTTCTCGAAAAGGGCACATTAACAGACCGTCACTATTTGGTTAAAACGATCGTCACTACAGATATGCTACGGGCTTTGGCGGCTAAATACGGCGTTCAATTGTACGGCAACTTACTTATCGGCTTTAAGTATATCGGTGAAGTAGTGCGCAATAAAGAGTCAACCGACGAGGTGTTTGTGATGGGCTGCGAGGAAAGCTTCGGTATGTTGAAAGGTATGTATGCCAGAGATAAAGATGGTGCGACGGGCGCTTTGCCAGTAGCAGAATATGCCGCAGAATTGAAAATGGAAGGTAAAACACTGGTTGATCGATTAAATGAATTGTATCGTGAACTGGGGCTATATATCGAGACACTCGAGAGTACCTACTACGAAGGAGCTGATGGATTTTCGACGATGCAAGCCATCATGACATCTTTTAGAAATGAACCACCGAAGATGATCGGCGGAGAACCCGTTACCGCAGTTTTGGATTACCAGGTACTTACTCGTACAGCGAGCGATGGATCAACTCGAGACATTGATTGTGTGAAAGGTAATGTATTGGTGTTTGAACTTGGTGATGACCGCCGCCGCATTACTATTCGCCCAAGCGGCACTGAACCAAAACTGAAGTTTTACATGCAGTGGTATCAGCCAACGGATGACCCAGAAAAAGATACCGTAGCTGTGAAAGATTATTTAGCACAGCTATTCACTGATCTATCCAAAGAAGCGCTTCGCCGAGTAGAGTAGATGAATCTGGCTACCTCTCTCGAGTCGATTAAGGGCGTAGGTCCGAAGACGGCTTCGCAATTGCGCCAAGCTGGGCTAGAGACAGTTGGTGATTTGATTGATTTTTATCCCCGCCGTTATGAGGATTATTCCGAAGTGGTCTCGATTGCAGACATAACACCCGGCAAGAGGACTATTAAAGCAAAAGTAGATACTGTAGAGGTGAAGCGAGTCAAGAGGGGCATGACTATTACGACCGCAAGCCTTGTCGATTCGTCTGGGGGTCTTCAGGCTGTATGGTTTAATCAGCCATATCGAGTAACTCAACTCAAATCTGGTGATGAGTTCTATTTTTCAGGAAATTTTGAGTTTCGCTACAATCGGTACCAACTGGCCAACCCGAGTGCTGAAAAGGTATCTGACATGCCCGTGCAGACTGATAGAATTCTGCCGATATATCGGGCGATTAAAGGGCTGAAAAGTCAGCTGGTGCGAACGCTGATAGTTGAAATGAAGTCTCTCATTTCGGTGCTTCCAGAAACTTTACCGCAGGCTCTTATCGACCAAGAAGAGTTGCTCGATAGGGCGACGGCTCTTCTTAGACTCCATTACCCGCAAACTATCAGTGATATCCAAACGGCTAAACGACGGCTGGCCTTTGAAGAGTTATTTCAGCTCATGCTGGCTAGTCGGCTTAATCAAGATGCGAACAGGCGGCTTGAGGGTGTTCCGATGAAATTTGACTTAGCTGCGACGAAGCAGTTTATTGAAAAACTTCCTTTCACGCTCACCGATAGTCAACGATTGGCAACCTGGGAAATTATTCAGGATCTTGAGAGTAGTGCCCCGATGAACCGTATGCTTCAGGGCGATGTCGGTAGTGGTAAGACGGTTGTAGCAGGGCTAGCAGCTCTCACCACGGCCCTCAACGGATACCAGACGGCGATTATGGCGCCAACGGAAATCCTTGCTCGGCAACATGCGGCAACGCTTGAGTCACTGCTTGCACCGTTCAATATTAGTGTAGGATTGCTTGTCGGGGCGGTAAAAGGTAAAGCGCGGCAACTTCTCTACGACAACATTCAAAACGGTGAGGTATCGGTAGTAGTCGGAACTCATGCACTTTTTCAAGATAAGGTAATATTTAAGTCGCTAGGGCTATCAGTCATCGATGAACAGCATCGTTTTGGTGTGGCTGAGCGGCAAAAAATGGTCGATAAGGCACACCGTATGCCCCATATTTTGACCATGACAGCAACGCCGATACCGAGAAGCCTCCAATTAACGGTATTTGGCGAATTAGCCGTGAGCGTATTGAAAGATCGGCCCAAAAATCGATTACCAATCATCACGAACATCGTCAATCCAGTATCGAGAGCCAAAGCCTACAACCAGATAAAACAGCAGCTTGATATCGGGCACCAGGCGTATGTCATTGCGCCGCTCATCAATGATAGCAATGCGAGCGATAAAAAATCCATTGAGACTGAGCTGAAGCGGCTTAAAAACTCTTGTTTAGGCGGATATGCCATGGGAGTATTGCATGGTCAGATGAAGGCTGATGAAAAAGATCAAATGATGATAGACTTCAAAGCGGGAAAATTCGATATATTACTCAGCACTACAGTAGTAGAAGTGGGTGTTGATGTCCCAAATGCTACCATTATGCTTATAGAAAATGCCGATCAATTTGGTTTGGCGCAATTGCACCAGCTGAGAGGGAGGGTGGGACGGAGCAGTACGCAAAGTTATTGTCTACTGGTGACCAGTGATAGCCAGAAGCCATCAAAAAGGTTGCTGGAAATAGAAAAGTCGAACGATGGATTTTATCTGGCTGAAGTAGATCTGCAGCTGAGGGGCCCGGGTGAAATCTATGGCAGGGCACAACATGGTGAATTAAACTTGAAAATTGCCAGCCTCGCAGACACCAACATGATAGCCACAGTGCAGCGAGCGGTTGAACAATTTATGATTTCTGGTGAAGATTTGCTACAATATAAACAACTGGCCGCTGCGGTTTCCCGCTATCAGCGCCTAACGACGCTAAACTAAAACTATGTATTCTGGTACTACTTTACGAAATCACTCTGGGCAATTGATAGGTGTGCATCAGCGCATCGATTCTTTGGCGCGGCGCAACCTGACTAAGTGCGTAGGCGATGCTGCCGGTTTCCCGTCGGCTCGACAGATCCTACATTTTGAAGGAAAGAACGGCCCGGACGGCATAAAACGCAAAAGCCCCGGAGTAGACGAGCCGTGGCATTTTATCGATCCAAACGACCCAGGCGATCGAGTGCTCATAAACATGATTACAGAGCACTATCGCAATCTTGTCGCTGCACTACGGGAGCCAAATAGTGAAAGAGCTGCATTCGAGGCAGCGTGGCTAGCCCATGCGATAGTCGACGGCTTGACTCCGGCTCACCACTATCCACTTGGCGACAAAATAGAAGAATTATGGGGTAAGCCACAGTCTGAACGATCGTCGCGCCTTGAGAAGAGTTTCATCAAAGGTTCGTCAATTCGCGACTCACTCAGTAAAAACTGGCAATATTGGGGTGCGAAGGGTGTATTTTCCACGCATCTTTTGTTTGAAGCGGGAGTGGCGAGCAGTATTACGACGCATCGGTTTGTCGATACTGTACCGAGTGAAGAAGAAATTGCCGCAGTAGCTGCCGAAGGGCTTGAGGCGACCTTTCTTGAATCAGCGCAGTATGTATTTGATCTCGATATGTACCATGAATTTTGGCGCAAAGGTTGGACGACAAAGCTTGCCCTTCAAACGAGGCGAGAGCTACTGCCGATTATTATCTGGCTTGTTACAGCTGCTTGGATATTGGCCTACAAGGAGTCGCAGGCATGAAAATACGCATCATCGCAGGGCAATTTGGCGGACGGCTCATAGATGCGCCGAACACTAGTCGAACACACCCGATGGGCGAGAGGATTCGCAATGCGCTATTCAACACTATTGGCGGCGAGATTCAAGGAGCAGAAGTGCTTGATGCCTTTGCGGGGAGCGGAGCAGTTGGGCTGGAGGCGTTGAGCCGCGGGGCAAAAAGTGTGACGATGCTCGAAAAAGACCGCGTGGCTGCTAAAGTAATAGAAGATAATTGCAAGCTGCTTGGTGTGACCGAATCGGCGCATCTCATCAAAGCTCCAGTGTCGAAGTGGCTCGACACAACAGATGATACCCGACAATACGATATCATTTTCGCCGACCCGCCGTACCATAATCAACAGTTATCCACAGTTAGTCGATTATTCAGTCTTCTCAAACCTAACGGGCTTATGATACTATCATATACAGGAATAGGTGGGGTACCGATTCAAGACGAAATTGTTGTGGTGGACAATCGTAGTTACGGAAATGCGCACCTCACCTACTTCCGCCGAGTAGTTTCATAAGACCAGTGGGTCTTTTATTTTTTACCAAAGTATGATATAATCAAAGGTATGCCTGAAATATCTAATGAGAATGTTATTGCTCCTGGTGTTTATATCAATCCAGCGGGATCGGTAGTCAGATCGGGTCCCTTCCGAATTCCACGAGACCCTAACGCAGGAGAATATGCCAAAAAAGCGGCGCAGGCGAGTCCTAGTTCAGATTGTATCTTTTGCCCTAGAGAAGCGGAAAAGCGGAAAGCCTGGCCGGCTAGGGGCTATGGGGCGGAACTAGCTGCATTGCCTCCATATGGTCATTTTGCTGGCTATAGGGTGGCTCGACATCACATGATGCTACCCAGAGAGCACACAGAGTCGATGTGGAGTCTCGATAAGTATGATCTCCATAGGCTGATAGGTGTGATAGCGAGTAAACAGGCCGAAGTAGCCAGTGGAGGAGGGCGGCTTCTTAGCTACGCCCGCTCACCAGACAGTCTTTCGAAAACCGTACCACATCTTCACACTCATAAATTTGAGCTTCTTGGGGAGCGATTGGTGCAGTTTACCTATTCGACCAATGGTGGTGTTTTGGATCTTGAGACTGAGCCGTCACCGATTAACACTCAAGTCATGGATGACTTTTATGGTGGGTCTGATGCTAGCCCGGTGGGTGAGCCCGAGCTTGCTATAAGCGACCAATTTAAAATCACGACCAATAGTAAAGCCTGGTCTCATTTTGATGGCCAAAAAGTAGTGGGCCACGAGACGATAACCATGATTGACGAGGAGAGGCCTTTTGCGCAATTGTTACCCAATCAAATGAAAGAGTATTTTGACTACCTCTGCGTTCGCAATAGAGAATTGGACAAGATGGAGCTGAAGGACAGATACACTCAAGATTTTCCGTTCGATTATAGTGCGATGGGCTTTAAAGCTTCGTTGCTAACGCTTGGCTATGAAATCTTGACAGGGATGTCCATGAGAGATGGCGTCACCAAGAGACGAAGATTTATACGACCAACAGATGACCAGATCGCACTTATCAATGAACGACAAAAAGCTAGGTCTCGCTAGTTAACATTACGCCACCATACCCGGCTAGGGTGATACTATGTGAGCTGGCGAATGAAGCTGCATTGTGCTCGGTTGCGGTAACGATGCGATATACTCCCTGCTCTAATACGGCTGTTTGTGGTTGATCGGCAAAATTGATGAGCACTATATATTTCTCTCCGTCTAAGCTACGCTCAAAAGCAACGATATATCCATTCCCTGTATCGATACACTGCAAATCACCATGTCTGAGGGCGGGGACAGCTTGCCGCAGGTGAAGTAGGCGACGATGGAGCAGTAGTGGTGAATCTTCGCTCATTGACTGGTTCATTACTGAGGCGTGTGACCTATTGGCATTGACTGGTAGCCACGGCTCTACTGTTGAAAAGCCTGCAAATTGACTATCATCCCATTGCATAGGTGTTCGTTCAAGATCACGACTATCGAATTTGGTATGACTGGGACTAAATGAATCTTGGATGTCTCGTTCTGACAGGTCGCCATTTTCCATGCCGAGTTCGTCACCATAATAGACGACACTTATTCCGGGCGTAAGCAAATTCATAAAACTCAGGGCTCGAGCTCGTTCAGGGCCGAGCCGAGAAGCAACTCTTGGTTGGTCGTGGTTGCCTATGCAAAAAAACGGAATTGCTTGGCCTTTCCTCCCGAGATATTCGGCAATGGAATATTTTGTATGATCGGCATGCCAATTGTTTTGGCGGTACTCCATGAAAAATGCCGAAGCCGTTTGATTGATATTCATGACTCTTTGGTACTGACCATAAACATCGCCTAATTGTTCGTCTGGGTAAAATTCAAATACTATTTGGCGATCGTCATATTCGTCATTTATTGATGCGAGTTCGCCCAAGTATTGATCGAAATTTGGGCCGTATTTACATTTATTGTGGATATATGAGCCATATTGTTCAAGGTCATAGTGATAGTTTGGGTTAATGGGATCGTCTGCAAGGTCGGGATCTTTAGAAATACCCCATATCGCATCGACTCGCAAGCCATCAACGCCAAGGTCATACCAAAACCGTACGACATTTTTCATTTCTTCGCGAACGGTTGGGTTGTCCCAGTTGAGGTCTGGCTGGCTTGGCAAAAAAGAGTGAAGATAGTATTGCCCGGTTGTTTCGTCGAATGACCATGATTGTCCGGCAGCAAGGCTGCGCCAATTGTTTGGTGCACCGCCATCTGGTGCGGGGTCTCGCCATACGAAATATTCTCGCCTAGGGTTATCCCGTGAAGCGCGCGATTCAATAAACCATGGGTGCTGATCGGAGGTGTGACAGGGAACGAGATCGATCATGACCTTAATGCTCTTGCTATGCGCCATAGCTAAAAGCTCCTTAAAATCTTCAAGAGTGCCATAAGTCGGATCGACCGAGCGATAGTCGGCGACATCATAGCCAAAATCAGTCATAGGTGAAGTGAAGAATGGTGATATCCATATAGATTCTACGCCAAGCCACGAGAGATACTCGAGCCGTTCGGTGATGCCCTTTAAGTCACCAACACCATCGCCATTGGTGTCCTGAAAGCTCCGAGGGTAAATTTGATATAGCGAACCGATTTCACGCCAAGTTTTATACATGTATCCATTATAGCGTAAGCGGTATGAAATCGTTACATTATATCTAGTATTTATATCGTTGCTCCTCTATACTATAAAAATAAATTATTTTTTACAAAGGAGCAGATTATGTCAAGTACAAAATCGATTGAGGCAGGGGACGAATACTGTGCGCAATAAAGGTTTGGCATTAGCGTCGCTATCTATACTGGTCGCAATCGTTGGTTGGATTGTTTTATGGAAAATAGGTGTTATTGCTGCTGTGGTTCCATTTGTAAGTGCTTGGTTGGCTGTGTGGCTGTACCAAAAAGGTTCTGGGAGCCGTGATTTGAAACCCGTTGCTGTACCGTTACTCATCATTATCGTAGTGGGTGTTCTGCTGGCATTTCTTTCTGGAATGATGCTTGATGCGTGGGCGGCTTATACGGAATTTGAACAGAATGCAGTGTTCGGCGCAGATTTCTTCAACTTCTTCTTTGTTGTTCTATCTTCGGGAGAAGTGTGGCAGGGGTACATACAAGATATTCTCTTCACCCTTCTGTTCGCTGCTCTTGGTGCTGGCGGAATTATTAAAAGTTTATTCGTGCCAGAGATGGAAACACCTACCGGCACAAATGATATTTCCCCTCAGAAATAGCTCATCGATGAGGTCTGCGGGTTAGTGATATCTTTGAAGGTTCATCGAATGCGCCTGGATTCTTTTTGCAAGACAAAAGAGGCGAAAGTTTAAGATAAATGATAAACGAAGCCAACTAAAAAGTATTGTGTTGCCACAATACCGTCTTAGCTTGGTGCGGATGAAAGGACTTGAACCTTCACGCCTTGCGGCACATGCTCCTAAG
>CALLZM010000028.1 GCA_937858705.1 uncultured Candidatus Saccharibacteria bacterium | reverse complement strand
TTCATCAACAACTCATCGCCTTTCCCGATGTCATGCTTGAGGACATCACAGAAGTAGTATCGCACCCAGCAGCCCTTGACCAGTGTCGAGAGTTCCTCGAAAAAACACTGCCGCATGCCAGCATTCGCGAACACAGCGATACGGCCGGAGCGGTCGCTGATATCGCTCGCAGTGGCAGTCGCCACGAAGCAGCCATCGCCTCTGCTCACGCCGCTACGCTACACGACATGCACATCCTCGCCGAAAATATCGAAGACGAGCCGGACAACATCACTCGATTTATCGTCATCAGCCGCCAACCCGCAGAAATTGCACACGCCGACAAAGCATCGCTCATCCTGACAACCGACCATCAGCCCGGCGCGCTCTATAAAGCCCTCGGCGTATTCGAGCAAAACCGCGCCAATTTAACCAAGCTCGAGTCCCGCCCCGTCCGCGGTCAACCGTTTCGCTATCAGTTCATCATCGATGTCCTAGCAAACCAAGCGACGCTCATCACCATCATCCACGAACTTGAGCAACTCGGACATTCAGTGACGCTGCTCGGACACTATCGCTCCGCCCCTGTAACGCTAGATATAGCGTAGGTACACCATATGTAGCGTGTTACAGCTCTTCGATTTTTACGCGCGTCTGCTCTGTCGTATCACGGTCGCGCACCGTCACCGTTCCGTCGCCCTCGATAGTATCGAAGTCGATGACTACACACTTCGGTGTACCGATTTCGTCCTGGCGGCGGTAGCGCTTGCCGATGTTGCCGTTGTCGTCCCACATGACTGCCCCATATTTTTGCTTCAGCACTCGGTATACCTCGCGAGCCTTTTCGACGAGCGCTGGCTTGTTCTTCAGTAGTGGCGACACGGCAAACTTCACTGGCGCCAGATGTTCTGGCAGCGCCAAATACACGCGCTTGTCGCCATTTTGTTCGTCCTCACGATAGGCCTCGGACAACACTGCCATCAGCGCTCGCTCAACACCAAATGATGGCTCAATAACATGCGGCACTAATCGTTCGTTCGTACCCTTCACCTGGTACTCCATGCTCTTTTTGCTGACGCGCTGGATATTACTGAGGTCAAAATCGGTGCGATAGGCAATACCCATCAGTTCCTCGCGGCCAATCGGATAATCATACTCAATATCTATCGTTTTTTTGCTATAGTGAGCGCGGTCTTCCTCTGGCACAACAAGCTCATGAATATGCTCAGACTTCAAACCGAGACTCTCCAGAAATGCATGCGTACTTGCGAGCAGTTCGTCAAACGCCCGCTCCCAATCACTCGGATGAACAAAATATTCAATTTCCATCTGCTCAAACTCGCGGCTTCGAAATACGAAATCTCGTGGCGCAATTTCATTGCGAAAAGCTTTACCTTGCTGCGCAATACCAAATGGCAAATCAGGATAAAACGCGTCGACAACATTTTTGAAATTCGTGAAAATACCTTGCGCCGTCTCTGGACGAAGATAACTTACACTGCTCTCCTCGTAAGTGAATGCCTTGCGCCCCTCTAAATTCTCTACTCGTGGCGTATCGTCCGCTGGCTCTCCAATGGTCACTTCTGCACCTTGAGCTGGTCCAACAAAGGTGCGGAACATCATATTAAATGTGCGAGATTTGCTGAGCGGATTGCTATCTGGACTCTTGATACCCTTCTCCGCAATCGCCGCGTCCATCTGCTGCATCGTCATGCCATCTGGATTGACGCCATTGTCTTTCAGGATATGGTCGGTTCGGTACCGACGATGATTCACCATGTCCTCGCACAAAGGGTCAACAAAAGTATCAACATGACCGCTGGCTTGCCACACCTTCTGATTCATCAAAATAGCCGCATCAACACCATACATATCGTCACGGGCATCAACAAAGTGCTGCCACCAAAGATTCATAATATTTCGTTTCAGCGCCACGCCAAGTGGACCATAGTCCCATGTACCAGACAGACCGCCGTAGACATCACTACCTTGGTAAATAAACCCTCGCCGCTTGCACAGCGCAACAATATCATCCATCTTGACTTCCGACATACAGTACTTCTCCTTTTCCAGCTTGCTTCTAGAGAATAGTATACCATATTGACGGACCAACACGCTCATGCTAGCATGAGCATAGTATCAAGTCGTTTGAAACAAAAAGGAGTCACTATGACATTGACGCTAGAACAATCGCCTGCTGGCATAGATGATGATATCACCCCTAACTGTATTGACGCTAATCCGCGTCTTTTTTCATACCTTGAAAGACTCAATGCATCGCGTGGTGATGCCTGGTTCCGATCAAGTGAGCACAAGCGTATCATGAGCTGGTTGAACAGCCACACCACTGCACTTACCGCGGCGATTGAGACTGGTATCGCCGAGGTAAACTTTGATTGTGAGGCAGATGACCTGCGACGGCTCTATACCCTCTACGATGGTCAGTCAACATACATGTCTCGAGGTAAACCTGCATCAAAAATATTCCTTGCGCATGAGATTTTATATGGCGATAGAGAGCATGGTGCACGACAAACGACAGCACAGCCCGGTGAATATCTTGGTGATGTCCTCGCCCGTATCACTAGTGGAGATATCGTTCGTTCGATCGCAACCCAAGTGATTCGTACCGACTACCTCACACAACTCGCCGAACGCCATCCCGATGCTCTTACGAAGGAGCGACTCGAGGGGTTGCTGGGCATATACGACAACAACATCCGCTCGGACTTTCTTCTGGCGGGCCACTACTATGAGCGAGAAGTCGGTAGATGTGCGGTCTCCGATATCGTTCGCTCCTCCACTACACTGCAGCCTGCCGCCTAGCAAGCGACCAACATTCAGGCAGCACTTCATCGATACCGCCAACTTGCGAAACAGCCGCCAGAGGTTTTGCTGCGATCAGCCGCAATAGCTTGATGTGATCGCCGCTAATTGTGCCTTGAGCGTGCAGCCGTAATACTTTTTCCGTGTCATCATACAAGTAGTTTTCACTTGCTACTAGTAGCTCGCCCGCACTATCGCTCCGCGTATTTAGCTCATCGCCCAACAATTCCGCATAGTGCACAAAAAACCAAGTTTCCACCAACAATCGCGACACCTGGGGCTTATTGAGCCCCTCTAACACCTCTTCCAGCACCGCAAACCATTCTGGGCCATCAATGTCCTTGCTCGCTTTCGCCACAAGCTTAATGGCACTATAGGCAAATTGTAGACGATCATAGTCTTCGAGGATTTTGCTAAAAAACTGCTCCATTCTGGCCGAAGTGATGATTGCCAGCCCAGATTTACTGTCATGGATCGTTATGTCACTGACTGCCAACAATTCGATGCCTCCTGCAAGCTTACTCTTTTCTCGCCGTGCACCTTTGGCAATAGCCGAAATCTGCCCATCTGGCGTTAATATATCGACAATTCGATCAGCCTCACCATAATTGATTCGCCTCAATACAATCGACCGAAATCGCCCACTCATACCTGTACCGCTTTTTTGATAGCCACCACCAATTCATCGAGTGTCGCAAGACTTTTATCGATAACTGCCGTAACACCGTACGGAGAAAATTGGTCAAGCGTATCTTTCATCGTAGCAGTCGTCCAAATAATAACCGGTATATCACCCGTATCACTAAACGAGCGAAGCTCATGCAAAAAAGCAAGACCGTTCGGACCAGGCAAAAAGATATCGAGCACTATCACTGTCGGCATAGCGCTGTCCACTTGCTCTATGCCGGCAATTGCGTCTCGAACGACAGCGACTTCCATGCCCTCTTTCGTTAGTCGATCTTTCACGAGATCGGCCTGCCATATATCATCTTCGATGAGAAGCACTTTCATCACAACAAACTCATCTGCGTCGACCCCATAAGATCGATATAAAAAGTCGTACCATCACGATGGCGGATGACTCCAAGCTTGCCCTGTATCGCTTCGGCAAATTGGCTTGATAAGAATAGTCCCAAACCGCTACTGTCTGGCCGACGAGTAATTGGCATGTGTCGCTTGGTTGAGCTCCTCGTAAGTTGTTGCCAAAATCCTGCTGGAAGTCCGGGGCCATAGTCGCGAACCGCAATACGAATGGTTGAACCATCTCGAGCAGTCGTTGTTTCTAACTTCACCGAAGCCGATTCTGGTGCATACTTTAGCGCATTGTCGGCAAGATTGCTCACGATTCTCCCCAAAAGATCGGCGTTAGCAATACAAAGAAGCGACTGACGATGATATCGCACTTCAATATGTCGTCCTTGCTCTTGAAATAAAGGCTGTAGCTCGAATGCAACTCGTTGACACACGGCACTCGGGTTGACTGGTTCGAGCGGAAATAGCGGCACCAACTCATCAACCGTACCGGCACTCGCTAAATCGTTCGCCAATCGTAGTGCTCGTTCACTCGTAAGTTGAATCCGCCTGGCGTACAGCGATATCTCGTCCCTGGTAAGCCCGCCCTGCTCAAGTGCGATAGCCAGCTGGCGAATCAGCGCCAGTGGACTTTTCAGTTCATGCGCAGCTGCCCCAAAAAGAGGCGCTTCAAATGGATTCGGCGCATACTTCGACTGACTATATTCCCCCTCTTTCATATGCTACCTCTAGTGTAGCATAGTGCCGACTATTGGTTAAACTCAACCGTTTTGATGAGTTTATCGAAATCGGGCTTGAAAGTTTCGACATCGGTCCTGATGGTAAGGGTTTTATCGCGAATCTTGAATAATACCGCTGAGCCACGAAGATCTTTAGAAAATGCACCATCGAGCCGAGTGCCAGCCACTCCTGCAACTGAAATCTCCGAGCTTTTCAGATCACCCTTTTTTACGGCAGTCGCATAATTTACAAGGACCCTGTCGATAGTTTTATCCTCAATCGTTACCCTCAGGGCAAACTTTTGACTACTCGATACTTGAGGCACAATAATTGGATTGAAATATGCCTGATAGGTTCCTCCGCTTGACGCATCTTTCGACTCGTACACGCTCCATGTTTTTGGATAATCGAAGGTAACACGGCCGTAATCGCTTGGTCCAACAAATTTTCGATTTGGTTCTTTCTCTCGTTCGGCAAACTTTTCTTCATCTTTTTCGGCCTGCAGCTTTTCGGCTTCGCTCACCTTGAGGGCAATTCTACTGTCTACATCTGATTTTTGCTCGCTGTAGCTCATATACGACCAGATAGCTAGCGAGCCAGTCACTGCCACAAGGACAGATAAAATGATAACAACGATAGTGCTCCAGTGAGTCACACCTCGTTCGGTACTGTGATTATTGTTCATACTTCGAATTATACTTATGGTTGAGCAATTTGTAAAGAGATAGGTCATTATCGAGTCACAAGCCGCCAGAGCTAGCGTTGCACCGAAAAACTACTTCACTATCCCAGTCTGTATAATACTTGTGCACCGACTTTTTTGATAGGTTCATACCTCTTAAATTCAAACCCATAGCTAATAACAAACAGCGGTTTTCCGATAATTTGCGCTTGCTTGACTATCCAGTCACCCATCGCGTCAATATCTCGCCCTTCCCCAAATACATATATAACTGTCGTATCTGGTGGCAGCTTCGAACGCCAAAAGTCTGCTTGCCGCACAGAAATAGTGGTATATTTTCGGCAAAGTAACTTCGATACCAGCACCAAAACAGGATTGATTTCAAAACCACTTGCGCTCGCACCTTTTTTAGCTGCCTGGCGCAATACCACTCCATCGCCCGATCCAAGATCTACCAGATGATCCTCTTTTGATATGTGATAGAGCTCTGTAAAAGCACGATCAATATCTTGCCTACGACTCGGCACATATGGGGCACCGCGCAACGCCGTCAACAGAAATAAGGCCACAATACCTGCGAAGACCCAAAACGCTATCATCATTCTTGGGTAAATTTCTGTTTCAATACCGTAATAGTATTTTTATATTCGTTCAATTCTTGCTCGATTTCATCTGCCAACTGTTCAGCCTCTTTAAACTTCTCGATTGCCTGCTCTACCACAAACAAATCTGACTCAAACCACGCCACCAACTCAGCTAATGTTGCCTGTTTCTCTGCGATGGTCATATTACTTTTTTGTGACATGTTGTACCTCCGTTCGTATTACTAATTTATTCGTCTCAATATCCAGCTGTTTGCCTATTTCGGGCTGGCCACGAATGATTGCATAACCTCGTTCCAGTATGGCAGTGGGATTGTAGGCTCGTACCAATGACTGATATCGTTTATTTTCTTCTAGTAGGGTATCGACATTAAGCTCTATCCGAGCTGCCGCACTACTCATTTTTCGTACTATCTGCTGCTCTATGATATCGATGGCTTTTATGGCCGAAACAGCTGCTGTGCGCACCAACTGTCTGGTCGCCGCTATCATCTCTTGCCGATCTGGCACAAGTAACTGAGCTGCGTTACTCGGTGTTGCCGCCCGAACATCGCTGGCGAGATCGACCAGTGAAGTATCTACTTCATGACCAATGCCAGTGAGCGTCGGTATTCTCGATGCCGCCACCGCCCGCACAAGCTCTTCGTCATTAAACACCGCCAAATCATCAGCACTACCGCCTCCTCGAACAATTACCAGGGCTTCGGCTGGCCGTGGCTGTTCATTAAAATACTGAATGGCTCGAATAATCTGTCCGGCAGCAACACTCCCCTGTACTTGCACCGACGCTACCTCAACCTCTAGCCCGCCCCAACGATCCTGTAAAATTTTTATAAAATCTGCATAGCCAGCCGCTTGCACACTGCTGATAACTGCTATTCGTTTCGGCATATCTGGCAGTGGGCGCTTGCGATCACTATCGAATAAACCTTCGGCTGCGAGTTTTGCCTTCAGCATCTCGAAGCTCCGCTTCAAACTCCCCTCACCTACTGGCTTGACCGTCTGAACGGTTAGGCTAAATTTGCCCCAATTGGTGAGTTTTGGTGTTGCCACAACTTGCACGCGCATACCATCTTCGATAGGTGTTTTCAATTGCCACAGCGTCATAAAACACCCAACCGTCGCTTCACTATCTTTTAGGTCGAAGAAGACAAATTTGCCTTGATTTACCTTAAAACTCGCCACCTCTCCTTCAATAACCACTGTCGGAAAAGCAGTGTCGAGTATTTGGTTTGTTAGCGCGACAAAGGCACTAACACTGAGATTAATCGGTTCGTTTGCCATATTTCATCAATGCATGTTGGTAAAAAAGATAGCCAAATATAATTGTACCGGTCAGCAATATTGCACGGGTAAGGATAATGCCAGCTATCGCCACTTCTGCTGGAACACCCGCCATACTGAGAAAAAGTATCATAATAGCCTCGTACACCCCGGCCCCTCCTGGAGTAAAGGCTACCAGCCCAGCCAAGCCAGCTACGCCATAGCCAATGAGAATAATCGCTGGATTGACGCTCACCCCTAAAGACCAAAACGCTACAATAAACATAGCGACATCAAAAATAGTAAAAACAATACCCCATAAAAAGGGCTTGATAAGCAGCCTGCGATCGGACACAAGCTCGCGAAAATCTTTCTGCATATCACTGAAAAAGACTTCCATTTGTCCTGCCAGCAATAGCCTCTTTTGCTTGCCTAGCGTTGCCACCGACACTATCCGATTGATGATTTTCCGTAAGAAGTTCGATATGGTATGCAGTCGCTTCTTTGAAGAAAACGCGTACACCAAACCACTCGTCAATCCCATAACCACAAAGACAAATAGGAAACTCGAAGCTACCATGTAGCGATTCGCCTGACCGTCGATCGCCAGAAGCACCACGGCTATCACCAAAAGTGTCATCAGCGCCAAAAAACCCATAATGTAGCGAATGACTTGTGCAAAGGTTGACCTGCCCGAGCTCACTCCAAGCTTGTGCATACGCCAAGTTGTATACGAAATACCACTCACGCCACCAGAGGGAAAGATATGGTTTACAAGATTCAGCTCCAGCGCAATTCTTGTCTGCTCAAACCGTGAAATATGTTCAACTATCTTCTTGCTTCTGAGATAGGAGAAAATCATCTCGCCACCAGCATAATACACAACCATCTGAAATGGTATAAGAAGCGCCAGCAGCCATAAATTGGCTTGTTGTAATAGATCCCAAGCTTTCACAAGCTCATGCCGTGACAAAAAAAGAATCAACGCTAATACAGCCAGCGTTAAGAAGCTCATCAACACTCGCGGTGATTTTAGTTTAGCCAGAATTTTTTTTGGTGACATCTACTCAAATATTGTACCACGATATAGGGAAATAAGTGGTAGAATGAGTATATGTTTATAGCTCTTTTGGGTCGCCAACCAGAAATATCTGTAGCCGAACTATCGGCTGTATATGGCGATAAAGCCGTACGACAAATATCGCCTGAAGCAGCACTTGTCGATTCACGCAGTTTTACCATTGCCGACCTCGGCGGTACTACTAAATACGGCGAAGTAGTAGCCGAGCTACCCTCTCACCCCAAAGATCAAGCCGCCCTCCAATCCGCCAGCAAATATATACTCGATCATTACTACAAAAAATGGCGACACAACGAGCACAAAACAACACTCGGCATCAGTGCTTATGGGCTTAAAGTATCAGCCTCAGATGTGCAAAAAATTGGCCTGCAACTCAAACGATTCCTCAAAAAAGACGGGGCCAGTCTTCGACTTGTTCCCACTACAGCTCTTGCGCTCTCAACCGCTCAAACACTGCACAATCATCTGTTTTCCAACGAACGAAAAGTCGAACTCATCATCGCTAAAACCAATGACCGCCGCATAGTCATAGCCGAATGTCGTGGCGTGCAAAACATCGATGCCTATACCAAGAGAGACCACGGCCGCCCCAAACGAGACGCTTTCGTCGGCATGCTCCCTCCAAAGCTTGCACAAATAATGATAAACCTTGCAGTTGGTTTGTTATCTCGCCCTCATTCCCTCCCATCACCTCCCTCCTCTTCTACCCCGCTCCCGTCATACGCTTCGCTATGTAGGTCGCTGCCCTCGGGTCCTGTCTCTTCACCCCATGAAGCAGGAGCTTCATGGGGACCCCGAACTCGGTCCGCCCCTACTTCTCGTAAACTCGAAGTGGGTGCTGCCCCGCCTCGTGCCACCCGAGCTGGCGTGGTTGTGGATGGTGCTGCCAAGCCCTCCGAACGACCATCACCGACAGAAGGCTCTGCGTTTCCCGCAGAGCGCACACAAGATGATGGTAGTTGGCGTGTGCGCGTGCCTGAGGGAGGTGATGGGAGTGAGGAGGAGCGAGCCTTCAATCTAGCCACCCTCCTAGACCCCTTCTGCGGCACCGGTGTTGTTCTCCAAGAAGCTGCACTCATGGGTTTTTCCGTCTACGGCACTGATCTATCTGAAAAAATGATCGATTACTCTGAAAAAAATCTCCAATGGCTACAAGAAAGCCACAACACACAAGTGACTTCACGATTAGAAGTAGCCGACGCCATGAAACACAATTGGAGCCAGCCTATCTCGGCCGTTGTCTGCGAGACCTACCTTGGCCAGCCCTTCTCTGCCCCACCAAGCCCCGCCAAGCTCAAAGAAGTCGTCGGTAATTGCAACCACATCATCTCTACTTTCCTCAAAAATATTCATCCTCAGCTTACCCCTGGTACACCTCTTTGCATTGCCGTTCCCGCCTGGCGCGATAAAACCGGCCGCCTCACCCATTTGCCACTCATCAATACTCTTGCAAACTTAGGCTATACACTACACCGTACGCCCCTGGTGTACGCTCGCGAAAACCAAGTAGTTGCTCGCGAAATTCTCGTTCTGCGCGTTAAGCCCTAAAACAATCAAAAAATCCTCCAAAACTCCTTGACTTCTTCATGAAATTCCCCTATACTAGTACAGATTGTTTATATTAGTTTTAAGGAGTCTATATGTCGAAAGTTAAAGCTGGTGGCTCTAGCAAAAATATCCACGACAGTCCTGGTCAACGGCTAGGCGTCAAGCTGAGTGGCGGCCAAAAAGTATCTGCAGGCGGAGTGATTGTCCGTCAAACTGGCGCTACCAAAATCGCAGGTAGTGGCACTTACATGAGCCGCAATTTCACCATCCACGCCGAAAAAGACGGTGTAGTGCAGTTTAGCCAAATCAAAAAACGCAAATTTACCGGCAAAACCGAACGCCGCACGCAAGTGAGCGTTGTTTAACAGTTTAACAATAGCCTTTCAACAAGAGAGCACCCTCACAATGGGTGCTCTCTTTTTTATACAGCCCTTTAGCTCTTCAAGCTAGCTTGACCAAATGGCCCCGTGTATGCATCTTCGTGTTCCTCCGTAAGAAGCTCACGCAAAAATTTCACCACCTTGTCCGGATCAGACTGATCGACTCCGGCTATCGCCGATGGAATATACCCGTTCATCATAAAACCACCCTTTTCTCGAGCACGATCTCGCGGCTCTGCTACTTGAGCAAAATCACTGAGAAATTCATCCGTCGCATAACCATCACGAAATGTTAAGCCTATAATACGAGCGGTCCTGCCGTTACCATCTTTAAACGGGTGAAGCAACACTACGCCCAGCGCTAGCACATCGGCAACACGCGCTGGGTTCAGCGTATTGGGAGCTTCCTTGATAGCATCTACCAATTCAGTAAACACGCGATGTCTGTGCTCCAGGGGAATCGTAGAGGTTAGAACCCCCTCTCCATCCTGTAGTTGCACCGCCTTCTCCTGCTCCATGAGTGAATCCTTAGATCCTTGAACTTCACTATTTATTTCTTCAAGGAGAGTTGCAATTCCCTCATGGGATAGGCCCTTTAGTTGCTCTAATCGCTCTCGTGCGCTCTCGCTCGATATGCCGAACTCTTGAGCCAGCAATTGCCTGTAGTTTGAACCTGTAAGTTCTGCTTTAGGACGATGAATGATATTCCCGTTGGCGGTTTTTTGAGCCTCACCAGAGGAACCCACGACTACGCGAGCAAATGCCGCCTGTTGCGCCCTTCCTAGCAGCGCGCGTCTCTTGATAGCTAGTGCATCATCATTTGTGAAATGCTCGTCAATATACGCATACAAGCGGGCATCCACAGCCGCTCTCAGCTCAGTTAATCTCTCTCTTTCGGTGGTGGTATCCGCTTGCTCAATGCGCTCTGTCGGATCAAGCGAGAAAAGAACGGTGTACGCTGCGTATTGTTCATCCATTTCCTCCCCGCCGAGTCCATAGTCTATGTCCACAAAGCCATTTTCAGCGTCATATAAGAGATTGCCCATGACTAGGTCATATTTTACGCCCTTTTTCGAGCCTTCAACTCTATGAGCTACGAGCGATTGTATGTGCTCATCTGTCATCGCCTGCACATCCTGCGGTCGCATTGCGTCAATATGTGCTCCTGGTACTTTTTCAGAAATCACCACACCCTCTCCATAATCGGCAGTAACAAATCGTTCGTGTCCAGGCAGATCATGAGCAATAGCCCCAGCAGCAACATGTTCTTCGATAACATCAAAAGGTGACTTATCCCCTGAGCCCTTCGGTATACGCACTATATATTCAGCACCATCTCTCGATAGCTCGTACACAACAGAGTGTTTTCCTCCGCCAATGCTTGTCATTTCACCTTCTCGTATGCCAAGCTTTAGTTCAGCCACCTTTTCTTTGTGTGTGCTAAAACCACGCAACAACGCCGCCTCTACGGCACGATCACGACCGTCAGATTCAGGCATGGAATCTGCCTGAATTCTATCAATTTGGGATTGTGCTATTTCTGACATAGATATATTTGTTTTTTATACAACAGTACCCTTTTATTATAGCAAACCATAAGCAAAAAGTCAAGACCCTATAGCCCTGACTTTACTTTTTTGCAAATTTCTATACTATTATATCAGCCGTTAAGACCCAGGTGATGCTTGACTCGCTCAACTACATCGCCAATGACAACTTGTGACTTCACTAAATACTCATCAACACCGAGATTTTCAGCTCGCTCTTTGTCTTTCGTCTGACCAAGTGCCGTAAGCATGATGATCCGTATGTTTGCTGTCTCTGGTGTATTGCGCAGGATATCGAGCACATCGAAGCCACTAATTTTCGGCATCATGGCATCGAGCAAAATCAAGTCTGGCTTATACTCGACAGCGTTGGATAGTGCATTTTCACCATCGTGTACCTCGCGGATATCGAAGCCTTCAAGCTCAAGCCTCGAACGATATACCGCAGCCAAAGACACATCGTCTTCAACTAATAATATTTTTTTCTTTACCCCTTGCTGATCCATATCTCTATAGTACGCTAGCTGCCGCAAAAGTACAAGTGCCTAACGCGCCAGCTCCTTCATAGCAGCCTCAAATTGCGGATCCCGACCAGCATCAGAGTCTTTCAGTGATAGTTCTATCTTCACATCTGGCTCGATACCTTTTTTGGCAATACCTGTGCCTTTAGGAGTAAACCAATGAGCGATCGTCACCTTCAGCCGTCCGCCCCCCGCAAGATTGATGACCTGCTGTACTGTTCCTTTTCCAAAAGTCTTCTCACCAACGAGAGTGGCTTTGCCATGATCTCGCAGCGCACCAGCAACTATTTCGCTCGCACTCGCTGTACTGCCATTTGTGAGAATCACTGTTTTCATATTCGCAAGAATCGGCTCATCTCCTGTTGAAAAGAGTTCTCGGTCTGCCTCATGCCGTGAAGTTTCTTTTAATACCAGCTGCTTATCAAGCCATAACCCAGCCACTGACTGCGATTGATCAAGCAAACCGCCGCCGTTATCGCGAAGATCCACGATGACTGCTTTTACCTTCTTGGACCTGAAGCCTTCGGCTGCCCTTCGCGCAAGATCACCCGTATCACTATCGAAGCGACGAATGCGCAGCACGCCCACTTCATCTTGAATATGCCATGCTACGCTCGGATCTGACACCTCAGCACGAGTAAGGGAGACTACTTTTGTTTCGCCACCACGGTCGATTGTCAATTTTACTGTTGTCCCTTGCTCGCCCGTAATCAATTCGGCTGCCTCGCCCGGAGTGAATCCATCGGCATTCGTATCACCAATTTTTCGAATAATATCACCTTTTTGTAGTTCAGCTTTTTTTGCTGGCGAGTTGTCGACAGTCCGAAGAATCGTTGGTTGACCGCCCCTCGTTCCTATTTCCACTCCAATACCGCTCACTTTACCATTGAGACTCCTCTCGAAATCCTCAGTAGCAGCAGCATTCAAGAAGGTAGTATGGGGGTCGCCCACACCAGCGACAAGTCCAGAGATAGCTCCTTCGCTCAATTTGGCGCTATCGATATCACCATCGAAATTTGCCTTCAAAAGTCGATAGACAGATTGTGCTTCACTGAGGTCCAGTGAATCGCTCGAAATTTTGCGTCCAAAAAGAGGGGCAATTTTTGCATAAAAGTATTCAGACCGAGTTCCTGCAACAAAACATACCGTGGCAACTATGAGAAGAGCGAGTACAGCACTGCTCAGGCGAATCTTTTTATCTTGCCACTTCGTCTGTTGCGCGTTTTTTTGATCTTTAGACACCGAAAATTATCCCCCTCACACTTTAACACCAGTCGAAACTAGCAAGTAATACTACCCTAGTATACACCGAGATGAAACAAACCACTAGAAGTAAATGTAGGTCGCGTAAGTATTTGGCGGAACATTTTTGCGCTCTGAATACATACCCTCATATGGCGCCATTGCGTTCACTTCATTGTATTGGCTGATGTTGATAGTACCGTCTGAGTTGACACTATCTACCCACACCACATGGCCCCATGGACCACCATATAACACACCAACGGAGCCAGCTTTTGGCTTACTGCCTCGAGGAATACCCGCTGCATCGGCATTGCCAGGCCACTCATACGCATTGCCCCTGCCGCCCCAGTATGGCATATAGCCATTTTTCTGGTACACTTTCCAGGCGGTATAGCTGACGCATTGACGAGAGTACATGCCCCAATCGTCGATATAGGTATTGATGGGAGCATTTGCCCATTTCGCTGGGTAGCCGCCCTTACTTGGATCGCCCGCAACGGCATTACCGCCGCCACCAGCTTGACGCAATGCTGCAGCAATGGCTTCTTGCTGTTGCTGGCGAAGCTTCTGCTGTTGAGACTGGCCGGCACTGGTCAAACGAGCATACTCGGCTTCTTTACCCCTTGTTTCTGCAAGAAGTGCACTTCGCTCATTTTCCTTAGCAACTAGCGCGCTCTTTTGGTCTTGCTGGTCGGCTATCACTTGCTCGACTGCTGTTCGCTGCTTTTCCAGCTCGGCCTTTAGCTTTTTCGTTTCACTAATAGTCGAAACCAAAGTATCACGCATGGCCGCACGATACTCTTGCTTATCGATGTAATCACCGATACTCTTGCTGCTTGCGAGCATCTCAAGCGGAGATATTTTGTCATCAATATACATATTGGCAAGTGTGTCGCCTAATACATCTTGATTTTTAGCAATTTTATTCTCATTTTGTGTGATATCATGGCGGAGTTTGTCTAGTTTCGCTTGGCTCTGGTCTATTTGCGCTTGAATAGTCGCTTTTTGATTGCCTAAAATTCTCAGTTGGTTCTTCAGCGTATTTGCCTGCTCGGCGAGCTTACCTGATTCTTTCGTATAGCCATCTATTTCGCGCTGGATTGCGGCGATTTTATCATCAAACTCATCGGCATACACCGAAGGAGCTTGGAATAGTTGCGTTGGTCCGAGGGTAAGTACAGATACGACAGCCATGGCAACGAGCAGAGACTTCGTTGCTAACCCTTTTGAAACTGGTGTGGCGGACCTTTGTTTCATTACTTCTCAGTGTAGCACAAGCGGTTTGTCGTGTCAAGCCACTGTCGTACGAAA
The DNA here is from genome assembly GCA_937858705.1 of uncultured Candidatus Saccharibacteria bacterium. Lineage (GTDB taxonomy): Bacteria > Patescibacteriota > Saccharimonadia > Saccharimonadales > Saccharimonadaceae > SZUA-359. The sequence continues at coordinate 3,848 of CALLZM010000028.1, read as the reverse complement.
TACATCAAGCCGCGCAAGTACTGGTGCGTGGCGCCCGGCTGGTTTCCCTCCTTAGATTTTGAGATATCGCCTGGTCGCCAAGAGCGATGACACTGTACCAATAAGCGCGCCAATGACCATCATCGCCAAAACAACCCATACAATATTGTGCTGTATCAATTCGATAGTCGGCATAACATCAACGCCCGACCCTCGCAATTTTGACTCAACACCAACAAGCGCTGCATAGCCAATGCCCGCGGCCAATAGCGCGGCTATCAAGCCATATACTATTGCCTCCACCACGAATGGCCCCCGTATAAAATGCTTATCAGCACCGATCAGTTTCATCATCTGTATTTCATCTTTACGACTAAATATTGCCATACGAATGGTATTGAAGATGATGAGCGATGAAATAACTACAAATATAGCACTCGCCGTAAAGCCAATCCGTTGCGCCAGTATCGTCCAGCCAGCGATGCTCTGAATGGCATCACGACGAGGGCCAGCGAATGACGGCTCTCTGTCGACATCGCGCTTGGCTAGATACTCTTCATCTGTTTTCACAAAATCATTCAGCTGCGAAGTGTCATTGATATCGACCAGCACTACCCGCACGGTTGCTGGCATTTTATTGGTCGCCTCGGTAAGCGCTTCTAGAAGATCTTGATCGGACTTGTTGTCTTTCGCGGCTTGATCTCTTGCTTCACTAGCACTGATGAAGGCCACCGACTTGACGCTCGACAAATTGTTTAAGCGGTCCAGTATCGGCTTCGCTTGTTCTTCCGTTACTTCAGTTTTTAGGTAGATTGACATATCGGCAGTTTCGCTGATGGCATTGACAGTGGTCGACAGTATGCTCTGCGCTGAAAGTGTGACAAAAAATATCAGCAGCGTAATGGTCATAACGGCAGTTGCTGCAATAGTCAGCCATGCATTTCGAGTAAAATTACTCAGCCCGTACTGTATCATCCGCACAAAAGTGATCCACTGTCTGCGGCGGGCTTTTTTGCCCTTCAAAACTCTGGTTGCTTGAGCGTGCTTGGTCATTGTTTGTAGCTCCCTACCGCTTGGTCGCTCGTGATTTTACCGTGGTCGATGGTGATCACTCGGCGCTTGAGCTTGTTGACGATGTCAACATTGTGCGTCGTCAGCAATACTGTTGTACCATATTTATTGATTTTCTCGAGAAGTCGCACAATATCCCAGCTGTGCTTTGGATCAAGGTTGCCAGTCGGCTCATCGGCGATGAGGATTTTCGGCTGGCGAACAATCGCCCGGGCAATAGCTACTCGTTGCCGCTCGCCACCAGACAATTGGTGAGGAAATTGCTTTTCTTTTCCTTTAAGGCCAACAAGTTCTATCACCTTCGGGACAGTATTTTTGATTTCACGATTCGTCATACCTGCTATCTCTAGCGCAAACGCAACATTCTCAAACACCGTTCGTTGTGGCAACAGCTTAAAATCTTGAAACACCACGCCAATTTTGCGTCGGAGCAATGGAATATGTTTGTCTTTCAGGGTGTCATAATCGATACCACCCACCACAATCTTGCCGCTAGACGGCTTTTCTTCTCGAGTAAGAAGCTTTAGTAGCGTGGATTTACCCGCACCACTCGTACCAACCAATATGACAAATTCTTTTGCCTGAATGTGAAGGCTTATGCGGCTCACTGCTGGCTTGCTGCTTTTTTTGCCGTAAGTCTTGGTAACCCTATCGAGTAATATCATACTATCTTATTGTAACAAGAAATAAACAAAAGCGCTACCTCCCTGTCCCCAGCAAAGCTATGAATCTTGCTCTAAAAACGCCATCATAAACCCATCGAGTTGGCCATCCAGCACCTTCTGCGCGTCCTTTTCCTCGTACTTCGTGCGAGCATCTTTCACGAGTGTATACGGGTGAAGTACATAGTTGCGAATCTGGCTTCCCCAGTTGGCCGACTCACCTGCCCGTAACTCGGCAATAGAGCCGGCATGTTGCTCGAGCTGCATCGCCAATAGCTTTGAGCGCAAGAGATTTAGCGCTGTTTCCTTGTTTTGTATCTGTGAGCGCTCATTCTGAATAGCCACAACCAGTCCTGTCGGCAAGTGCGTCACGCGCACCGCACTATCGGTCGTGTTGACGCTCTGCCCACCGTGGCCGCCGCTCCGATACACATCGATTTTCAGGTCATTTTGGTCAAGTTCCACTTCGTCGGGTCGGTCAATTTTTGGCAACACTTCCACCAGTGCAAAGCTCGTTTGGCGCAGATTGTCACTGTTAAATGGACTGAGTCGCACCAGCCGATGTACGCCATTTTCCGAACGCAGCCTGCCGTAGGCAAACGGCCCGGACACTTCAAAGACGCTAGTTTTTATGCCTGCTTCGTCGTTCGTCGACCGCTCAATCACCGTTGTTTTCATGTCACTTTTTTCCGCCCAGCGCAGATACATCCGCTCCAACATCTGCGCGAAATCCTGCGCGTCTAGACCGCCGACTCCAGCAGTGATTCGCACCACTGCCTCACGGTTGTCGTATTCGCCGTCGAACAATAAGTCGGTTTTTCGTGCCTCAAACTCCTGTTCCATTGCGGTAATTTGCGTCTCAAACTCTGGCAACAACTCATCATCACCCAGCTCCATCAACTCCGCGATGTCACTCAGTTGTACCGATAGCGTCTGCCATGGCTCAATAGCTTGTCGTAACGATGCAGCTTTTTTCGATAGATTTTGCGCAAATTCTGGATTGTTCCAAATTTCTGGTTGGCTGAGCTGCTCATCAGCCGCCGCAAGTTCCCCCTCCAACGCTGAAAATTGCAAAACCTCTTTTGCTCGCTCCACCTTTACCTTCAGTACATCGATCCGTTTCTTAAGTGGTTGCATATACTCTATAGTACCACTGAGCGAGTATTTCTTATAGTCTAGCGCCTCACGGACCGTACTAGAGCGGGCCCAGTCCTGGACTACCACACTCTTCCAGCCACTAGTAAACTCTACTTCTCATGTCATGCTGAGCAAGCTATGGTTTCAATATGTATATACTTTTATGTATGTATCGATTGCAAGAATTATCCCCATGCACCCCAAAGTGGCTCCAATGAATGCTGCCAAAAGGCTCCACGGTCGTTTCTCTTTAGCATAAAGACCAATCGACCGTACACCTAAAATAATACTGAATACAGCAGAAATAGGCGGCAAAAAAGGGACAAAGAAGAATCCCCAAAAGGAAAATACGCCCAATAGCAGCGAAGCAGTTGCATGACCTTGTTTTGGTGGTGTAGTGCTATTGTTCATTGGTTATATATTGTAGCAAAGAGTGCTAAGATTGGCACTTTCTGTGTATTCACTTGCACATCTTAAGAAACACAAACCATACTCGGAACAATCCAGCGATTCGTCTCTCTGTCAAAAGCATATCTCTCACTAACTCCACAAATCTGTGTTCCATTAGACACCGAGCTCCAGTCAGTGACTAACCGAGTCACACCACCGGTACTATCCGTAGCAGCAAATATCTTGCCGGACTTGCTAAATGCATACACATTGTAGCTCACAGTCCCTCGTCCCAACATACGAAATTCGACAACAAGCGGATATTGTTCGTCCTCTTTATAATTTCCCAGGGAAACTCTGAAATGAGTATTCAGATACTCTAGGCTGTCTTCCCCCGTGGCGCCCTCGACAGCATGCAACTTTCCCTGCTTATACACTTGATTTACCTCAGCCTGAGACATACTATCGGCGGCACGATTCTGAATGCCGTTATAGGCAACGACAGAAATAGTGGCCAAAATAGCTACGACTACGATAACGATGAGGAGTTCTACTATGGTGAAGCCGATTGTGGTTTTACTCATGTTTCGAGTATACCCCCCCCCCTGA
>CALLZM010000027.1 GCA_937858705.1 uncultured Candidatus Saccharibacteria bacterium | reverse complement strand
ATTATACAACTATCCAAATTGTTAGGGAACTATAACGTATAGACCCATTGAATATGCCCAGCGCACATTATACAACTATCCAAATTGTTAGGGAACTATAACCGCCAAAAGCAATGCCACCACTCAACGCAAATTATACAACTATCCAAATTGTTAGGGAACTATAACGCGCTGCTGCTTTTGCCATTCCCATATCTGATTATACAACTATCCAAATTGTTAGGGAACTATAACTGTGGCTTGCGGCCATCTCTCGCCTCAATAATTATACAACTATCCAAATTGTTAGGGAACTATAACCCAGAACTGCCACCAGTATTCTCGGCGATTATTATACAACTATCCAAATTGTTAGGGAACTATAACTGCGTCGTCGGTCATAAGCTCGATAGCAAAATTATACAACTATCCAAATTGTTAGGGAACTATAACATCATGGCGCAATCTCCTTTAATTTTGTGTATTATACAACTATCCAAATTGTTAGGGAACTATAACGAGTCATCGTCACCATCAGCGCTTCGAACGATTATACAACTATCCAAATTGTTAGGGAACTATAACGACAAGTGGTACTGTTACATAGGCCAGAAAATTATACAACTATCCAAATTGTTAGGGAACTATAACGGTTATTCGCATCAACGCTCTTAACCCGCTATTATACAACTATCCAAATTGTTAGGGAACTATAACCTTATATATCTAACACAAAAAGAGGAGGGGATTATACAACTATCCAAATTGTTAGGGAACTATAACGATGGACTCCTTGGAGCTTTTTCGCTTTTTATTATACAACTATCCAAATTGTTAGGGAACTATAACCTCTGGATACTGTTTACTTTTACTGTTGCCATTATACAACTATCCAAATTGTTAGGGAACTATAACTGGCCGTATTGATGAAATACTGGAGGCGTAATTATACAACTATCCAAATTGTTAGGGAACTATAACCCACGGCCACGGCATATAGCGCCTTGCCCGATTATACAACTATCCAAATTGTTAGGGAACTATAACCTCAGCAAGTGTCGCTCTGTAGTCGTATGAATTATACAACTATCCAAATTGTTAGGGAACTATAACGACGGAGTTGAAGTATGTGTGTATTTCGTCATTATACAACTATCCAAATTGTTAGGGAACTATAACTAGGTTGGTCATTATCATTTCCTTTCGTGAATTATACAACTATCCAAATTGTTAGGGAACTATAACTTTTATATTTTGGCCTTTTTTGAACTGGCTGATTATACAACTATCCAAATTGTTAGGGAACTATAACGCGATAATAAGCCGAAGGATTGGAGGCTGGATTATACAACTATCCAAATTGTTAGGGAACTATAACCGCCGACTTGGTTGTTACGCTGGGTGATATATTATACAACTATCCAAATTGTTAGGGAACTATAACAGTCATCGAAACTGTACTTGCTGACGGACGATTATACAACTATCCAAATTGTTAGGGAACTATAACAGCAGAACCTATTAAAAGCATTTGGGGAAGATTATACAACTATCCAAATTGTTAGGGAACTATAACTAATCAGTAGTTTTAGTTATTATTTACTTGATTATACAACTATCCAAATTGTTAGGGAACTATAACTCAAAGAGGTGGCATCGCACATGAAATCATATTATACAACTATCCAAATTGTTCCGAATCCAATAAGAACTGCTAGGGCTGCCCAGTTTGCGGTGAAATAGCCGATTACAGTCGTTACGATACCAGTAGCGTCTGCTGCTTCGATAAGTTCCATAACGATTACCTTTCTAGCAAATGTTAACGATATTAGTACCGCCGACCTTTGCTAAATCGGTACAGTGGCTATAGTCGAAAGGTAACTGACTTAGCTAGGCTTGTGCCGCCTAGTACCACTTTTCTCTATTTTAAATGTGCTTACGAACAAAAAGCGAACTTATATACTGGCTAAGGCAGATTTTGATAGCTGGATCAAGGCTACTTGTTCGTTGCTCAAGAAAACGCGTTGCTCATAAGTATTTCCGCCGTCCATAAGCCAATGGAGAGTTAGGTAGGTGTATGGTTTATTTTCTTTAGAAGTTGCGGTGGCGATGGTGGCACGAGCAATATGTGACGCGATGTTGTCATGAGCTGAAGCGGGTGAGGGTTGGTTTGGTTGCATGGATAAATCCTTTCATTTTGGTTAATGATAATATGATAGCTCATAATTCAATGTCGCACAATGTACCTTTTACGACATAAGATACTGCGGGCAAAGATGAATAAGCATTCAGCCGCTATGACTGCTAGATGGCTATTCTTAAGATGACAGCTCTTGCTTTAGGGGAGTCCCGCTTCCTATTGTGCATTCTAGCGAAGCTCGCTGTGTTTTTTATTTATAAATTGCCGCAGCAGCCTTTAAACTCTTCGCAATACTAGTACAACTAGCTATCCAATGGTACTCAAAGCCTTAACAATATCCACAACGGTTTTATCCACACTCATTTGCAAAATTTGACTTTTCTTGAAAAATATATGTTTCCCCTACTTTTTCGCCCTACTCTGCTCTATTTGCTTTTTTAGAATTTCTATATTTTAATATACTTTTCTCTTTTCTCAGACACATAAGTATATATAGAACAAAAATAGAACTTATGAAGATAGTGGTGAAGCCCTACTCACTTAAAAACTACTTTGTTTTATAAAACGCCTTGCCGCTCACCTGTACATTTATATAGCGAAGTTTCATTCCCTTCCTACTGGCAAAGTCCACTGCCCTTGCTGCATCTTCGACTTGCTCCCCCACTGGTCGATTGACGGTCATTTTTATCAGTAAACCGTTTTTGAGCCTCATCTCTACCACTCGAATAGTCCCGGGAGGCATGATAACTTGATCGACAACAAGGCCTTGCTCCTTTAACCGACCAACCGTCTGTCCGATAAAATCGAGAAATCGTTTGCTGGTAACTGTCAAAACTTGTCCTGACATAGCTTCGGATAGGCCACTCTGATCGGATATCTTTACTACAGGGTTATCGAAATAATTACTCGCAAAAATAACTCCATTCTTATCGACAAAATACTGTTTTTTATCGAGCGTCCACGCCGCAAGAGGCTGACGGACCTTCACTACAAAATGCGAAGAGCCAAGACCATTGGGCTTCATATCAACTACCCGTTCGACTTCTGGGAAGCCATTGCCTTGTATAAACTCTGTCATTGCGTCTAAGTCCGTAAAGGCCCGTATCCGCTCTAGTGGACGACTGTTAAGATAGCCGCCGATAGCTTCACTATACTGTTTTGCCTGCTCTGAAGCACCCACCTGGCCATAGAGAGATGCCTTAACAGTACCTGTCAATTGATACAGCAACATCACTAACGCCAAGCCAGCCAACACTACTATCGATAATAGCAGCGCGTACGATTGTTGTTGCTTTCGTAAGATATGAAACTTTGTTCGTGGCGAATGGTCCGTATTCGGTATGGCTGCATTGCGACGATACGAATAGGTCGAAAGAGAAGTATCGGCCACTGGACTCTGATCGATATCAGTAAGCCGCCGTCTTCGCACGGGTCGTTCAGAAGTTTTTTTTGCAAATGGCCAAAATTTCATTCTCTAGCCTATTGTATCAAATACTGCTTATCGTTTGCCGCTTCATGGAGCATATCGACAATATCGCTGGCAGCGTGCGGCTTCGCAAATTGCTGAATAGCCCGTGACAGCGCATTCCTCTCATCTTCATCGTGCAGTAGTGCGATGATTTCTTCAGCCAGATGGTGTGGATTTTTGGCAAATTGCTGCTCGTCAACGACCTTTGCCGCTCCAGCATCTTCGTACACTTTGGCATTTTTCACCTGATGGCCGCCAGTAAGATAAATACTCGGCACCAAAATACTCGGCTTGCCTAAACTCGCCAGTTCAAGCATAGTCGTAGCGCCTGCCCTTGCGACCACAATATCTGCCGCTGCCAAATATTCCTTCATATTTCCACTGATAAATGCAAACAAGCGAAAATCTTCTGTATCTTCGCCTATGTGCTCCCGTAACGCCGCATAATTATCTTTGCCACATATCAAAACAACCGTCGCAATTGGCTGCAATAGTGTCCGTGAGCCCTCTATCGCCTCGTTGATTCGCTGTGCCCCTAAACCACCCCCAGTCACCACGACAAGCGACTTTCCAGCATTGAAACCAAGAGTACTCTTTAGACGGTGCTGTCCTTCAGGCGTAGGCGGCTGAAGTGAGCTATCGACTGGAATGCCAGTATATTTCGTGATTTGGCTCGGATAGTTATAATATTCCAGAGGTGCGCCAGTAGCAATTCGCTTCGCCCATTTCGATAAAACCCTATTTGTCAGTCCTGGATGCGCATCGGAATCATGGATAACAAATGGGATTCTTAATACATGCGCCGCAAAACCAATCGGCAGACACACAAAACCGCCTTTCAGAAAAATAACATCTGGTCGCCACACGATTAGCTTACCAAGGCTCATCACAATACCAACCACCACCTTGCCAGCATCGATGATATTTGGCACAACAATAGTAAATGGTCGCATCAGTTGCCGCCATACGGGCAATGAATGATACCTCCGCAGTTTACCAGAAACGATAGTGTCGACACGCATCGTTGAGTCAAAATCATGCATAATCGTTCGAGCCTGTGGGCCAAATTTTTGATCACACCAAAAGCGAATCTCTACACCATTCGAATTTCTCGCTTTTACTTCAGCTAATACGGCGGCGACTGGTGTCACGTGACCACCCGACCCGCCCCCTGCGGCCAGTATGCGCATGCTCTTCCCTTTCGTTTACTGCAAAGTTTGTATATCGTGAAGCTTGAAATGCAACACCAATGGCTGCTGCGATAAATGCCATGCTCGTGCCGCCAAAGCTCAGAAGCGGCAGCGTAATACCCGTCAGCGGTATGATACCGACCATCGAGGCAATATTCAGCACAATATGCGATGCCAGCCAACCAAATACCCCTGCTACGAGGAGCTGGAGCCACGGGTCGCTCAGAAGACTCGATATCTTCAGGAGGCGCATCAACAACGCCGCAAATAGACCAAGGATGATCACCAACCCAACGAATCCAAAAGTTTCCCCCATAATCGCAAACACTGAGTCATTGATGGCTTCTGGCAAATAGCCCGTCGCCTGAACGCTATTGCCTATACCAAGCCCGAATAATCCGCCAGAACCAATCGCTAATTTTGCCTGTTCAATATGATATCCGGAATCTTTCTGCGTCTGCAAACTATCGCCTTCATGCGTATTGAAGAAGGTCATAATTCGCTCCATGCGATGTGGTGCGGAAATGATCAACACCAAACCCACTCCAGCCAGCCCAATAGCAAGTCTCCCTAAAATACGCCAGCTCATACCAGAAACCAATAGTATCGCAACAACGATAGAAAGCATGGACAAGCTGGTACCCATATCTTTCTGTACAACAGCGATAAAAAATGTCGCCAATCCAACAATAGCAAGCATAGGCCAAATAGTCTCACGCCAATCATTCAGCGATTTATTTGTCATAGCATTACCAATGAATCGCGCGAGATATATCAACACACCAAATTTCAGCAATTCTGCTGGCTGAAAGCTTACTGGGCCAACATCGAACCAGCGACATGCCCCATTGGTACAACGAGTAATCGCCTCTACGCCCAGCCAATTGCCAAAAATCATCAACAATGCACATGCTACAAGGCCCGCGAGGAGAATTTTTCCTGCGTATTTATGCAAAACCGCCAGCGGTGTCACTGCCAGCGCTACCAACGCCGCAAGCGCCACCAAAAGGCTGATGGTTTGTCGAATGACAAAATAGGTATTGGTATAAAAATCGGTGTTATGCGCCATATTCAGCACATGTGCTCGCTGCGGCCCAATAGCGTACATGATAACAAGCCCGATCATCATCAGTAGTCCAGTATAGAGAACAAGCCGATAGTCTGGGCGATGCGCCCGTCGCTGCCTGGGCATCGCTACACCTGTCTGCGATCGTCGACGCATGTTAGATATGGCCTCCGGCAAGAGCCAATATAATACCAAAGAATGATGTTACGGCAGCAATGACCCAAAAACGCATCGTCACCTTCACCTCTGGCCATCCTGAAGCTTCAAGATGATGGTGAATTGGTGCTGAAATAAATACTTTTCTGCCAAAAAACTTTTTGCTCACCAGTTGGATGAGGCTCGAACCAGCCTCGATAACAAATAGTATGCCGATAACAGGTAGTAAGAAAAAAGTGTTCGTCAACATAGCTATCACACCTAGCGTCGCTCCATAGGCAAAACTGCCAACATCGCCCATGAAAAAGCGCGCCGGATAAATATTGAACCATAAATAGCTCAGAAGCGCCCCCACTACCGTAAAACAAAAGCCAGCGATACCTATATTGCCCTGAAGTAAGGCAATCACTCCAAAAGTAGAAAAACTGAGCGCCAATAAACCACCAGCCAAACCATCCAAGCCATCGCTGATATTCACTGCGTTACCAGTTGCCACAACAGCAAACGCAAACAGCGGCACAATCAACCACCCCAAGGCAAGATCACCCAAAAACGGAATGTGGACGCTCGAATACCCCAGTTTCGCCCAAAAGAACCAGCCTAAGCCCAAACCAATAGCCAGGATGAGAATAAACTTCAAACTAGACCGCAAGCCAGCTATACCCAGCTTTTGCCCGCGAACATTGATAATGTCGTCTATCAAACCAACGATACCTCCGCCAATAAGTGCGGCCAACGGTAACCAAGTTTGGCTTCTATCAAAATTCCATACAATCGTCACAACAAGGATAGACACAATACCGATGATCCCTGCCATCGTTGGTATAGACCGAGTGAACTTTTTTGCATGAAGCTTCGTAAATACTTGCAATTCTTCACCTGTCGTACTGGTCGTCCGCTGTCGTTTCCAAAACTTATATCGATACGCATAGTAAGTATATACCGGTGTTAATAGCATGGCAATTACAAAGGCGGCCACACTCAAAAGCACCGTTGTCGTTAGTTCATTCGTGAGATACTCCATTCCGTTCATGCTACCTTCCCTTCGGCTGTAATTTAAAATAGTCGATTAACCAATTGGACATCTGCGTAAAGCTCGGTATGGCATCATTGCCGGTAATAGCCCGTTTTGGTGCTGCGTATGTTACTAGAATAACATAATTCGGCGCCTTACCCTTCTCGCCGCCAAAGCCAAGATAAGTGCCTTCAGTTTGTTCAAATACATATTTACCGTTCTCGATTGTCTGGGCAGTACCCGTTTTGCCTCCAATCATATAGCCAGATCGATCGCCATCAGCGAAAAAAGATTGCCTTGCTTTATGTATCATATCTCGCATGGTGTCAGAGGTAGATTTTTTTAGAATTTGTGTTCCATTTTTAGCAGATGCTTCATTTACTTTACCCGCAGCATCAAGTGTCCCCTCGATAATTGACGGCTGATAATAGGTACCGCCATTCACAATAGACGAGAAAGCACTCGCCACCTGTAAAGGTGTGACATTTAGCCCCTGCCCAAAAGTCATATTAGCATATCGTACGGCATTTCCTTCAACAGTATTTGGCGGCACCACAGTGCCCTCAGCTTCACCGACGAGTTCTATGCCGGTCTTTTTTCCTAAACCAAACTTGTCATGAAAATAGCTGTACATAGTGTCTCGTGCGGCTTGGTTTATCTCACCGCCGCCTAGCCATTTTGCCACTTCCACCGTGCCAGTGTTCAGTGACCAATTCAATACATGCTGCATAGAAATTACCCCTGTTTGCCCTTTGCTGGCATTGGTAATAGTGCGGTCATATATCTTTACGAAATCGGTATTGTTGAACTTCGAATCTGGCGTCATAACGCCTTTATCGACAGCGGTCGACATAGTAAGCGTCTTTATTACCGATGCCGGTTCATATGGCCGTGAAATGATATTGTTGTTAAGCACAGAGAGGTCGGTTATGGTCGCCAGATTCGCCGGGTCATATGACGGTAAATTTGCCATAGCAAATATCTTGCCATTTCGTGGGTTCATCACCAGCATGCTGCCACTCTTAGCACCGATTTTTTTCATGTTATCTTGCAATACCCTCTCTGCCTGGTGCTGAATATTGCGGTCAATCGTCAGCACAATATCATCGCCATTTTTCGCAGGAATATTGATATTTTCCTTACCGATAGTCAGTGGCACATCTCTTACATCAGCAACTGTTTTGATCAGCCCATCCGTTCCCTTTAGGCGGCTATCCAGCGCACCCTCTATACCATACTGGCCATTTCCGTCATCATTCACGAAACCCAAAATTTGTGAGCCTAGCCTACCCTCAGGATATACTCGTTGCTCTGTCCGTTCAAAGCCAATACCATAGAGTTTTTCTTTTTTGATCATTTCAGCCTGTTTGTAGCTCACTTTCGTGGCAACAATCTGGTACCTCGTCTCTTTCTTAGCCAACAGCTCAGCGATGTTACCGCGAACCGTCCCGCCAGCCACCTTTTTCAATACTTCAATCACCTTCTCTGGCTCTTCGACCACCTTCGGATCCGCCCAGACAGTATAGCGCGTTTCGTTCATAGCGAGCTGTACAGGCGCATCACCGTTCATGGCGTAGATGGAACCGCGAACAGCAGGCAACTTCCACTGTCGAGACTGCTCTTTGTCAGACATTGCCGCAAAATAATTATACTGAATGACCTGCAAATAAAATAATCGCAACACAAAAGCCGCCATAATCACAAAAGTGCCTATGGCAAGAAGTTGCGTGCGACTCATTGTTTTAGTAGAGCGGTTCATAACTATTGTTCGACATACTGTGTGCTGCTAGGCTGCGTCATGCTTGCCGCAACCGAGCTGTTGCTGATGTTATCGAGCGCCATCAAGCGAGCATTTTCTACTTCAAGATCATTTTTCTGAATAGTGAGCTCGGCAATTTGGCTATCGATTTTCGACGCAGCATAATCATAGCTGGTGGCTTTCGTAGCCTGTGTTAAGTATATCAAACCAAGTACTGTTATCATAAGGGCTACGAGCACTGTATGTGTTACAGGACCGAGTTTGACGCTGGAAACAAAACTGACCGAATTGTAGTTGCGGCTCATTTGACCAGAGCGACGGGTTGAAAATGTGGTGGATCGTCGTGTTTGCATATTTTTATGTATAATTTTATGTTTGTATTTGGTGAAAGGCACCCTACCCTAAGATAGGGTGCTTCTCGTTTTATATCAGTTTATTGAAATCGAACCTGTACGGTTGTTTCTTCTGACTGATTTTGTACTGGAATGTGGACCGGCATGTTATTGCCCCCTTCCCTGTTTGTTTTATATTTTCACAGCGACGCGAAGCTTGGCGCTCCGTGATCGCGGGTTGTGATCGTCCTCATGTCCGCTGCGAGGTTTTTTGTTAACCAGTTGCAATTCGGCCTCATATCCTGCCGACTGTTGTTCGGCAAAAAAGCGCTTAATCAACCGGTCTTCTAGGCTATGAAAGCTAATGATACCTACTCTGCCGCCCTTATTCAAAAGTGCTGGTAGTAGTGGCAATAGCTCCTCAATCTGCCGTAGCTCTTGATTGACCTCTATGCGGATAGCTTGAAAGGTGCGTGTAGCTGGGTGGATTTTCTGCCACTTGCCTACATGTACTTGCCGAATAACCTCGGCGAGTTGCCCGGTAGTATGAAGTGGTCTCGCATCGACAATTGCCTTCGCATATCGTCTGGCTACACCAAGAGGTTCTTCTCCGTATTTACGAATGATGTCCACCAAACTATCAAGCTTCACGGTATTCACATACTGTTCGGCTGTCAATTCTTGGCGATTGTCCATTCTCATATCGAGTGGACCATCACGCATAAAGGAAAATCCTCGTGCTCCATAATCGAGCTGTGGCGACGACACCCCCAAGTCAACAAGTATTACATCAAATGTCTGCTGTTCTGCGACGAGCGTACCAGCAGCGCTGGCAAAATCATCATGCATCAACCGTACCCCCTTAGCCTGAAACTCGTGAAGAGCTTCTATGGCCATGGAGTCGCGATCGACTAAACAAGCAGTAAGATAATTATCGGTACGGTCCAAAAATGCTTTGGCATGACCACCATATCCAGCCGTCAGGTCGAGATATCTCTCACCTTCTTTAGGACATAGCAGCTCAAGACTAGCATCGAGGAGTACCGGAACATGTTGTGGTGGGTGTTCTTTTATACTCATACAGATAGTATAGCATCTCCCTCGCTTGGCCAAAGGCCAGTTCGCGGAAACATGCTATCGCGTTTTCTGTCTCGAGATCACCTAACTGGTAGCGAAGCAATTTCTCTGTTTTGTTTTTGTCTGTTTGTTTTTGTCTATAAGTTATCAAAGTTCAATAAGAATGAGCTTTGATTGAGAGACTTATGTGTAGTGAAATATCTCTTTTAGTAAAGATATTTCTGTGAGGTGGAGTTTTTTTGGGAGGTGTTTTAGGGAAGGTACAACAACAATTTATTTTAAGTAGCTGCTGTTTTGCTACCGCCCCACTACCAGATAGTTGATCTCGAGGATATCTATAGCGTTTATCAAATTGTTAAAGTACTCTTATAACACAGCAGCTATGCGATTTTTTCAGGATCGCCAACACGCCAGTACTGACCTACGCGAACAGCCACCAGATCGCGGTCAATTGCCGCATAATCTAGCAAATGTTGCTCGATAACCACTCGCCCTTGTTTTTGGTCGAGTTTTTGGGCTATCTTGCCTCGCCTAAATCGCACATTCAGATCTGCCAGAGCTTCGTCAAAGATGTCGTTGCCTGCCAGTGCTGGCTCGACTTCTCTGTCCCATACTTGCTGCGGATACATATGGAGGTATTCTCCAAAGCCCCGACTCAGCACAACGCCACTCGCAAACTCTGCCCGTAGTTCGGTCGGTATCGTCAATCGACGCTTATCGTCCAGCTTTCGTTCAAAGTAGTCCATAACGCGGTATGGTGCTTGCCCTTTCGATCTTAGCTTGTTAATTGTTGTTTCCGTGGTTTTTATTTTGCTCCGAAGGTGCTTTATGCGCTTTCGGATCTTGCCACTGCCCTTACTATACTACCCCCTCCTACCCACTTGCAAGCCTTTTTTTCCCTATTTTTTCCAATTCTACCCAAAATAAAACTTTTCCACAGTTTTGTGGAAAAGTCTAGTGTCTGTTACTATTCTATACGCTACATATAGCGGAAATGTCCTAAGAGTCAGCGAACCCCAAACCCGTTGTTGCGGTTGTTGTTGTTATCCGGGTACACTTCATTGGAGTCGAAGGCCGCACTGAAAGCGTAGTCCGAGTCCGACGGATTGGCCGAACGAGACCACAAGTAGCCGTACGAGCCCTGGTCGTTGAAGCTGCCCCACCAGTCGCCGGTAAGGGCCCCTCACCACGGAGACGCTACCAATACCACTCATTGCACTGCACCAAGCGTACCAAGTACAGTGAAGTCTTGGCGGCCCTCCTTCTTATAGAACTAGCATATGCTAGTGAGTGTTGTCTCTTAGATATGCTTTAGCGGTTTAACCATGTATCGGACAACCAGGTACAGTTATGCCGCCAAGCATCGCCCGCCCTCAGTCAAACCAAGCATGTCTTCATTCTAGCACCCCCCCCCCCGTGAGTCGAGGTGGTCGAGGCTACTCAAAAGCCGAGAGTGCCTAAAGTGTTTCACGAGCCCCCTATAAGACGCCTCTGTCTCACGCGAGCAGTCCGGGCTCGACAATGCCGCTAGCAAATTACACTTCAGACGCTTGCCAGCATGCATACGATACGGATACACCACTGCCCCGAGAAATGATATGCCCCTATGACACTCCTGCAAGTGTCGCTTATATGGGTGGAGTTTCAACCGCAACTGCATTTCCAAGTATTGCTCGATATTTCTCATGGCCGTCACCAATTGGCTCTTGCCTGTCGAAACAATGTAAAAATCATCAACATACCGCCCATAATGCCGAAATCCTAGCTCAAGTGTCACAAACCGGTCTAGTTGATCAAGATAAATATTGCTGAGTAGCTGCGATGTCAGGTTACCAATGGCAATCCCCCGGCCTTTCGGCTGGCGGAATAGGCTCTTGCTCGGCGGCAGACCTTTCCAGGCCGTGCGCGGACAACTTAGTAGCACATCTTTCAGCGGGTCATTAAAAATGATAACTTTCCAGAGGAACTTGCATATCTGGTAGGCATATCCTCTATCTGGAAATTGGCGGTCCAGGCCCCACACTGCTCGACTGTAGAGTTTTTTACGGTCGAGACTCATAAAATAGCCTTGAAGATCGAGCTTTAAGACATACGCTGGTCGCGTGTAATTACGGCTGACCGAGCGGATATGGTGGTCTAGCCGGCGAATACCATAGAGTGTCCCTTTGCCTTTGCGGCAGCTGTAATTGTCTTCGATAAACCGCGCGTCCCACCAAGGATTGACCTGGTTGAACAAAAAATGATGCACAACACGGTCGCGAAAGTCCGCCGCAAATATCTCTCGCTTGACAGGCCTGTTGACGATGAACGCGGTCGAAGGCCGCGGCGTATAAGTACGGCCATGAATCTCCCGTGCTAGTGCAGCCAGTTCGACTTTTGCAACTTTATCAAACTCTACCACTTGCGGCGTTTTGGTTTTGCCCAGTCGTGCCCGGCGATAGGCCTTGTTGAGCTCCCCGAGAAGCCAGTCCGTACGTTCATCTTGCATATATGCGCCCCACCTCCACGGCATTTTTTAATGGGAACCCAGTCGACTCGGCGGGTTCAGGGGTGGCCACCCCTTCACGCCACGCCTCGCTTTGTGGGCTCCCAGAAATTAGCTAAAGCTAATTTAAGAGGCAGCGAACCCCAAACCCGTCGAAGCGGTCGCTGTAATTGCCCGGGTAGACGTCGTCAGCAGCGAAGTTCGCGCCGAACGCGCTGCCCGACCAGTCCGGGTAGGCCGAACTGGACCACAAGTAGCCCCAGTCACCCTGGCCGTAGAAGCCCTCCCACCAGCTGCCGGCGAAGACCCCTTTAAATGGGCCGGCGTGTTGCCACTGGGCAATGTTTGTCTCACCACTACCACTCCAAGCGGGCATACCAGTACCTCCAAATGCTCGGTCAAGGTCAGCAAAGTCACCGACACCAGAGTTGTAGGCACCACCAACGGGGAGACGCCATCCTTTTGCACAAATGCTGTGCGCTGCATTGCCTGAAGTTATTGAGGCTTGTGACTCCCCAGCAGTGGCAGCTGACCAGTTGTATAGGTAGCCGTAGTTGGTAGCACCACTCCCTGTGTCTCCTGGGACTGGGCCGTAGACTCGGGGGTTATCGTAGTCGAGTGTATTGTTGCCTCCTACTTGTGGGAGCGTAAAGTTACTCGACACATTTGAGTCTGCTGGTGTGAGCGTGGTGGTGTCTGTTGTAGAGCCAAGCTTCAGGTTGTCCAGCATCCAGCATTTGTTGTCGGCAAGCTTAGCCACTTGGTAGGTTCGGTAATCTGTTGGGGTGGCACCACGGTTGTCTTGGAGAGTGAGGATGGCTTCTTCGTTGGTGCCGTTGTAGATGGTCATGTGGTTTTGGCAGTAGTCTTGGGTGAGGGACTGCATGGTGAGAGGAGCTGAGGGGGTGGTGTTTTGGCCGTCAGGGTCACCTTCTCCGTTGTTGCCGTTGTTGGTGTTGTCTGTCGCTTTGTAGACCAGTTTGAGGGTTTTGGTGCCTGGTTTGACAGTGCTGTCGACAGTGAACGAGAGTGTGGCGGTGGTGGTGTCTGGGTCTGTGGCGTTGGCGGTGGTGGTTGTTTTGAGTGAGAGGGGTGTGGCTCCGGCGACAAGCTGGGTGCTAGTGGTAATGTCACCGCCTTTGAGAGAAATGTCTATGCCCTCTTCTGGTTCAGTGAGCTGTGCAGTGAGGGTATAGCCAGTGGTGTTGGCGGTGGAAGTGGTCATGGTGGTGGTAGTGGTTGCTGTGCCGCCGCCTTTGGGGATGGTGACGGTCAGTTTTTTACCAGTGTTTAGAGAAAGCGTAGGGGCGGCTTGAACCATAGGCATAGTGATAGACAAGGCAGCAAAGCTGAGAGCAAGAAAGAGAAAAGCACCGAAGCCGTTGAAGCGGTGTGCTGAACGGTATGTCTTATGGAAGATAGAACGACCTCTTTTGTGAAAGAGGAAGTAATAGGCAGCGAATGCCGCAGCGAGAAGGCCTAGACCAATGGCGATATATGGCAACATAGAGAGGCCTGTTTCGGCAAGGTTGAGGGCATAATCTATGGTGATAATTTGCTCTATAGTTTGTTCTTGCATGGTACTTCCTGTGTCCCCTTTTCTACCCATTAAGAAATGAAAAATGTATAGTTTTTAGTATGGGGGAGGCGTAAGCGTTTTGCAAGGGTTGAGGGAAAAGAAAATTTTCACGAGCGATTATACGCTCCCTAGTTTACAAGATCTAGAAATACCTCTATGAGACGGAACATGACATATATGATTGCGAAAATGATCACAGCAGTGCTGACTCCGCGCTTCAGTCGCTGGCCCTCTGGCGCAACCACATCTACCGTTCGGTCGCCCACTCGTTCATCTGCATAATAGTCAGTCTGACGATCCATTTTTGCACCGATCACACGAACAATTTGGCCCACTCTCTCATAGTATTCTACCGGAGAACCTGTCACCGTATCGCTATACCCTGCTTTTTGGTAGAAAAACACTGTATTGTCTACCACTTCGGCATCAAAGTCATGCGCACCGTCTATGAGTAGCGCCATGAGGTCTGGTGTAAAGATATACAGCGCATCTCGTTCGTACCCTTTAGGCGCAAACAACGAAAAATGCGAATCAAAATCGCCCTCAAGGCTCAACCGCTGACTATTTTTCAGCGAAACAGGAAGATTGCTCGAAATATTCTTGCCAAACAATCGAAAGTTGTTGTTCGTTGCATCGAGAACGATGTTTGGTAAATGACGATCCATTTGTATGCCCACAAACCGCCAGTACAGCGTTTGGCTATTTTTACCGTGCCCTATTGTGTAGCGATATGTTCCTGTCTCAAACGGAAGAGAACTATTCGCCCCTGAATACACTATGTCGAATGCCGCATGGCTATGGCCAATGTCGAAAATCATACCATTTCGGCTCAATCTTCCCTGCTTTGGCGTATAGCCGAGGCCATTATCGGTAGCAAATCGGCTCAAGCGAACCTCTTTGGTATATTGTGCCTTCGCCTGAAAAATACCCACAACAATAAAGAGCGACACCATGGCGCTGGCACCCCCTGCTACTACCGGAGTAGCGTCATCTGCAATAAGACCACTGGTAATCAATACTACTGCGACAACGAAGAACACTGCGGCAAGTCCAAAAAAGAGCGACCGATTGAATTTTAACCACTGATTACCTGGTTTTTTCTCGACATACTCGGCAATATCGCTCCAACTCACGGCACTTCGAAGTGCCGTGTTGTTCATGGTTGTTGCATGGTTCTTCGTAGACATCCGTTTCTATCGCTCCGCCAACGCAACTAGTGGATCTTTATCGCCCTCATCGTGGAGCGGTTTCTTGCTTTTGACGATATACTTGATGCCTGTCATCTGACTCGTCAAATAATCATCGCTCAGCAAGTCGACAAACTTTGTAGCATCTTTTGCGTCCATGAGAATAATCTCACCTGTCGCCTCATCACTCATGAGCTCGAGCTCCATCTCATCAGCCTGGTCGACCAATTTTTCTTGCGTGGTCATTTCGGGGTCAACTTTTTGCAACTTATTTATGAGTGTTTTGTTATCGCGAGCGAGGTCACTCAGCGTCATACCATCGGGCATCTTCAGCTTAAAATGCTTTTCAATCTCTTTGATCTTTTCTTCAGCAACAGCAAATTTCTTGGCCGAGTACCCAAACAATCGCTCAAACTTCGACTCTGAGAAAACAAATATTTCACTACCAGCTATCAACACCTGGTTGTCTGGCGTTACCCGCAGGCCCGCATCGGCGCTAAACCGTGTAAATGAATCACCCGAAAACATCCAGGCTGTCTCGCCCTTCAACACTTGTGACTGCGGCAATAGCTTCACTACGAAAAATGGCTCGCCTTCGCTAGGCGTAAATCGAGCCACCATGCCTTTCACTTTCTTGAACTCATGGTCGCCCTCAGTAAACACCTCAAGCGTTTCCTCGCCATAGGCGATTTGCTCTATCACCTCTTGAGCATGCTCTACTTTTTCCAAATTTGTCCGCAATAGCACATTGTCTTCACGGTCGATATTGTCGAGGTCTCGTACTGCGAGACCGCTCGCGGCACCGGTTTGCACGCCTGTTACCATGTCGTACAAAAACAGTACTTTTAGCTGCTGTTTTAGCTGGTCATCATACCGTGTAGCATACACCGTATAGCCTTTCGTAAAGAGAAAAAGGTCTATAGTGAGGCTGTCTTTCGCGCGGTCGGCCTGATTGGCCCAATAAAAAATATCGGTTGGTTGTGTGTTAGATTCTTCCATATAGTCTAGTGTACTATAGCGCTACATCTTCACCAAAATGCTTCTGTAAGCGCATGGCTATACTACCCTCATGACGACCGAGTTTCTGGCTTAGTTCCTTCACGGTTCGTCCATTTTGAAAATCTGTTTTCAGAGTTTCATCATCGTTTTTGAGCCATGGTTTATATGCATTCGGGTATATCTCGCGCATTTTGGCAATTTTTTCCGCCCAGCCACTGCTACTGCCGGTCTTTTTTTGTGCTTTCGCAAGTTCTGCTGATAGATCTCGTTCACTCGCTTGTTTTGCCAGGTGCGCAAATTTTTCTGCCGCTTTCTCGGCCTCTACGACCAGCAGTTCATCTATACTCAAAGCTTCTTCACTAATTTTCAAAGCCATTTTATTGATACCCATGAGATGCAGATTCTGAAGATTTTTGACACGGCTCAGCGCTACATATCCCATGCCCTCTACGAAAGCCCTGCGCAAGTCTATTCGTGCAGCATCAAGCGTCATGCCTTGGCTTTTATGCACTGTTATAGCCCATGCCAGCCGTAGTGGTATTTGCGTAAAGCCAGCGCGCTTTTTATCGCCATCGCGCAATTCCCACGACTCTGGAGTCATCGTTACTTCTTTGCCATTCAAAAATTCTACAATCGGATATTCCGTGCCCGGCTCGAACGCAACCACTTTGCCGATAGAACCATTTACAAATTTGCGGCTTGGATCGTTCCGCACCGCCATTACCAAAGCACCTTTTTTGAGGAGCAATAGTTCTGGGGCAAGCACTGAACGCATGAGATTTTCGACATAATTTGCCGAACCAGTTGTCACCGCCTGGTATTCTATGGCGTCTTCATAGAGCTCATCCAGTTTTCGCTGATTGATGCGATCGACATCGATATTCGTGGTGTGCAGTTCGGTCATATCGGTATCATCCGCCTCTACTTCGGCAATCCTCTCTAGCAGTTTCTCGGCATGATGCCGCCGCACTTCACCACGACGAATACTCTCGAGGATATCTTGCAGGTCGTCATCTTGCTGACGATATTGATCGCGCAGGTAGATGATCGTCGGCTGCAATTCTCGCCAGGCGAGCGAATTCACCACAAAACTGCCCTGTCGTCGGTCGTTTGGTCGGTTTATGGGTGGAAGCTGAAAAAAATCACCGCTCATCACCACTTGTATACCACCAAATGGCTCATCGACTCGTTTGCGCACCAGACGACACACTTCATCGACCATGTCCAGCCGATAGTCGTGAAGCATCGATACTTCGTCGATGATGAGTATATCAGTCTTTTCAATGATTTCGCGGCGACCTTTCGAGATATGTTCAGCAAACCCGCTCGGTAATTGATCGTGAATACCTATACCACTCCATGCATGAATGGTCGTGCCGCCGATATGTGTTGCCGCCAGCCCCGTAGTTGCTGTGACTGACACGAATTTCCCCTCGTGTTTGGCGAGGCGAATAAATTGGTTCAACAAAAAAGTCTTGCCCGTACCCGCCGAACCAGTAATGAAGGCGCTCTCCCCCGACAATAAAATCTCTAATGCAAGCTGCTGATTCATGTATTTATTGTACTACGAAATGGTCACAGTCGCTCGCCACTACGAGCCCTATTCGCCCACTCATCAGCCAATTCGTTACCCTCATCGCCCTCATGCCCCCTCACCCAACGGAGGTCGGCTTGCGATTCAGTGTAGAGCACATAGAGTTCTTGCACGATATCGAGATTTTTTATGCCGCCCTTTTTTGTCCAGCCTTTTGCCTGCCAACCAGGTGCCCATTTGGTAACAACATTGATCCAAAATTCACTATCGGTATAAATAGTACATGGCGCGCCAGCAGCATCTTGTAGCGCCGCAATCAGCGCCTTGCCTTCCATGCGAATGTTCGTGGTGTCCCCCTCTTCCGTTCCTAACACATGCGGCCGCATATCTTTTATGACCGCAAAACCCCCCGGACCAGGGTTCGGCGACGCAGAGCCGTCGGTATAATATATTATTGACATAGTACTTTATTTTACATTGTTCCAGGCATTTTTAGCAAATTGAGGATAGACTCCTTGCAGAATATGACGAACAGCGCTTTTGCCTAAATTATATGACCGTTCATTAATGCCATACTCACCAAAAAAATGACGGCGCTTATGAATATATTCAACAAAAGTAATGACACTCGCCTTCTCTTCATACGAAAGTGGCCTACCTTGACTCGATTTATACATAGAGTGGTTCGTTACGCCCACCTTTGACTGCATATGATCATATCCAGTAACACATTGCAATTCTACTGGTAAGGCCATTCTACTGCCATCTATCTGTTCGGTGGTAATGTTTGCAGTATATTTTGCCACCTGATACACATCGAGGCTATCCTCGGTTTTTACTCCTGCTACATCTCGATTCATACCATCAAATATACTGTCTACTCCCACCTGAGCGGTAAATTGACTACCGCCCTCAACACGAATAGGTTTTTTCTTGCTATTTGAAGCCTGAAATTCTATATTGTCATTTTCATTGGCAATATAAAGCACTCTCTCGAAATGTTCTTTCAAGCGAACCGTTTGCTTCTCGATAATCTTGGCAAGTTTTTTCTCGGTCAAATCCTTATATGCATCTTGACCGTGAGCTTCTTCGCCAGCAATCACCGTAAAGCCAAGCAAGTCCATTACATTATAATCTTCTATACCCTCCTTGGCCTGCAATTTAGCAGCAAGCGAACCGATTGACTTCTGCCGAAATTTCACACGAACCATTTCACCAGAGCATAATTCAATATTCATTTCACCAAATCGACAGTTCAGGCCCTGCCGAGCATCGTCACTCGTTTGATTGACAATCCATTTAATTTCGGGAGCTTCCTTTAGACCGAACATCTCTTTGGCAACCAGTGCTGGATCAACCTTCGCTGCCTCCCGATACATTTCAGTTGCTTTATCGATAAGACCGCGTCGACCTTGTTTGGTCAACCGATGGATCTTACATGTGCTTTCAATCTCGGCAGCTAGTGCATCATACCGCAACGCCTCAAGTAGAGGTATGTAAAACGATTCGGCCTCCAACATGTCGTGAAGCAATGCCATATCACGCCCCTCTTTGGGATTTTTCAGGTTATCGAGTATCTCAAGACCTTTTATGACAGCCGACTCAATGTGAGTATTTTTGACCAGTTCACGCATTTCCTCACCATACAATCGCGGAGCAGCAATTTGCCAATATTTCGGCGGTAGAGTACCCTGATATTCACTGTGTATCGCATGCGTGAGAACAGGGTCCAAATCGTGACTTTCACCATCTTGCTCATACATGTATAGCGCCTGTTGACGATGTTTTTTGGCAGATTCACCAATTATTACTTGATCTTGCAAAATACTGTATATCTTTGCAAGCTCTAAGTCTGATGAATCATCAATCATAGACAAACGATAGTCCATAAAGCCCTCAGTAAGATACCGGGCATATTCTCCTCGCCCATTATCACGATCGGCCTTCGTGAGCCGTCCGAATAAATCGTGCAGCACTATTGAATCAGCAAACCATTGAGGAATAGTCTCTTTTTTTCCAGTCACAAATACCGAACCTAGATCGAGCATCTGATGTACATGGGCAATTTCTCCACCCCTGGGTCGATCGACATCTTTAAAGAATTTCTCAAGCAAAATCAAGCTTGCCTGCGTTGGCTCCATCTCTTTGGGTGGCTCCCAACCATCAGCATCGTAGGGCGAAGGAAATATATATTCTGCTTGATATCTTGTATACACCATTATATTGTAGCATATTTTTGTATTTTTTGCAATATGTTTACGCTAAAATAGAGCGGATTTCTGAAACAGCGTACAGTGAACCCGTGAGAAGGACGAGACTACTCTGTTTTTCAGCGGTATCGAGAGCCCGTACGATGTCCTTTTCTATCTGTACGGGCATACCTATTCGCGTGCATTCTTCGGCAAGTATATCGGCAGATATCGCCCCGAGGCGAGTGTCTTGGAAAGTTTGGTATTCGGTAGTAATGATCCGTGTAGTAAGTGGCTGCAATAGTTCAATCACCTCCTTAAACTCTTTGCCCTGTTTCATCGCCAGCACCACGACTGGCTTTTGACCAGTAAATTGGGCGGAAAATGACTGCACTAGCGCCGCCATTTTCTGATAATTATGTGCACCGTCGAGGACGATAGTCGTCCCATTTCGCATAAATACATCGAGCCGGCCGGGCACTTGTACGGTCCTGCACCGTTGCAACTTCTCATTCGATAGCTCAGGCAAGTCATCTCTCCTGGCAAGCCACTGATAGGCGCTATATGCCAGATGAAAATTTCTCTCGCGATAATCGATAGTGACTGGTGGCGCAATAATATCTGTTTTTGGAGATTTTTCTTGAATAATGCGCATAGCCTCTGCTGGTTGCGGATAGCTTATCAGTTGATTGTCAGGAGCAACAATACCGACTTTTTGCGTCGCAATATCGGCGAGAGAATCGCCCAGAACAGCCATATGGTCAAAGCCAATATCCGTCAAAATACACAATTTATCGGGTCGACGACAAATATTGCTTGAGTCGTGCAAGCCCCCAAGGCCTGTTTCAATAACCGCATAATCCACTTGTTCTTGCTGAAACACCCATAGTGCAAACACCATCATTACTTCAAAATACGACGGTTGGCCATCAAATGTCTGTAATTTCTGGTAAAACTCACTGAAATATCGGCAAAAATCGGTCTCCGACAAGGGTTGCCCGCCCACTTGCACGCGGTCGGCAATAGTGACGATGTGCGGAGATACCGTCAGCCCTGTCTTTTTTCCTGCCGCTTCCAGTAGCTCGCGAAGATAGTAGCAAGTTGAGGTTTTACCACTCGTACCAGCCACATGAATGACGCGCAGTTGCTCTTCTGGGCTCCCCATGTGCTCGGCAAGCCGTTTGGTCGTCTCGGTAGTGTATACCCCAGAGTTGTAGTCGATGTAGTGGCGCAGTGCCTCTTCTGCTTGAGCAAAATCTGCGATCATCGTCGCTCCAGCATATCACGAAATTCCGCAAGCGATGAAACCGTATCCCACTCGACATTACTAGGTGCCTCAACTCCGTTATAGCCGACCGACTGCACAAAATGCACCCATGGTGGCAATGCGCCACTGATAGGCTTGTCATCGAGCAGGAGTGCCGGGTTCTGCCGGTCAGTAAAAAACTGCTCTTTCGGACTCATCGTTGTGATAATTTCTACACCTATAAGGCTCGGGCAAAGTGCTGCTTTTATTTCTTGCTGGTAAAACTGTTCGCCGAAAGTCAAAATAGCCAGCTCGAAATGATTGTCCTGCACATAACGCACTGTTTCGGCAACACCGGGATATTCAAATCGTCCATCTGCAAGTGACGACTTAAGAATTGCCTGGCGAGCCTCCTCAGCCGCCACTCCATAGCTTTCTACTTGCCGCACCCAATCATAAAAGTAGTCGCCATTCTCTGTGAATACGAAAAAATCTCGGCTTCGAGCAATAGCCTCCTCGGCATCTGGAACGGACGGATAGTGAGTTGCCAAAAGGCGCCAGATAGCCCCAGCGTCATCGGTACGAAATAGCGTACGATCGAGGTCGAGATACACTTTTTTTAGCGTGCTCATGCAAAATAAATCCGCATCAATTCTCGAGCAACTCGTTCGGCATCGTGTCGAATGAGGCTGCGTTTGGCAGCAATTGGGTCGCTCGACTCGTTGGTATTTGTCCACACTTCATCGGCGATAAATTTCTTACCAATGGCTTTGTAGTGTTTTTTCGCCAGTGTTTTTTCGTCCCACTCTACCAAATATTCGCCTTGGTGAGCATATTTTTCAATAAGCTCTTTTGGTGGGCGATGGTTGTTGTATAGTACGAAATTGAGATGAATCCCTGAAAATCGTTCTATCTCAGCCGCAAAATCTTCTACTGTGAAATCGCTTGTTTGCTCGGGTTTAGTGACTAAATTACATACATAGATTTTTTTCGCTTTCGACTGGTTGAGCGTTCGCGTCAGTTCATTCACGATAAGCGCTGGCGCGAGGCTGCCGTACAAATGCCCTGGTGCGATAACCACCAAGTCTGCCTCCAAGATAGCTTGCTTGGCATCGGGGTTCAGCTTCGCCACAGGATCGAGGGTGAGATATGGTCGTTCACCAGGCTCCAACTGAGCATATGCCGATTCGAATTGGCCCTTGATTTCAGTGCCGTCAGATCGCTTCATCACCAGATTCACATTATCAAGCGTCACTGGCTCCACGCGTCCCTCTACTCGCAGCACTTCGCTGGCGGTCTCGACAGCTTCGGCGAAACTACCAGTCATTTTTTCGAGCGCCGCCATGAAAAGATTGCCAAATGCGTGCCCTTTCAGGCTACCTTCATCGAAGCGATAGTTGAACAACTCTCGTACTTTCGGCGATGAGCTAAGCGCCACCAGGCATTGGCGAATGTCGCCTGCTGGCAACACCCCCAGTTCATCACGAAGCATTCCGGTCGAACCACCGTCATCGACCATATTTACGAGAGCCGTGAGATTGTGCGTATAATTTTTTAGTTCACTCAGCAGCGTAAAGCTACCTGTCCCACCGCCGATAACGACGATTTTGATTCCTATGCGTTCCATGGAGTATATTGTACTACGAAACAAGCATCATTATTGTAACGGAATGTTAAATACGGTGCCATTCCCCATATAAGTCGGCATTTTACCGTCCCACTTATCGATTGCCTGCTTTTTGAGATAGTTGTCGCTGAGAGTCGCCGACTGCACTTTTTGCGCTTCGGCATCAGTTCTCGCGGCATCGAGGTTGAATTTTGCTCGTTCGGCATTTTGCTGTGCGACCTGCTTGTCTTCGATCGCTTTTGCAAATGACTCTGAAAACTTGAAGTCGATAATACTGAGGTCATCGACGATGATGCCGTATTTCTCGAGCCGCTCTTTCAGCTGGACGAACACATCGTTTTTGAGAGATGCTCGCTCTGTGATGAGTTCGCCTGCATTATATTTTGCGGCAGCCGACTTAAATACTTCTTGCAAAGCTGGTGAAATAAGTTTGTCTTGATACAACACGCCAACTTCTTGGTGGATTTTGCTTACCGATCCGCGGTTGAGATGAAAGTTCAGCACAACTTCAGCGGTAACATCCTGTAAGTCTTTCGTGGCAGCGGCCGTCGCAGCTGTCTCTTTTTGCACCTTAATGTCATACACCGAAACCGATTCAATCCCCAGCGGCATCTTCATCGCCAACCCTTCGCCCAGTTCACGACCTGTCACTCGACCATAGTTTGTCACCACGCCCACTTGTCCAGTGCCAATTGTCACTACCGATGTAAATAATACAACTACTAATAGTATCACTCCTGCGATGATGATCGAAGTTTTATGCTTCTTCATACTTCCCCTTCTTTGCTATTACCTACTATATCATTTCGTTTGAGCTATCGTATTGCCACCAAGTCGATATCGAATACCAAATCGCTATTGGCTGGAATGTTCTTGGCTGGGCTGCTCGACCCATAGGCCATCTCGGCGGGTATAATAAGCCGTCTCGTGCCACCAACTTTCATACCTGGCACACCGACCGTCCAACCCTGAATGACTTGGTTAAGGCTAAACGAAATCGCTTCGCCAAAATCGTGGCTGCTCTGAAAAATAATACCATTTTTTACCAGCGCACCAGTGTAATGCGCCGTGATGGTTGCACCAGGCTGCACTTCTTCGCCCGTCCCTATTTCTACATCAATAATCTCCAGCTCTTTCACCGGTTCTGTTGGTGGTGTAAAGTTCGTGAGTTTTGTACCTTTGTAGGCCATGCTATTCCTCTCCTGTTGGTAATGCTTTTTCAATTTTAACAAATTTGAAAACATTTTCCGAATCATCCTGTAAAATAATCTGTAGAGCAGGATGATATTCTTTATACACCTCCCCCTGAATAACACAATCATCACACATTACCGATATACTACCATAGGTAGCTCCTGGTATTATTTCATCTTCGATAGTATTCACTGAAAAATCATCAAATGTGCCAGTAAGAGATAGGGAGCCATCCTCGGGCAATAATACAATACTCCCATCGTTCATTTGTAGTTTTACTCCGCCAGTTATCCGAATAACATCTCCTTGCTTCATACGAAGCTTGGGCTTTGTTTTTTTATGCATTTGATCCAATACAGACTTATAGTCAGTACTCGTAGGAGCCGCATCAAGACCAGTTGTCTTTCCGACGAATTCCGTAAAATCTTGCAAAATTTCCGCGACATCTCCATGAAGAGATACTTCAAAGCAATTTTCTTTAGTATTGTATACTACCGTGTCATGCCGGACATAATCAAGCTCTTTCAATATGCCTTCAAAAGCCGTTTGCTCTCGATCTTTTTCGCCAGCTTCATCACTTTTACCACCAGCATCAGTTATATCGTAGAAAAATTCTTCGACAGATTCAAATGAGTCGAAAGCCAATACCGCCCGTTTGCCAAATGGACTTCGCTTTAATCGTATATTTCGAATGGGTGTCGCAATACTATCAACAGGGATAATAATTCCATACCAGTCACCTTCGCTTTCTGGAGCTTGCACTGCCATAAACAGCCTTGGACGCAATGTGTCTGGGTCATCAGCTTCAGGACTCATATCGATAGCAACGATATATCCCGTTAGACTCGTTCGAATATTACTCGATACGATATCGGCTGGATTTCCAGAAGGATCTGCCGTATGAACCACGCCATTCACCTCAACCCTATAGCGTGCATCTTCATCAATGCGCAGTTTCTCATATATATATTTACTGATATTCCGTCTTAATGGATACTCTTCGCCAAGCTCAGGATATTCCCCATCTTGAATACGCAATCGCCGAAGATAACGAGTTCGTGCCGCATCAGATGCACTTGCATCAACAGCCTCATGAAGCATTTGATATAGGTCCGCCGGCCCTTGTTTGAAATCTAACTCAATCATGGCGGCTGATGGATTATCAAACTGTGCGAAAAGAGTATCATCAGGGTATAGGATGAACTTGATATCTTCATAGTAGCCATCCCCTTCGGAATATTCATCCAGAGGGATAAGCGTCAACCCAATTGCTGAACTCTCATCTAGAATGCCATCTTCATCTCTGGCGATACCAAAACCATCACACACAAACCGTCCACCCGCTGCATTGAAATATCTACCTCGCTCATCACTGTATTGTGCACTCGGTTCATTCTTTTCGTCCTCGACATATACCGCTTGGTTATAGATACGGAGCTTTCCTGAGACAGTAACTGGATTCCCCATCCATCCTTCTTCATAAAGACGCTCGTCGAGAAGAAAGAGTATGTCATCAGTAGCTTCTTCTTTACCATCAAAGTCCCCCCCCCGTAGGCTATCTTCGGCATCGTGAATATCGTCAAACACTTCTGACAAAACAGGGTCGATCCTTGATTGTTCAAAAAATCTTGTCAAACGCTCGATTGTTTTGTCATCAGGATTGCGATCAGTCATAGAGACTATTAAAGATGATCGAAACAACGAGCGCAAGCATAATAACTATAGCTTCGCTCTTGGCGCACAATAATAATCATGCTACACTACCTCTCATGAAAGTAGCCATCCAGGGTGAAGCAGGGTCGTTTCATGACGCAGCGACGCAGCAGTTTTTCGCTCATACACCGCACTCCATTCTTCCTCGAGGGACATTTCGAGCGGTTTTTGACAGTCTTGCAAACAGCACAGCAGACATGGGAGTTGTGGCGGTTGAAAATTCACTCTATGGCTCGATTCATGAGACCTACGACCAACTCATTCGTCACAATTTTGCAATTCACGGCGAGGTACAACTCCATATTCATCAACAACTCATCGCCTTTCCCGATGTCATGCTTGAGGACATCACAGAAGT
>CALLZM010000026.1 GCA_937858705.1 uncultured Candidatus Saccharibacteria bacterium | reverse complement strand
GCCAGCTATCAGTATTTTCGTCAGAAATATCCGCACGCGGTGATAACCATTCTCGATGAGCAGGTTATCGGTGATGTTCCTAGTGATGCAGAAATACGGTGTGGCGATGGAGTATTTGCGGGGTCGGCGGAATACGACATGGTTATCCGTACACCTGCGCTTTCGCCGCGACATATCACAACGAACGGCCGCATATGGTCGGCAACCAATGAATTTTTCGCCGAATGTCCAGCGCCAATTATCGGTGTGACAGGGACGAAAGGCAAGGGGACAACGAGTAGCCTCATTGCATCCGTTTTACGCGCTGCTGGTAAAACGGTGCATCTGGTGGGCAATATCGGCACGCCGGCCCTGGAGATATTGCCAAACATTCAGCCCGACGACATCGTTATCTACGAGCTCAGCAGTTTTCAGCTATGGGACCTTGAAAAATCACCGCACATCGCGGTAGTGTTGATGATTGAGCCAGATCATCTCGATGTGCACGAAGATTTCGAAGAGTATGTTGCCGCCAAAGCACACATCACCGCTCATCAAACCGTAGAAGACACTGCCATATATCACCCAACGGATACGCATGCACACGGTATTGCTCGGGCGAGTGCTGGCAAAAAGCAGAGATATGGTGTTTCTGAAGATGGTGGAGTATTTGTGCGAGAGAACACATTTTTTGTTCAAGAAAACGCTATATGTGGTGTCGACACGCTACGGATAGCGGGTGTACATAACTATGAAAATGCTTGTGCTGCTATTTCTGCTGTGAAGGCAATTGCTCCAGAGGTAACAAATGAGCAGGTTGCTGAGGGGTTGGCGGCGTTTCACGGCTTACCGCATCGACTGAAGTTTGTTCGTGAACTGAACGAGGTGAAATACTATGACGATAGTATTGCTACGACGCCTGGTTCGGCAATAGCAGCAATTCGTGCATTCTCGGAGCCTAAAGTCATCATTCTTGGCGGTTCAGACAAGGGTGCAGACTATACGGAGCTCATAAAACTGTGCCAGGAAACTGAAACGACCGTCATTGCCATCGGCCAAACAGGTAAACGAATTATGCAGCTTTGTAGCTCGCTTGGCGTACCGTGTGAGCGCGCCACATCGATGGCGGATGCCGTGTCAATTGCTCAGTGTTCTCTCGAGCAAGAAGGCGGCGTTGTCATTCTCAGTCCAGCTAGTGCTAGTTTTGACATGTTCAAAAGCTATGCCGATCGAGGCGAGCAGTTCATTGAAGTAGTCAAGACATTGCAATAGTTGGCGAATAGTTATACAATTGGAAAATGAAAGAACGCCGACGAGCTATTGCGTCGGGTGGGAAATTAGAATTAGAGCGATCAGCTAGCCCTTACGAGGAGCTTGTTCGCGGTGAATTCATCAATCCAGATGGGTCTTTGACAGCAAATACGAAGCATATGTTGTCGCGGCCTGTTGGCGATGATATTGGCAGTCCGTTTGCGTGGTTGCGACCTGACTACCATTATCGCTGCGCAGTATTGCGAGCAGATAGAGAAGGACATGCTTCTCCTAGAGAAGATGGCTATCGTGCATCAGCGCTCGACCAGCTCACAAACAATAATCGCAAGCCAATGCTGATTGGCTCTAGCGTCGTTACTTACGACATTTCCCGCAATGAACTCTCCGTATGCGATAATAAAGACATCGTCAATGTTCTTTATGCCATTCGTGACTGCATGGCTGGAGAACCGCAGAAAGAAGAGGCTCGTACTCCGCTTGACTACGCTAAGAGTGTTGGCTATGTTGCAGTTGGCGGCGGTGTGCTTGCTATAGGCACGCATGCTTGGCTGGGGCCTATGCCTGCATTGTTTGCGGGCGGATTGGGTGCTTTGGGTGGTATTATTGCGAGTGAATATCCTCGTAAATCTCGCTTGCGCCCCGAAAGACTCGCTACTATGGAGCAGCTCATACGCCAAGCGGCGCTGAATGGCAAGGAAGTGCGAACGGTAGACGCATCGGGTACGCTGCTTTTTGTTCCTGCTGAACATCCAAGCAATTCATCTGTACCGTTTTTACGGGATTGGGGGGAAGTTGCAGCGGACCTTTTTGGATATGACCATAAAGGTCCGGGAGATCGCTTATTGACAGATACGGAACACTCTGACCTAAAGAAAAACTCCTTTGAATATTATTGGGACGAGATACTTGAAATGGCTAGGGATCTGGAGATCCCACATACTCATAGCATCGGAGGAGGGTATGGCGGTCTCAAAGTAACAGAGCCGGTTCTGGTGGCGTGCATTTTATCGAATGACACTTACCGAGATGTCTGGGGTGAAGTGCTAGACTTGATAAGAGATCGAGAGGAGTATGAACAGAGCCTATGCTCAATAGAAGGTTATCGACATATACGAGTACAGCGATATGTGCGTGATAGTCTTGACTTCAAGCCCAACTTTAAGGTACGAGAAATTTTTCTCCAATACCAAGCACGATGGCTAAAAATTATGAATAAGGTGAGGTCGCTACAAGAACAGTCGAGGCTTTATGATGGATGGCGCAGAGTCGAAGAATTCTTAACTACTATAACCGAAGAGGATGCGAGTCACCCGGCCCGGCGAGGAGTGAAGGAAGAGCTATGGCGAGTATACAACAGTGGAAAGGTGGAGCAAACTCCAGAGAACCTACAGTTATTTGCGTCTGCAGTCTATACATTCACTGCGGCGGCAGATGAATCAGATCCTGACTGGCACGGCTTATATAAAGAGATATGGGATGACGGCGGCGAGGTGTTGGGGCTTATGACGCCAAAAGACTTTGAGGCGAGGTATTTTAACATATGACAAACAACGAATTCCAGACGAGTCATCACAACAGTTTGGTATGGAGCGCCGCTTTGAGAGCGGCAATGGGCAACATGTCTGGTAAAATGGCCCGGATTTGTGGTGAATTTTCCAAGACCAAAGCTGATTATGTCGAACAATTTTCGGCACTGCAGCTACCGACATATGTGCGCACAATTGAGCCTCTCGAATCCTCTCTGCAGGAGGGGGTCAACGCCGAGGGCATAACAACTGAGCGATGTTGGTTCCAGCTGATGCCAAATAATCCGCACGATACAAAAGTAACAGTGCTCGATGTAGCCAAGGACGATGCGCTCAACAGTGTCATTGCGTCGATTAATCAGCATGATATCAACCCTGTCGACTATCAATTGTTGGTCTCTGAATTTTTAGAAAATAGATATGGCGGACAAATGGTGGTGAGCGAGATGGGTATGGTATCTATCTACTTTGGCGAAGGTAACGAGGCGGACTATTCTACGGGCAATAAAGTGCCGCAATACACAGCCGACAATAACCGGCCAACTAATACTTTTCATTATTCGTTCGAGGACACAGAGCTGCGCCGTAGCGTGCAGAAACTCGTTGAGGCTATTACCCTTAAAGGAGGGGATAGCATGCGACCAGGATATCATCCGGGATATTACGAATTTGCGCTATGCGGCGATGAATTGAAACCGATTTTTCTTGACTATAGACCGAGTGATATATATCAGCTGCCGGACAATACCTTTAGTTAGTCCACCTACTCCGCCAGCATCTGCGCCACTCGTCGAGCAATAGCCTCAGACGGCTCAAGTACGGCTGCGCGATGTTTCGCTGCGCGTTGTGCGGATTCTCAAGTGTACTACCTCCATGCCAGGTCTATAATTAGTAACAAATTTTGAACGGCCGTCTGCTTTTTGTTACTAAAGTGTATTGAGCTGCTCGTTGGACCGGTAGAGCAAAGGTTATGCGGGTAGTAGTTTACTAAACTTGACTATAAGCGTCTTGACAGACTGCTCAGGGGGGGGGGTATACTCGAAACATGAGTAAAACCACAATCGGCTTCACCATA
>CALLZM010000025.1 GCA_937858705.1 uncultured Candidatus Saccharibacteria bacterium | reverse complement strand
GTATGAAAAGCAGTATTCACCCACAAAACTATCGCCCGGTCGTATTTAGCGACGATACAGCGGGCTTTGCGTTCCTCACCCAGAGCACAGCGCAGACGGATGATACGATTAAATGGGAAGATGGCAACACCTACCCACTCGTAAAAATCCATATATCAAGTGCCTCTCACCCGTTCTTTACTGGTGAAGAGAAGATTATCGACACCGAAGGTCGTGTCGACCGCTTTAAGGCAAAATTCGCAGCCGCCGAAGCACGCAAAGCAGAACTGGCAAACAAAGCCAAGAAAGCCAACGCTCGCAAAGCTGCTAAAACAGCGAAAAAAGACTAATTGTAGTCTATTGCAACGAAAAAACCGCCCTTTTCTCTCGAATCGGGCGGGTTTTTTATTTTAGATAATATACAAACCTCCGGAATGGGAATCCCGCCGCTCGATATTGTGAACATAAGAGGGTCAAGCGTAGTGCAACCCTATAAGACCCCGTAGGGCGGCGTTAGGCGTGTAACGCACTCTTATGTTCATAATGATCGAAAAGGCGGAGACTTTATCCTCTAAAAAATGAGCTAGATCTACTCCCAAACGCTCGAAAGCCGCACTTCAGGCGAAAATTCGGCAATACGCATAAGCTCATTGTACTTCGCCACACGATCAGTTCGAGACAGCGAACCAGTCTTTATCTGTCCGCAGTTCAGTCCAACAGCTAGGTGCGATATAGTTACATCTTCCGTCTCACCAGAGCGGTGGCTCATAACCGTATTCCAACCAGCAGCTTGCGCCATCTTCACAGCTTCGATAGTTTCGGTTAGTGAACCGATCTGATTTGGCTTAATGAGAATAGCATTTGCCGCATTTTCATCGATCGCTCGCTTCAATAACTTGGTATTTGTCACCAACAAATCATCGCCAACCAACTGAATGTTATCACCAAGTCTCGCCTGCAGTTGTTGCCAGCCCTGCCAGTCATTTTCATCTAAGCCGTCCTCAATAGAAACAATTGGAAACTCCTCGGCAAGCGACACTAGCCACTCTACCATCTCTTCACTACTAAGCTCACGGCCCTCAGTTTTTAGCTGATATTTCCCGTTTTCATAAAACTCACTCGCCGCCACATCGAGCGCCAGTACGATATCTTCGCCCAACACATAGCCAGCGTCAGCCACCGCTTGCGATATCATCTCCAATGGCTCACGGTTGCCATTTTTCACTCGTGGCGCAAACCCGCCTTCATCGCCCACTGTCGTCGCATACTCACGAGATTTTAGCACCTTAGCAAGCGCATGAAACACCTCGGCGCCCATTTGCACCGCCTGGTGAATGGTTTTTGCGCCTTTAGCAATGATCATAAACTCTTGAATGTCTGTCGCAAACGCCGCGTGCGCACCGCCGTTCATAATATTCATCATTGGCATAGGCAACGACTGCTCGCTCGTGTCAGTTATTTCGGCAATATAGTCGTGTAGTGGCATATTTTTCGCATTTGCAACGGCCTTTGCAGCCGCCAAACTCACCGCCAAAATGGCATTTGCGCCCAGATTTGACTTATTTTCGGTGCCATCAAGCGCGAGCATGGCTTCATCGACGGCATTTTGATTGGCCGCATCTTGCCCCACCAAATGTGGCGCAATTTTTTCTTTAACATTAGCAACTGCCTTTAGTGCACCTTTGCCACCAAACGCGTTATCGCCATCACGAAGCTCGAGCGCTTCACCTGCACCAGTACTTGCACCCGACGGCACAATAGCTCGCCCCATTACTCCGCCCTCCAGAACAACATCGGCCTCAACCGTAGGATTGCCCCGAGAATCTAAAACTTGTCTTGCTGTGATTGATTGAATTATAGTACTCATGGTTACAGTATACCACTAATTCGCCATCGATTGCCCTATATCATCCAGCCTCTGCTTTTTTCAAATTGACTAAGTATATACTTTATGTTACAATGAAGGATAATGTTGACGAAAAATAATTGGATTGATACAAGTAGGCTAGCTGAAGCGACCCATGAATTCTATGAGCTACAAGGCGATCATCCAGATTTACGCCTCGCCACACCTGAGACCATACGAAGTCTCAGCGAAAATGCTGCAAAGCTGATTGAACTTACCTACCGTATTGACTCAGCAGAATATGGCGTTAGCCACCCCATGGTACCCAGTGTTTTCAACAATGACACCGCCAAAAGGCTTGTAGCTCTCGAGGGACAACGCTATACTCACGACGGTCAGCCCAAGATATTGGGAACTCAGTATGTCCCGCTCGAACTAGCCAATAATCTCCATGAAATGAATAGTGCACTCCTAAGCGAAGGCGGTACGCCTTTACTAGTTCAGTCCGGCTTTCGCTCGCCGACTTACCAGGCAATTACCTTTTTGAGACTCCTTCTCAAAAATAGTGGAAACTTGTCTGAAACTGTCAAAAGAGTTGCTCCTCCCAACCGAAGTGAGCACGGCGACTGCGTTAACCTCGCAGTCGATTTTATGCGCCCCGATATCTACGGCGATGATAACGATTTTGAGATGAGTCACCTATACCCATGGCTCGGTAAACATGCCGCAAAGTTTGGCTTCTCCCTATCATTTCCGGAAGGCAACCCACAGGGAATCGACTTTGAACCATGGCATTGGCGATTCAGCAGTAGCTCTCCTCGATAAAAAATAACCCCTCTTTCATAAAGGGGTTATTTTAGTGTTTGAATACATTATTTATTCAGTAACACCAAGCTCAATTCGTTTAAACTGGCGAATAACAATATTCTCACCAGCCTTCGCGATGGCTTCTTTCACATGGCCTTCAACCGTTTTACTATCGTCCAAGATGAACGCTTGGCTCAATAACACCTTGTCGGCAAAGTGCTTCTTTACCTGACCTTCAACAATTTTTTCACGCATCTCAGCAGGTTTTTTCGCTAAATCTTCACTGGCGAGAAGCTCTTGCTTCACCCGTTCTACTTCTTCGGCTGGAATATCTTCTTCCGATACAAACGCTGGGCTCATAGCAGCAATTTGCATAGCTACTTCGTGTGCCAAGCGCTTGAAATCATCAAGCCGCGCCACAAAATCAGTCTCGCAGTTTACCTCTACCACCACACCAATGCGACCATCATGCACATAGCTATCAATTACCCCTGCACGAGCCTCACGATCGCCCTTCTTTTCAGCCTTGGTTAGGCCCTTCTTTCGCATAGCTTCGAGCGCCTTATCGAAATCGCCCTCAGCTTCAACAAGCGCATGCTTGGCATCAGTCAAACCAACACCAGTGAGTTCTTTTAATTTCTTAATGTCATCAATAGTTACGCCCACTTTATTGCTCCTTTTTTACAGGTTTATCTGTTGCTTTGACCGCGCCAGCTCCTTCTGCTACTGCCTGCGCAAAATAATCAACCAATAGCTCGAGGCCTTTTTTAGCATCGTCATTTGCTGGAATAACAAAGTCGATACCTGTTGGGTTGGCATTGGTATCTACGAGCGCAAATACTGGCACGCCAAGCGTCTGAGCTTCTTTTACGGCATTTACATCAGCCAAGATATCGGTCACAACAACCGCGCCTGGCTTGCCATTTAGCTCCTTGATACCACCATATTTTAGGTTCAGCGCATCGATTTCTTCTTGGAAACGCTGTACCTCTAGCTTATTGTAGCGTTTTTCCAGGTCACCACTGGCCATTCGTTTTTCGAGGTCGCGCAGTTTGCGAATTTGCTTAGTGACCGTCTCGACATTTGTCAGCATACCGCCAATCCATCGCTCGGTGACGAACGGCTGGTTCACCTTTTCGGCCGCTTCGCGCACCAACTCTTTGGCTTGCTTTTTCGTACCAACAAATAATATCTTTTTACCACTTGCCGCAATTTTCGTCAGCTCTGGCAATGCCACATTCAGTGCCTCAACCGTCTTTTCGAGGTTGATAATGTGGCTCTCTTGCCGCTTACTGTGAATATAGGGCGCCATCTTCGGGTGCCAACGGCTCGTTTTGTGTCCAAAATGAACACCAGCTTCATACAAAGCCTTAATGTCTACTGTTACAGACATGCTATTCTCCTTTTTCCTCACCTACGCCTATTGGAGTAGCGTAGATTGTGTCATTAAAATTATTACAAGAGGTAGTATAACAAATTACACCCGAGATAGCAAGCCAGGACGAGCTATTCTCGCCCATTTCTCAACAGCATCGGTAGCAATATTGTATCTCTATCATTTTCATCCCTTAAGTGACGCAATATCTTACCCGATCTCGTTACAATCACTCTCCCAACCCTCACGCTATCATCGGATGCCATGGCCACCATAACACCACCCTCAAACAAGCGTGACTGATACGGCATATTCACTCCATACACTTGATAAGTCCCTAGAGGAGATGCTCCGGCTTCTTCCAAAGTATTCTGTATATCAATAGCTGTTTGTGTAAGTGTCGTATCATCCTCACCGCCATCGCCTGGAGCATCTTGAGAACATGAATCAAACACAATGCTACAGTTACCATCTCTATCCGGCTTCATGTGCTGCATAATCGGCAACAGCCCAGACTCTCTCAGCGGAAGCCCCCCCCCTGTACCAATTTCAGCACCACCCATATCAATCGATCCCACTTGCCCATGACCAGCCACCACTAGCAACGAAGGATCTATATCGTATTGTCTTAGCAAATAGTACATATCAAAAATAGTATTTGCTACTTGTCGATGAGCTGGCAGGGTATCGTGCACTGCAGGAACTTCAAACACCAAAGTAGCGCCATCTGTCGTCTCATACTTGTCATAAATGTTCCTAAAAGCACCGTTATAGTCATTGCTCGCATCTTTTATGACCACCGCCACCTCTTTACTATGCAAATATTCCATCAATGCTTCATCGCCCTTGGCAAACCGCACCATTCTATCCAATAGTTCGTTCGGCATATCAGCAAAGTTCACAAAGCCGCACTTTTCTCTCAACAATTTGGCATTTTCAGGGCCAATATGCATCATTTTACTCGCCAAGCCCATCAACCAGGCTTTGGTTTTCTTTGCATCGAGACAATCCGGAGAATCGCCACTACCCTCAGCCGGATTTTTTAACCGTTCATACATAGCAGTTATTGCTTCCTCTGGCGATGGCACGCCAATATCTTCCAGCACTGTCCATATTTTTTGCGTATCCATCAGCGGAGTATCGCCCCATTCATCCAGTATCACATCGGACTTCTTAAGCCCATCGTCCGCTATTTCTCCTCTAGCAATTGCCCATCGTTTTTCCGTGAGTCTTGCATATCCCTGCATGTTTGCTGCCTGCCGCAAAAAGTATAGCCGCCCATGCATATCACTGGCTTTGTCGGCCTCTCTATGAAATATCCCGATCGCCGCCATCACTATATCGTCCAGCTTGCCCCGCTCTGCTTCGGGTAGGCCAAGGAGCGCTTTCATGCGTTCGGCAGACATATCCGGCAAACAATACATCATCTCTGCAACTGCATCGTCCGCTAGTGAGTCAGACTCGGGAGAGCCGATAACAACATTGCGAGCTTTCACTCCACTGAGACAAAATGCCCATATATCATTTAGTGCTCTTGCCGTATCTTTGTGTGACATAGTTTTACTATTTGCTATATAGTCCATAGTGTCGTGCATCTGATCGTTCAGCTCCCGATACATGTCGGCACCAGATTGAGCCTCTCCTGCCACTATACTGTTGTCAATACAAGTTGTCGCTTCTGTAAAAATTTTCGTATGCTCCGCGGCATCATCTGCTAACACTTCAGTTGGCGATGCTTCGCCTAGCCCGACTTGCACTTTGGGCTGTATTATTTCCGGGGTGATATTTTTTTTAAAAGTTTCAATTGTCATGGTTTTTATTATTTACAATACTAACTGTACCTTATCTATCATACTAGCATAGATTCGTGAAAATGTCAATAATAGCTCGTGGCAGCGTAGTCCGTGTGCTCTAGCTACCATGACTATCCCCCCCCCTATCTTTTGCGCAGACGCAATCAAAACTCGTGCGCAATGAGCAAGATACTTTTCTCCTTGCCTGTAAGGCCTTACGATGTTTGTCAGAGGTGGCATCTCTTCCAATTCTCCGCCGTCTACGAATATAACATGCGTCATTTGATTAATCAGTTTCTCAAAACCATAGTCAACAGATGAATGGTAGCCCGTAATATGAGCATGGTTATCAGCCTTGCTCAAAGGTGCTTCTCGGGCTATATAGTATGCTCGAATTGGCGTAACCCCCCTGCGACCACCAAAATAATCATGCATCACAAGTCCATCCCTGATAGATTCTCCACTTGCTGCGATGAGTTGTATACTAATCGACTTATTCAGGCGAGGAAATTCCCAGTATATTTTGTCTCTCACATCTCTTAACTGAGTACCAGAAATCATCCAGTCGTCAAGCAATACAATTTTAAAGTGATCCGCATCTTCAGCCTCAGTGGCTTTCTGTACGATATCTTCATAGTCAATATGAAGTCTCTCGCTATATCTGTAAAGTTCCTCATCAGAGAAGTGTGCTAAGATGCTATCGAGTACGAACTCGTCACTTTTGATTTGGTGCTGACCATCTTTATCGCGATATGAAGAGTCGACATATGGGAGCGCTCCAGTCACAATACCTATCTGTAGTGTTTCATCGCCATCGAGAAGCCATTTCCAGTAATCAGCAATCCCTGCAGTCGCCTCTTCGAATTCTTTTTTGCCGATAAATGATAGATTCGCTTGTATACTGTGAGCACTCATCCGCTCCTCATAGTTATCCTGCAATGATCTTGCGGCTCTTTCCAAGAAAGTAGACAGGGCCTTCAGGGCAACATGCTCTGTAGTAATCTTACGCCGCGACCTGTACCTATCGTTGCTAGTGCCAACACCGAGAGCGCGCTTGTGAGGAATATAGACGATCTCATTTGTTCTATCTGTTTCTTGTATCTGCTCGTCAAATAGCGGAGCCTGCTTCACTGCTCCAAACACTTCAAATCGGTACGCTATATCTGCTGGGCATAATTCAGGCTGTTGTAGCTTGCGCTCATTCTGTTCGTTGATGTGTCTTGCCATAGTTTGTCTTTTTATTTTAGCATAAAATGGATAAAAAAGCAATTTTACCGTACCATTTTTCGCCATTCTTTGGTGGACTTTAACGAATTCCATACACCACTCCCCTTCCAAAAAAACAGCTCTATCTCTATAAAATTAGTAACAAATAGTGAACGGCCGTCACAAATTTGTTACTAATTGGATAGAAGCTACACTGGTGTACGGTGTCGCTGGCATATATTGACAGCATGCCAGCATGCTGCTATACTGTCACCATGAGTACAGTTATTAAAACCACTTTCTATAACACGCCTATGCTTCAGAAAGCATTGAAACGCCGTGCCCTCGAGTCCGACCAGACTATTTCAGCGTACATTCAGCGCGCTATTGCCGATGCTATTGCCGAAGACCTCGCCGATATCGAAGCCTTCGAAGAACGCGCAGGCGGTCCAACCGAAACATATGAAGAATTTCGCGCAGGGCTCAAACGCGATGGCCTCATATAGCCTCATTTTCGATAAGCGGGTCCTCAAAAAAGACCTCCCGCCCATCCCAGCAAAAGACCGCAAAAAGATTTTAACAAAAATTGACCAACTCAGCCTCAATCCGTACCCTACTGACTCTATCCAGCTCACTGGCAGTACCGTACGCCGCATACGCCAAGGAAACTATCGCATCCTCTACCAAGTGAATGATTCGTCGATCACCGTGTATGTTGTGCGCGTTGGTCATCGTAGCGTAGTATACAGATAGCCCCATTCTCTGCTATAATTTCTAGAGATATGGCGCAAATTTCCCTCAATCTTTCCGACCTCGAAGCCGAACACACAAGTCTCGGTGAGTTTTTGGCGCGCCCCGATTCGTACAATACTCCCGATTTTAGTGCGAAAAATAAGCGATTTTCAGAGCTAGAAACGCTCATCGCTAAAGCCAAAGAACGCGAGCAATTGACGCAAAACCTCGCAGAGGCAAAAGAACTTGCTACTGGCGGCGATGAGCTGGCA
The DNA here is from genome assembly GCA_937858705.1 of uncultured Candidatus Saccharibacteria bacterium. Lineage (GTDB taxonomy): Bacteria > Patescibacteriota > Saccharimonadia > Saccharimonadales > Saccharimonadaceae > SZUA-359. Next base: position 39,208 of record CALLZM010000025.1, on the reverse strand, counting down.
GAGCTTGCCAAAGCAGAAATAACGGAGATCGAACAACAATTAAAGCAGCTGGAAGAAGAATTATTCATCCTACTTACCCCGAAAGATCCCAACGACGAAAAAAATGTCATCATAGAAATTCGTGCTGGTGCGGGTGGCGACGAGGCTAGTTTGTTTGCGGCCGAGCTTTACCGCATGTATTTGCGGTGGTGCGAAACACACGGCTTCAGAACTGAACTCATGAGCGAGTCAGCGAACGACAGCGGCGGCTATAAAGAAGTAGTATTTGAAGTGAAAGGCGATGCACCGTATGCACAATTGAAATTCGAAGGTGGTGTTCATCGCGTTCAACGCATTCCTGTGACAGAGTCGCAAGGTCGCGTTCATACTTCAACCGCCACCGTGGCAGTACTGCCAGAAGCCGAAGAAGCCGACATTGAGATTCATGCAAATGACCTCCGTGTCGATGTATTTCGTTCGGGCGGGCATGGTGGGCAAAGCGTCAATACCACCGACTCTGCCGTTCGTATCACTCACCTGCCGACTGGTATGGTCGTAACCAACCAAGATGAAAAATCACAAATAAAAAACCGCGAGAAGGCCATGAGCGTGCTTCGTTCACGCCTGCTTCAACTGAAAATCGACGAAGAAAACGCCAAACTGACAGCTGAGCGCCGCAGTCTCGTTGGCACTGGCGACCGCTCCGAAAAAATCCGCACCTACAACTTCCCGCAAGACCGCATCACCGACCACCGCATCCACCACTCGCGTAGTAACATCCCTGCGGCAATGAACGGCGACATCGACGACCTCATCGAAAACCTCCAGAAGTACGAGCGTGAGCTCAAGGCACAGAACGCCGAAGCATAATGCCTGGGCATACAAGCACAGAGGCACAAAGGGCTGTGTTTGGTATAATGTAACAACATGGACATATCTACCTGGCTAATCGACGCCACGAAACAGCTTAAACACATCGGTATACTTTCGCCACGGCTCGATGCCGAATTGATACTTGCGAATACTTTGCGGAAAAATCGTACTTATTTGCATGCTCATCTCGATGAAGTCATCGACTCTCGTAGAGTGGATATTGCCAATGCTCGACTTCAGCTCCGCTGTGAACGGGTGCCTCTGGCCTATATTCTTGGCTATAAAGAGTTTTACGGACGCAAATTTAAGGTAACACCAGCAACACTGGTTCCCCGCCCCGAATCAGAAGATATGATAACCGAACTGTTGCGGCTGACTAGCAGCGATATTTCATCGAAAAATCTCATCGATATCGGCACTGGGAGCGGCTGCCTAGGAATCACCGCCAAGCTCGAACGACCTTCACTCCAGGTACTTCTCACCGACATTAGTGATGCAGCACTCCAAGTAGCTGAAGAAAACGCTCAAAACCTTGGCGCTGAAGTACGCCTCCGAAAGCAAGATCTCCTATACGGACATATCGAACCGCTCGATTATATACTGGCAAACCTTCCGTATGTCGATAGGGCCTGGGAAACTTCACCAGAGGTTCAGTACGAGCCTAGTAGCGCACTGTATGCCGATAGCAATGGCTTGGCTCTCATAACTGATCTACTAAAACAAACAACAGAGTATCTTCGACCGAATGGGTATCTACTGCTTGAAGCTGATCCAGAGCAGCATACAGCGATTATCGAACATGCCGAGAGATATTCGCTGGAACTAGGGTCGCTAAGCGGCTATATCGTGTCGTTAAGACGAGTAAGCGCCTAGTTTTACTGTCAATTCTTTGGTTTCGCCCTTGCGATTGATGGTGAGGCGAACGGTATCACCAGGCGCATATTCAGAGATAAGACTGAGTAAGCTTCCTTTTGCCCCTAATTCAACAGCATTTACTTTAGTGATGACATCACCAGGTTGAACACCCGCAGCATCGGCTGGACCGCCAGACTCTACCGCCGCACGACGCGACTCAGAATATACAAAAGCACCCTGCGATACTGGCAATGAATGCTCTTTCGCTACTTGTGCGTTGACAGGGGTATACGCAACACCTATATACGCTCGTTGCACTGGACGAGTGCCAGCAAGGACTTGCTTGAGCATTCCTTTTGTGGCATTTATAGGGATAGCAAAGCCAAGACTCTGCGCGTTCTCAACAATCGCAGTGTTGATACCGATTACCTGACCAGCCGAATTGAGTAACGGACCGCCAGAATTACCAGGATTGATAGCTGCATCGGTCTGTAGAAGGTCTGTCAATTGCTCAACTCTTTGACCATCCGAGGCAGCAATTGGTCGTCCCGTGCCAGATATAATACCGCTCGTGACCGTATTTTGATACTGCCCTAGCGAGTTGCCGATAGCAATTGCTCGCTGTCCCACCTGTACTGTCGTCGAATCGCCGAGTTCAACAACTGGCAAATCTTTAGCATCATCTATTTTCAAAAAAGCAATGTCGTTGAGGGGGTCGGTCGCAACCAACTTTACAGAATCGTAGGTCCGTCCATCCGACAGTACCACTTCAAATTGATTGGCTCCCGACACTACATGACGATTGGTCAAGATATATCCGTCGGAGCCAACAATAAATCCAGAGCCAGCACCAGATTGCGTTGTCTCACCCCAAATACTCGTACTCGACTTTTCTGTGACGATAGATACTACACTTGGCGACACTTTTTTCGCTACTGCCGCAATGGTTGTTTCTTCAGAGCTCACCATTTTATTGCCGTCACCCTCAATCAATGGCCGTTCGGTCACTTGGTTGTTTTCATTCATTTTCTGATACAAAATGACGGCACCAGACACACCCCAAGCAACCACCAAAACAGAAATGACCGCAAAAATAGCCCATTTCATAGAAGATTGCGACTTTGGCAGCTGCTTTGGTGAAACCTGAGCATGAGCAGGCGTTGTGTGACCTTGACTCTTTGCCCCCTGTTTTTTTTGTTGTTCCATATTCATGTTGACCCTCCTTTTCACTCTATTACACAAGACCGGCACTTATTCGGTTGAAAAATAGCAACAATACCAATACTAATCCTGCTGAGAACAATATCGGCATCAGTATATCGTTCGTCTTCAGTTTCTTGTACTTGTGATAGCTCGCGTAGCACTGTTCTGTGATGAAACTGAGGAGCGTGGTAATAAATGCCAGCTGCACCAATTTTAGATTGCCTGCGCCCGGTAAGCTATAGACAAACAACCAGTGATACCCGAGCCAGCCCAGCTCCGCTATCAGTAGTGCCCAGACTAAGCTGTAAAGCTTCGTATACGGCTCGTCGTAGCTAGAAAGAATGTGCCGCGCAGCACTATAGCCAATGACCCACATGCCAAATACCATCACTATTGGATTGATACTATATGCCACCATAGCCAATGCCGTCGTACCAACAAACACTGCCGCGAGCGCTTGCGCTACAATATACATGCGTTTTGATTGCGGCTTCACTAGTAACAGCCACACAACAAAACCAATGGTCAACAATATCTGTACCCATACCGCCGAATGAGCCGCCAACAACAGCACCACATGACCCACGCCGACAATAATATCGACCATATTCGCCACAATATTAATGGTCCAAAAGCGCGGACGAACAGCAAAAATCCGCCATTTACTGATGAGGACAACGATGATAGGGAGCCATACATTCTCAATAAATAGCACCATTAGTAGCAGCGTCACTGCGAGACCCACATTCAAAGCGATGTAAGCGAACTCACTTAGTTGCGATTTGCGACGAGAAGCCTTGATAAACTCCATAACTAAGTATCAATTATAGCACAGTCAGCTTATCTTTGCTGCTGATTTTCCTCTGGCGCCTTACCAACAATAACAACGAAATCAAGACCAGTGGCATTTATCGGTGGCTGACCAGTCGTAGCAGTTACGCCATACAGCTTTTCCAATTTTGCTTTTGTGGCAGTCATAGTATCATTTAACACATAGACGGTATAAGGGGCATATGCCCCAGCCGGAGCATCGGCAACAACCGTAATAGTCATCTTGGATTCTTCGAGCGTATCTGCTGCTTTACGAGCCACTCCGGCTTGTCCACTGCCATTGTAGACTCCTATTTTCGCCCCTTCTCGAACAATTGGATTGTTTGACAATTGCTGCTTTAAGAACGCTTGAACACCAGAAAAATCGTACAGGCCAAGCACTGGTTGAACAGTACTGTTTGTAGTCGTTAAAATTGCTGGCTCGGCATCGATAAGTGAAATTGAGGTCATACTTTTACTTTCTTGGGCTAATTTTGAGCCAATATCCATAAGCGTGCGGATTTCACTCGTTTCAAAATTTGTGCGAAAATTGTCGCCCATGGCATCGATAAGGCCTGTTACCTTGCCAAGGTTGGTCAGCGTACCGGCATCGGCTGCTTTTTTCACCAAAGCCATAGCAATCTTTTGCTGATTTATCTCACGATCAAAGTTGCTTCGCTGTAAGCCGTACCCGCCGTTCGCTCCTCGAGCTCTCGCGAGCGCCAGCGCATGCTCACCGTCCATTTTGTGCACACCTGGCTCGTACTTAACGAAATAGCATTGATAGTTGCACTTCCAATCGAAGTTTCGGTCTAAAATACTGCCTGGTTTCACACCGTACGGTACAGCACCATAGCCTTTGATATCTACTTCTATGCCGCCCACAGCATCGACAGCATCTTTCACCACCGAATAATTAACATGGGTATAGTACTGTATATCGAGCCCCGTCACTTCACCAACCTTCTTACGAAGCGCATTGGCTCCTTCAGGGCTATCATTTTTATCACCCGCTATACATTGATAAAATGCGTTGATTTTACCTTCGTATTCACTAAAGCAAGCCCTGTCGTACTTTACCCAAAGGTCTCTCGGTATACTAAAGGTAAACGCATTGTGTTTCTCTTGGTCGATACTCATTACCATCATCGAATCTGTCAGAAGTGCACCTGCATGTTGCACACCTCCCTCATAATCATCTTCAGAGGTACCAAATACTAAGATATTGCTACGGCCATTGGTATCTTTTTTCAATGGTTGATTTTGGATAAGGCCAAAAATACTACCATCAAACACTTTACCACTGGCAATAAATGCTTTAATACCGACATAGAGACCCAGTCCTAATAAAACAGTAACAACAGCAATAACAATCCATTTTATGCGTTTCTTTCGCTTGGCTCTGTCTTTTAGCTGCTTTTTCCGTCGACCTCTTTTTGGTGGCTCCGCTGTCGTATCAAGAGAATTAAGTGAATCGTCAATTTCGGAACGGCTCAAGCCGCTTTCGGCAGTTGGCTGAATAGGAACTGGCTCATGATCTTCTACAATTCTATGGGATGCTGTCGATAATCGCCTATTCTCGGAGGAAGGCTGCAACCCGCCCGTATTTGATATATCTGACATGCCATGGCTCGAACGCCGACGAACAAAACCATCAATACTACTATTTCTCATGTTTTCTTATTGTACCATATTTCCCCTCACTAAGTTTATACTTTTTATGGTTAGAAACTTAGAGCTTATGTGTGCTACAATAAGGAGCGATGGAAGCAAGTTTTCTCACTCGTCACCCTGGTTTGCGTGATGCACTCGGTTTTGTAGGGTTTGTTGTATTGGTGCTCGTTGGCACTCTCTTCATCAACAGCTTCGTATTCCGCAGCTTCAATGTGGTAGGACAAAGCATGGAAAATACGCTCCATACTGGCGATCGACTTATCATCAACCGCCTGCCAGTCACTATGGCAAATATCCAAAATAAGTCGTATGTGCCAGAGCGCGGACAGATTATTGTATTCAAAAACCCCCGCTTTACTATGGGGAATAAAGATGAGTTTATCATCAAGCGAGTCATCGCCTTCCCTGGCGAAAAAGTCACCGTCAGAAGTGGCAAGCTAACCGTATATAACAATGCCCACCCCGAAGGTTTCAACCCAGACGAACTCCCGAGCGGCGGCACACCAGGATCATATTCAAGTGGTGATTCTACACTGATAGTGCCAGACAATGAGCTCTATGTCGCCGGCGACCACCGCGAAGGCGATTATTCGTGGGATTCCCGAAGCGGCCTCGGCACCATTCCATTCTACGATATCGTTGGTCCTGCCAGCTTCCGTATTTGGCCAATCAACCAGCTTGGTGGCGTAAAGTAACTTTCAGCTCTTATCGTTCCTCAAGAGGAAAAGTATCACCAAAGGGTTTGCCCCCTAGATCATGAGGTTCTTCATTTACCGTCCATGTTCGTTGCCAATTAACCCAGGCGTCCTTTCCAGCAATTTTTTTAGCAAACTTTTTAGTAGACTCAATCGCCAACTGAGTAGCTGGATTTCCATATCCGTCTAAAAGCTTCCCTTCCTCAATAGCCTGAAGAATGCGAGAGCCGTCTACTAGATCGTAAGCACCGTTGTGCCAATCCGTATACTTCGGGTCCACACCAGAGCCATCAGCAGATTGGACAATACCTGCTTCTGGCTTATAACAAACATATTCCCAGGCATCATCTCCGTGATCTCCCCTCTTATTATTCAGATCGAGCTCTGCAGCTTGCTTGCCAGATCCAGGAAAGAATATAGCATCATCGTCACCCTTTTTTGGAGCATCACGAGCAATAGCACCGTCTTGGAGGCATAAAGCTTCTACGCCATAGTGATTGCTCGTAGGTACCGATTCTTCAGCACATGCATTCAGCGTGAGTAACGCTGCCCCCCCCCCTAGCGCTAATACTCCTTTTTTAATATGTTCTCTTGTTCCTGTGCGGTTCGATTCAAAATTCTTCATAGTAACAATATTATCATACTATAGTAAAAAAGTCAATAGCATTCTAATAATGGGGTAGCTGTCAGCCTTCGATGTGCCTCTGAATACGATCAAAATCAAGCTTATTCTTGAATGAAATAACGATTTTGCCAGCACCACGGCTGTTGGTACTAATTTTTGTAGGTGTCCGCAGCTTCGTAGTGAGAGCTTTTTCTGCCTCATCGTATTGCGGCATGGAAAGCTTTTTGACAACACTTTGCTTGCCAGCTTTTTGGTTATTTGCCCATTGCTCAAACTTGCGAGCGGTCCAATTTTCCTTTATAGCCTGCTCTAATATTTCTTCCACCGCTTCTTCGCGAACACCAATCAAAGGTCGTGCCTGGCCTTCACTCATACGGCCAGCAAAGACCGCTTCCTGAACTATTTTCGGCAATTTGAGCAATCGCATAGTATTGCTAATGGCACTCGCTGATTTACTTACTCTCGCACCAATCTCTTCAAGCTTCATATTGAACTGGTCGCGAAGCTTGAGATACGCAGTCGCCGTCTCTAATACATTGAGATCTTGCCGCTGAATATTTTCAATAAGAGAGAGCTCGAGCTTGTGTTGGGCAGTCAGCGTCCGCACTAAGCTCGGTATAGTCGTGAGGCCCGCCAATTTTGCCGCTCGAAATCGCCGCTCGCCCGCCACGATAATATAGCCGCTTGGCTTCTTTGGCATAAGAATAACCGGCTGTAGTACTCCGTGCTCTTTGATCGATTCGGCAAGTTCAGCCAAGGAATCTTCTTCAAAGTATTTCCTCGGCTGTGTGTCGTCGGGCGTTATATCATCGATCGCCACCTGACGAAAGTCACTCATTTTTGTATCTTGCTGAGCCGTTGGGTCAAATGTCTCGTCCAGCAAATTATCTGGTATCAACGAACTGAATCCTCGCCCTAATCCTCTTTTAGCCGACACGCTCTATCACCTCCTTGGCCAATGCCTTATATGCCCTTGCTCCTTTCGAAAACCTATCATAGACCCCTATCGGCACGCCATGGCTTGGTGCTTCAGCGAGACGAATATTGCGAGGAATGGTGGTTTCAAATATTTTTTCCGGAAAATGTTTTCGGATTTCTTCGAGGACCTGGCCCGATAGCGTCGTACGCGAGTCCATCATAGTCGGCAGCACACCCAGCAATTGCAGTTGCGTATTCATACCCTTGCGAATCAACTTCATGGTTTCTAGTAACTGGCCAAGGCCTTCAAGCGCATAAAACTCCGCCTGTACCGGCAGCAATACAAAATTCGCCGCAACAAGACCGTTGACCGTCAGAAGGCTGAGCGATGGTGGACAATCAATAATGATGAAATCAAACCCATCCTCCACGCTTTTTATCGCTTGCCTTAAGCGAATAAACTTGTTGTCCGCTTGCATCAGTTCAACTTCTGTATTCGCTAGGTGCGGTGTCGAGACAATCAGCGACAGATCTTTGTATTCTGTTGCATAAATCGCGCTGCCCATACTCGATCGGCCAGAAACCACCTCCGACACAGTGATAGGTGTTGTTTGTTTATCGATACCCAAACCACTCGAGGCATTCCCCTGCGGATCGAAATCAATAAGCAGTGTGCGTTTGCCAAGTTTCGACAAAAAATACGCCAAGTTCACCGCTGTTGTTGTTTTGCCCACTCCACCTTTTTGATTTGTCACTGCAATCGTAATTGCCACCAGAGTCTACCCTTTCTATTACTCCACTCAGTATACCATAAGCGGGCTCCATAAAAAAATCGCCGCCTTGTTGATGTGGCGGCGATTTTCGTAGATAATCGAAGACTATTTTTTGCCGATCGAAGCAATTTCAATCTTGGTGTATTTTTGGCGATGACCCATTTCTTTATGGACTCGCTTTTTCGCTTTATAGCGGATGACGCGAACTTTATCGCCCTTTACGAGGTCGTCAACAACCTTCGCTTTTACTACTACACCTTTGACAGTTGGCGTGCCGACAGTGGTTTTGTCACCGTCTACAACCAAAAGCGCGTCGAGGGTGAGCTCTTTCGTTCCTTCCGGGAGGAGGTCCACCAGGAGGGTCTCTTTTTCACTGACAATGTATTGTTTGCCAGAGATTTTTACGACTGCTTTCATCTTGTTCCTTTAAAATTAATTTTGACTAGGAGTTATTGTATCAGAGAGTAGGGATATTTTCAAGCAGCCGAATAGTCTTTTTTGCTAGCAGGTATCTCTATATCGTCTAGAGCCTAACAATTCAGCTGAATGCACAACTTGTAGCCCTATCGTTGCGCTCACCTCTCGTGAGTGTTCAAGTCCATCGCGGCTCGGACCTATATCTGGAGGTATCTCTAACACGGCTGTCCTTAAAGGAGTACCGTCTCCACGATACAGTGGTTTATCAGGGTCAACAGCAAATGCATGAGGTCGCGCCATAGTTTTATTATAGCAAATTATGTATATTTTGTCAATATTATTTTATATATCCGCTCACTACATTATTCGCGTGTAGCCAGCTCTCTGGCGTACCACCGTCGAGGTGCTGGCCAACAGCTGGTACGACTTTTACTACACCACCTTTGGCTACCAGTAGATTGATAGCGTCTGGCAGCTCGTACTCACCCCGTGGTGACCTCTCGACGGCCGCACACATTTCTATCACTTCTTTGGTCATGACATATTTGCCGATGCTCGCCATGTCACTCGGTGCGTCTTCTGGCGCTGGTTTTTCGACAATTTCCTGGTAATTCCCCTGCTCATCCATGCGAATCACGCCGTATTTCGATATTTCATCGGCGCCAACTCGCTTCGCCATCAGTCCGCACTGCCCTTCTGGCGTAGCTGCTATCAGTCGCGCAACTTCACTCGAACCATCGGCATTATACATAAAGTCATCGCCCATCAACACTACAGCCGATTCGCCATCTTCCAAATAATCTGCCGCCAAACTCACTGGCACCGCCGTACCATATTTACCATAACTTGGCTGAGTAATAAAATATAGTTTAGCATCAATAGCCGCCACGCTCGGCAGTAAGTTTTCCTTGCCAGCTCGCCTCAGATAGTTATTAAGATGAAGATTGCTACGATAATACGCCTCTAGCTGAGTACTCTGCTCGCTCACAACAAATATAAATTCCGATATACCAGCCGCCATGCAATCTTGCACCACAAAGTCGATAAGCGGACGATTACCAATTGGCAACATACACTTTTCAATAGCTTTTGTCAGCGGTAGCCAGCGAGAACCCCAGCCTGCTACCGGTATGATAGCCTTCGTAATGTTCATAATCTTACTCCTTTATTTTACTATCCCCTATTGTACCATCTGCGATACAATAGAGAGAGTTATGAAAAAAATATATCCAATCCTCAAAGAATATCCACTCTTTTTTGCCACCATAGTAGTGCTCATAGCTGGTGGTGCATTCAGTATATTTGGGCAGCCATCTACAACACAATTACTCTTTACTATATGGGGTATCGTTGTCGTCCTAAAACTCGGCCGAGAGATGATCGAAACCTTGCGCGAGGGGAGCTATGGCATCGATCTGCTGGCTGTTGTCGCCATCATCAGTACTCTTGCCGTTAGTGAGCATTGGGCGAGTATGATCATCGTACTCATGCTCACTGGCGGCGAAGCACTCGAAGCCTACGCGGCCAAACGCGCCAAACGAGAGCTGTCGCACCTTCTTGACATGGCGCCAAAAGTCGCCCATCTCGAACAGGGCAAAACAATTCCTATCCATGCAGTAAAGATTGGCGACCGCTTGCTCGTCAAGCCGCAAGAGATTATCCCAGTCGATGCAACATTGGCGAGCAAACATGCCTTGGTGGATGAATCTTCCCTTACAGGCGAAAGTCGGCCAGTAGAATATGCCGAGTCAGATGCTCTCCTCAGCGGTAGCATCAATGGCGACAGCGCTATCGTCATCGTCGCCACTCAAACTGCCGCAAAAAGTGAATACCAAAAAATTATTCAACTGGTGGAAGCGGCCAGCTCTGTCGAAAAGTCACCTTTTGTTCGTCTGGCAGACCGCTATGCCGTGCCATTTACCATTATTGCCTTCGGTATTGCCGGGCTCGCTTGGTACATTTCTGGTGACGCCTTACGGTTCGCACAAGTACTCGTTGTTGCTACTCCCTGCCCACTTATTTTGGCAGCGCCCATCGCACTGGTTTCAGGCATGAGCCAGGCCGCCAAACGAGGCATCATCATCAAGTCAGGAGCCGTCATCGAAAAGCTCTCTCGTATCAAATCCATCGCATTTGATAAAACTGGTACACTCACCCATGGCACGCTTGAGATAAGCCAGCTTCTGCCCGTCAAAGGTGTTACTAAACAAGAGCTGTTCCTGGCAGCAGCTACAGCCGAACAACAATCATCGCACATCATCGCCAAGGCGATTACTACAGCTGCTGCCGCACAAAAAGTACACCTGCCTCACATCAAAAAAACGACCGATACTTCAGCGTTTGGCGTTGAAGCAATAGCCGGAAATCAACGCCTGCTAGTTGGTAAGCTCGACTTTTTGCAGTCAAAAAAGGTGAAGAATGTGCCGAGCAAGACACCAGGCAACCTTAACGGTACCGTTATTTTTGTTGCCAAAGATGGTGTTTTTCTGGGCACCATTGAACTTACCGATACCGTGCGAGACAATGCAGAATCAACCCTCGCAAGCATTCACCGCCAAGGTATTTCCGACATCATCATGTTGACTGGCGATAACGAAAAAACGGCCAAAGCAATCGCCAAAAAACTAAACATCGACCGTTTTTTTGCCGAATGCTTGCCTGCTGATAAGGTGCGAATCATCAAAAAAGAACTTGAAACCCCCAACATGATGGTCGGCGACGGCGTAAACGATGCCCCCGTACTGGCAACTGCCTCCGTAGGGGTGGCTATGGGAGCAAAAGGTTCGACCGCTGCTTCGGAAACTGCCGATGTTGTCATTATGCTCGACGATATCTCCAGAGTCAGCGAGACACTCTCTATCTCAAAGCGCACGCTAAAAATCGCCACACAAAGCATCATGATTGGTATCGCCATCAGTGTCGCACTGATGATCATTGCTGCTTTTGGCTACATTCCGGCCGTTGTTGGCGCGCTCCTTCAAGAAGTGGTCGATGTAGTGGTTATCATCAACGCCCTACGAGCACTGCGCTAATCGTCAAATGCCAGCCGGTCGTTATCTTGGTCCATAGCATGCCAAATATCACCGGCCGAAGCATCATCGCCATATAAATCAATAGCATGTTCTCGCTGCTCCTCTAAAATCATGTCTCTCAGCCCATCGTCCAAAGGGTCAACGGGCTGAAATGCAAGTTTTTTTGTAAAAAATGTGTGTTTCATGTTTGTATAACCAATGAGGTTTATACTACCATAATAGCACAAGCTTTATAGAAAGTCAATAGTATTATGGATTACGCTTTTTCCAGGGCAATCTTCAGTTCGATGCCGTCGATTTTCACTATTTCTGCTTCTGCTGCTTCGACTGTGTCGCTTACTGCGAGTGTTTCGGCGTAAATCTCATCGTGATGTTCGGCGATGGCTCCTGATAGCTCCTCGTCCTCCGCCAGCAAGCTGAGGTGAATCCGGTCATCGACATTCAGCCCAGCGTTCTTTCGCGTGCTCTGCACAAAGCGAATCACTTCGCGCGATAAGCCTTCGCGTTTGAGTTCGGGAGTAATCTGAAGATCAAATTTCACTTTTTCATCCCCACTCTTCATAGGCTGCAGCACTAGTTTAACTTGATGAACATTTAATTCTTCTTTAATTAGTCCGATGTAGTCAAATACACGATCCGATTCACCCAAAAAGTCAAATTCTTCACCATATAGTGTAATGAGGGTCAAAGGCTGTCGAACTTTTATTCCAGCTTTGGCACGCTGCGCCAAACCAATATTCACAACTATTCGCACACTCTCCATTTGCCCCGTCACTATATCGTCCACTCGTCCAGCAGACCACCAATTTTTCAAATGAATCGACTCGTCATCACCCGTTAGATTGTGATACAACTCTTCGGCAAGGAACGGTGTGAATGGCGCCAAAATATAGCTCAGTCGCACCAACACATAGTGCAGCGTTTTGTAGGCGTCATTCTTATCGCCATCATCTTCACTCTTCCAGAAACGGCGGCGTGAGCGGCGAACGAACCAGTTGGATGCATCATCAAGGAACGGCAATATCGGACTAAGCGCATCGGGGATATTATAGGCGTCCATATTTTTTTCAACTTCGACAACTAGTTCATGCAGGCGGCTGACAATCCAAATATCGAGCGGATTCGTCAGGCTCTCCAGTGGGTCCTTCAATTCGCCGCCGTATTCCCAACCATCAACTTCGGCGTACATCGTGAAGAAGTCGTACATGTTCCAGACCATGCTGAGTTTGCGGGCAACATCGCCGACATCTTTGTCTTGCACGCTAAAGTCCTCGCCATTGAGGAGCGGACTGCTGAGTAGCAAGAAGCGCAAACTATCAGCGCTAAACTTATCCATCAGCTCGTTCGGGTCGGTGAAATTACCGAGACTTTTACTCACCTTGCGGCCGTCATTGCCGGCGACAACGCCAGTGGTGATGACATTGTTGAACGCATGGTCGCCAAACAGTGCCGTGTTGACCGCGTGCACATAGTAAAACCACGCGCGCACCTGGCCGACATATTCGACGATGAAATCGGCTGGATAATTCGCTTCAAATTTTTCTTTGTTCTCAAAAGGATAATGTAGCTGAGCAAATGGCATACTGCCACTTTCAAACCAACAGTCAAGCACCTTGTCAATACGCGTGAATATTTCGCCGTTGATTTCAAAGGTAATGTCGTCTACCCATGGACGGTGGTAATCTTCTAGCTCCACGCCGCTCAGCTCTTTCAGCTCGGCGTAGCTACCAATTACTTTCACTGTGCCTTTGTCGCCTTTCCATACTGGCATTGCCGTCGCCCAGAAGCGGTCGCGGCTGAGGTTCCAGTCTGGCGCTTGCTCGATATTTTTAGCAAAACGACCGTATTTCAAGTGCTCCGGGAACCAGTTGATGTTCTCGTTCTGCTCTAGCATCAGCGGTTTAGAACCTTGAATATCGAAAAACCAGCTCGGGATAGCGCGGTACATGATGCGCTGTTTGCTGCGCGGATTGAACGGATATTCGTGGCGGATGTATTCGACTTTCCAGACGATACCCTTTTCTTTCAAATCTTTAGCGATAAATTTATTGTTATCCCAAACTTCCAAACCCTTGTAATTCGTATCGGTATAGTATCCATTGTCGTCGATAACATGAAACGCCCCCACGCCGTGACTTTTTGCCAGCTCAAAGTCGTCCTCGCCATACGCTGGTGCAATGTGAACAATACCCGAGCCAGACTCATGTGACACGAAGTCAGCGGCGTAGACTTTGTGAATTGCCCCACTCTCCGGCCAAGTCGAGCCAGTATCGAGCGGCTGGTAGCTCTTGCTGACCAATTCGCTACCCGGAAACTTCCGCACAACTTTGTATTCCAGCGACTGATTTTTCTCATCCTTCAGCACCCGCTCCAGTGCCTCCTCAGCGATAACCAACTTCTCGCCACCCACTTCGACTTCGCAATAGGTAAGCTCCGGACTCACCGCCAACATCAAATTACCCGGCAGCGTCCATGGCGTGGTCGTCCAGGCCAGCAGCGTACTGCCATCCTCCAGCTTAAACTTCACAAACACACTCGGGTCAGTCACGATCTGGTAAGCGTCATTGTCCATAGTGACTTCATTTTTACTCACCGGCGTGGCAAAGCGCGTGTCGTACATCAGCACCTTTTCGCCCTCGTAGATTTTGCCCTTGTCATAGAGCTCTTTGAACGCCCACCAAACACTTTCCATGAAGTTTTTGTCCATGGTTTTATAGGCACCCTTGAAGTCCACCCAACGGCCGATGCGGTCAATTGTGTCTTCCCATGTGGCACTATTTGCTACCATCGACTCGCGAGCCTTGGTAATGTAATGCTCGAGCGTAACGGTCGGCAGCTCATTACCGTCTTTGTCCAGAGGAGCCTTGCCTTCAGGGCTGGTTACAATCTGCCGACGGTCGGTGATATTCAGCTGCTTTTCCACAAAGTTCTCAGCCGGCAAGCCATGGCAATCCCACCCCCAGACTCGCTCGACACGCTTGCCTTTCATCGTCCAATAGCGCGGCACTGCGTCTTTAACAATACTGCTGAGCAGCGTCCCATGATGCGGATTGCCGGTAATGAACGGAGGCCCGTCATAAAACACATATGCATCGTCTTTCGGTCGCTGCTCGACCGATTTCTCAAATGTGCCGTCCTGCTTCCAGCGCTGCACCCAGTCTTTTTCGTATTCCAGTGCTCGCCGTCTTGTACCGTGTTTGAATTTCATAACCCATCCTCCTTGTTTAACTGTTCAATCCACCTCGTTTCATCAAATCCTACTAAGGCCGCGCTCTTCATCACTAAAATCGGCCGCTTCACGAGCATCGGATACTGCGACAATAATTCTAACTGTTCGTCTTCGGTCATCTTGAGTAACCTCTCTTTGATACCCATTTCTCGGTACAATATACCGCTCGTATTGAAGAATTTCTTCAACGGCAAGCCTGAAGTCTGCCAGTACGCACGAAGTTGTTCTATAGACAGCGGCTGCTCAGTATAGTCAATCTCCTCAAACGAACTACCACGCTCACGCAAAAACGCTGCCGCCTTTTTGCAGGTTGAACACTTTTTGTAGCAATACATTTTCATGACATATCGCCCTGCTCTTTATCGCCAGTCCACACAATAATCCCCTCAGGACTATCATCAAGAAAAGCAGCAACCGTCCACGCCATACCTAAAATCTCCTCGATAGTTTTCCCTTCCAGATTACCATAGTATCCATCAGGTACACTTCTCCCCCTCCATAAAGCTTCGGTTGCTGCTGCGTCTATGTTTCGTCCATTCATATTATCTCCTCAAAATTAAACAACTCCCTTATTCGCCACTGGAGCCCCGCATACACAGGGTGGTACCATCCAGTTTCGAAAAAGGGAGTTATCCTTCATCGCACTTCATTTACCTGATCTATCGCGTCAGTTTCGACAGGTTCTAGTCGGACCGCAAGTCCTTTCTTCCTGCTGGCATTCGCGGGTGATAACCGCTCATCTCTCCCAGTGGTAATCCTACGGAAAAGAACGCCTTGATAGTAGTATAACAGAACAGTGCTACTCCCTCAATAATCAGAAGCTCTGTATTCAAATCTTTATATCGAGTAGACCTTCTGGTTAGCTAAAGCTAATTTAAGAGACAGCGAACCCCAAACCCGCTGCCGCGGAGGCCGCCGCTATTGCCCGGGTCGACGCCGCCAGCATTGAAGTTCGCGTTGAATGCGCCGCCCGACCAGCCCAGGACGGCGGCCGAACTGGGCCACAAGTAGCCCCAGTCACCCTGGTCGAGGAAGCCCTCCCACCAGCTGCCGGCGAAGACCCCTTTAAATAGGCCGTTATGTTGCCACTGGGCGATGTTTGCTTCACCGCTCCACGAGCCGGTACCCGAGCCACCGAATGCTTGGTCGAGTTGGGCAAAGTCGCCACCTGTTCCTCCGGTTGGCAGTCGCCAACCTCTTGCACAAATGCTGTGCGCTGCGTTGCCTGAAGTTATTGAGGCTTGTGTTTCTCCTGCCGTGGCCGCTGACCAGTTGTACAAGTAGCCATAGTTCGTCGCACCATTGCCCGTGTCGCCAGGGACAGGACCGTAGGCTCGAGGATTGTCGTAGTCGAGTGTGTTGTTGCCGCCTACTTGTGGCAGTGTGAAGTTACTTGCTACGTTGCTGTCTGCCGAGGTGAGCGTGGTGGTGCCTGTAGTCGAGCCAAGCTTGAGGTTATCCAGCATCCAACACTTGTTGTCTGCTAGCTTAGCCACTTGGTAGGTTCGGTAGTCTGCTGGAGTGGCGCCGCGGTTGTCTTGGAGGGTGAGGATGGCGTCTTCATTCGTGCCGTTGTAGATGGTCATGTGGTTGGTGCAGTAGTCTTGGGTGAGGGACTGCATGGTGGTTGGGGTTGGCGGAGTAACTGGGCCTGCTGATTCATTGTCGGTGGCTTTGTAGGTGAGCTTGAGCTCTTTGGTGCCTTCGGTGACAGTGCTGTCGATGGTGAACGACAGTTCGACTGCAGTGGTGTCAGTAGCGTCACCAGTATTTGCGGTGTTCGTACTCTTCAAAGTGAGTGGTGTTTCTCCTGCCGCCAATGCTGTATTTGTCGTAACATCACCGCCCTTGAGCGCAATACCTATGCCTGGCTCTTCGGCTTCAAGGCTAGCAGTGAGTGTATAGCCAGTGGCGTTGGCGGTGGAGGTGGTCATGGTGGTGGTAGTGGTTGCTGTGCCGCCGTTTTTGGGGATGGTTATTTCGAGGTTGGATTGGTTAGCGGCAAGAATGAGTGTTGGAGCGGCAGAGACAGTGGAGAGGTTTAGAGCAAGGCTGATGATACCAAGAGCGAGAAAAGCGAAGATACCAAGGTTGCGAAAGGAAGAGATAGAACGAAGAATGCCACGACGAGTGGCAAAGCGATAGAGGAGAATGGCAGAGAGGATGAGCGTAAAAGCTATGGCGATGAAGACAGTGGAGCTGATGCCAGTGGAGGCAAGGGTGCCCCCACCTGCGGTGGTGTCACCCACAAGGAGGGTGATGGTTTGGGTGAGGGTTTGGGATTGCATGGTGAGTTGTATGCTCCTTTTGATGTGTTACATTATACCTATTTAATGCACATGTGACTCTTTTGGAAAGAGGTTGTGGTTTATAGGTATTGTAGCATAGACCCCCCCCCCTGAGTAAACAACAATCCCTATGTACCGTCTAGCAATCCGCAACAGGCTCGTGGTACACTAAAGATATCACTATTATGGCTGGTTTTACCGCCGAAATAAGGAGAATATACTATGTCTAAACAAGAAAACACAACAAACAGCAAGTTGCCGGCCGAACTCATCGAGATTACTCCGCCAGTACAGCTACGCATGAGTAAGCTTATCAGCTATATCATGTACGCTTGGGTCATGTTTGGCGTTGTTGTCTTGTCGCTTCGAGTATTTTTGCTCATATTTTCAGCAAATGCCAGCGCCCCATTTGTCAATTTTGTACTTCGTACTTCTGACGACTACCTCCGTCCGTTTGCCGGCATCTTTCCAGCTCGCCAGCTGAGCGAAACAGGTTACTTCGATGTTGCCGCACTCTTTGCCATCTGTATCTACCTGATACTTGGCTGGCTCACAGGCGCACTCATCGCTTTTGTCCAAGGCAAAATCGACCAAAACGACCAAGAACAGCGACGACGATTGCACTATTTGCAGCAAGAAGAAGCAGACGAAGAGTAACCAACCGATGCACTAGTTGCTTCCTCATACATTACCCGGTATATCCGGGTAATTATTTTGCTACTCGCGCCGCAACGCCTCTACCGGTGATATGCGACCAGCTCGTCTGGCCGGCAACAACGACACAATGTATCCAATAAAGCACATGAATAAGACGGTTACCAACACAAGCCAAACCGGCACCGCAAACAGCGAAAATGCATCATCAACACCTCGCGAAGATGCAGCTTGATTTGCTGCGAGGTTAACAATAAACTCTGCCCCGAGAGACAAGACTATTCCCGCTACACCACCGATCATCGTCAATAGCATCGATTCCGTGACAAACAACCGGCGCATATCTCTGCGCCTTGCCCCTAGTGCAATCATCAACCCTACTTCTTTGGTTCGCTCTAGCAACGCCACCGTCAAAGTATTGAGCATGCCTATCACGGCAATCAACATGCCGATTCCGCCAAACCCAACCAACAGTATATTGAAAAACTTGAAGAATCGATTGACTTGGTCGATGGTATCGAGTGGCGATGATGTCTGATAACCCATCGTTTCGATTTGCTGGCGAATCGCCGCGACATTGATATCATCGGTCGAGACTACTTTGAGCTGCTTGAGATTGTTCTCACCAAGTTGCCGATACAACTCCTGAGAGACATACATCGCTGAACCACTCTCAGCCTTGACGACACCAACAATTTTTAGCGGACTATCAAGTACCTTTTCGCCTTCATCGAGCCGCAAAGTCAGCGATACTTTTTTGCCAAGAGCAGTCGACAAGTCGCCGTACCCCAGCGTTTTGAGCAGCGACTCGCTCACCATCAGTTCATCGAGGTTATCCGGCTGGATCTTATCACCCGCCACCATTGTGAAATTGTTGAGCGACAAATATTCCTTATCAACCCCATACACTACACTATCTGCCTTTGCAGAACCCAGCTGAAAGTCTGCCGCCGCAGTATTTTGCTTGCCGATTTTTTCCACGCCACTAATCTTACTCATTCTCTCGACAGCAACACTGTCCAGCTTTAGCACATCAGAATTGACGCTCGTGACATTGATAACTCGTACCGAGTCGGTACCGATGATTTCTTTCTGTACGAGATTTTGTAGACCCAACCCAAATGACAGAAGCAAGAATATCGAGCTGATGCCGATAGCCACCCCAAGCATCGTCAGGTTATTGCGAAACTTCTTGCTCTGAATGTTGGCAAATGCCATACGAAGCAACATCGACAGTCGAATCGGCCGCAGCCGTTCGTCCATCTGGGCAAAAGCCGCTTGTCTCGTCATGTCTGGCAGGGTTTGTTCTTGTTGCCCACTCGCCTGCTTCACTACACCGTCCTTGATATACATAGTGTGCGTGGCATACCGCAAGTACTCTTCATTATGCGTCACGAGGATGATAGTTCGGCGGAGCTCTTTACGGAAATAGTCCAATAAATTCATGATATGCTCGCTATTTTCACTGTCGAGATTGCCCGTTGGTTCGTCCGCCACGATGTAGTCTGGATTGCTCACCAGCGCCCGTGCCATAGCAACTCGCTGTTGCTCGCCACCAGACAGCAGGCTCGGCAATGTCTCGGCGTGCACTTCCATACCAACTCGTCGCAGTGATTCTCGCGCCTCTCGCTCGGCATCGGCCTTGTTATACCCCAGAAAGTGCAGTGGCAATGCCACATTCTCGAGGACATTGAGCGACTTCACCCAGTAGCTGGTTTGGTAGACAATCCCCATCGTCCGCGCCCGAAAATGTGCTAGCTCCGATTCGGGCAAATCATACAAATTTGTTCCCTGATACAGTACGGTCCCTTCTGACGGCTCATCAAGCCCAGTCAGAACATTGAGCAGCGTCGTTTTACCACTGCCAGACGGGCCATGAATTACTGTAAAACTACCATCTGGTATGCTGAAACTCGCCTGTTTCGTGCCAGCCACCGTCCGTTCACCCAAATGAAAATTCTTGACAATCCCACGCGCTTCAATCAACAACTTTTGTCTTGCTATGTCATTCATAAACCAAATATTTTTTCCAGAGTTCCTAGTATTATGTCGATGACACTGTCGCTCGGCTGTCCGATTATCGCACTGCGGTCGCCGCTCTCACCAGTGTTTCGAGCTTTGTCGCGAGATACCGCTTTGAGTCGGTAGGCCTGCGAAGTGTCGAGGTCGGATATGACAACGGTGTGCTCGGTTGTCAAAGCATTGTCTTCTGCCGTACTGGAAGCATAGTGACTACCAGAAGTTCCCTTGCTATACGATACTTGACTAGTCGATGGCTCGTCGGTCGTCCACGAGACAATCATCTGCCCGCGAGCTTCATTGCCAACACCGCGAATACTTACTTCAACTCGTAGTTTTGAAATCTCTGGTGGCCGCGTGTCGAGTGCGGTCTTGAAATTGTGCTCGTCTGATACTGCGACATTACCAAAACCATCACGCGACTGCACGACAACCGTGTACACACTATCATCGTATAGCCCCTCGACTGTCATGCTATGTTCGGTGGTCATTTTTGAGTCGCTCATTTCTCTCATCGGCTGGCCATTGGTGCGGTAGTTTAACAGTGAGGTTGCCGGCACATTGGTCTGCCAAGTAATTTTCTGGGTGCTCGTTGGTTTTCCGTCAACTGGCTGGAACTGAACATTGCTGATACGCGGTCTGGCTGGTGTTGTAAAAGTATCAATCCGCCCGCTATCGTACTCGTACCCTTCCGCATCGACTGTGTTTACTTTGTAGTAGTAGGTTGAGCCGTCACTCAAACCAGTAAGTTCTACCATGTAGCTCGACTCTGCCGTTGAAGTGTTTATCTGTTCTACACCACCAAATCCTTCACTCAAACCATAGTAAATCTTCACTTTGGCTGCCTGCTTTGAAGTGAGACTAACAGTTGCCGACGATAAATTGACTCGTCCGACTGAGACATTTTTGACCGACGGCGCTGGCAAGGTTTTGAACATCATCTCGCTGGTGCTACCAGTATTGCCGTCGCCGTCTGTCCAGCGCGCTTTGTAGTAGTACACCGTGTCTGGCTGGAGGTTATTGAGCTCGATGCTATGATTCTTGACCTGAGCTGACTGAGCAGCTTCAGCAGCAAAATACTGACCGCTTGTCGTGCCAAATTGAATGCGGCTATCGCTATCTCTGTCGGTCGTCCAAACGATGGTCGCTGAGCGCGTTTTAACCGTCACCGATGGACTAGCCACCAAGCTTGCCGGTGTAGTAAAGCGTCCAGTTGGCACTTTACTTACTGCGCCACTTTGAACACCACAGTTATTCGCACTATCACACGCCTGCACCCTGTAAAAATACTCCTGCTGGCTCAGTTCACCATCGACATAACTCGTACCACTCGTCGAGGCAACTTCACTAAATGCCACGCCGTCAAGCGAACGAAGTATCTTGTATTTTGCTACGCCCGAACCAACACTTGCTGGAACATCCCACGATAGCGCCAGCTTCCAACTAGCACTTGCTTTGACGCTAATATCTGCGATATCGAGGTTGAGCGGCATACCCGGGGCGGCAGTGTTGGCGGTAAACTTCACGCTCGTGGCCACCTCATAGTTGATGTTCCCTGCCTCGTCGCGCGCCACAACATACAAAGTGTTTTCGCCCGGCTGCGTTGCAAATGCTCCAGCCGCAAGACTGGTCACACCTGGTGCCGTAAAAGTACAATTGCTGGCAGTTGGTACAACATTGACCGTATAGCAGTATACCAGCGAGCTAGCCGTGCCTTTGTAGACGGCGGGGACTTGCCAACTAAAGGCAAAGTTGTTTTGCGTTGAACTCGACGGCGTAGCGCTGAGATTTTGCGGCGAGGACGGTGCGTCGGTGTTGATTTTGATAACCGTTGTGATGATGTCGTTCGAAATATTGCCTGCTTCGTCATAAGTTCGGAAGCTGATGATATTGTTACCTTCTTGTAGCTGGTCAAAGTCATACGGGTCAACCGTAGTGTAGGTGCCATTGTTGTCCAGTAAGTCGGTGATATCTTGTGTGCCACTATGACCAGCACCATACCACGGGCCGTTACTTATCTTGTACTGCAAACCTTTCACGCCAGAGTTGCCGTCTTGAGCAGCATCGCTCCCTGTCGCTGGCCACAGCATGGTCACGGTTTTGCTGGCCAAAAATTGCGACGGTGCGTTGATGAAGCTCGGGTTGGTTGGTGGCGTATCGTCATAGCGGAAACTGAAGCTTTCGAGCGCGCCGTCATACACATTTTTCGAGTGGTCAATCGCTCGGATATTGAGATAATACGGGTCGTCGGAAGTAGTCATCGCTGTCGCTAGCGCACCACCGATGGTCAAATCGACATGCTCACCCGACACCGCATATTGGCAGGCTCCGCCGATATCGACTGGCGAAGTACCAAGCAAGCCCTTAGTTGTTCTTGGGTCGCCCGACTGGTCGGGTCCGACATACAAGCAATATCCCAGCACACCTGAACCATTTGTGTTGTCCTCGCCCGCCTGCCATGAAAAATACCCGTTCGTGTTCGTCCAATCACCCTCCGCTACACTCGCCCCGCTGCTCGATTTTTTCAGGGCGATAGCACTAGCATTGGTCGGTGCCGTGAGGTCGGGGTCGTAGCCAATTGCTTTGACCTCGCTAAAATCAATCCACCCTAAGTCCTCGCTCCATGCATAGCCGTGAAATGAGTCGCTTGACACGCTTGCCGTAGAACCACTCCCGCCAAAATCTATCTGCCCGAGGTTGAGTGCCTGTGCACCAGCGCCCAAACTACCGTCGGGTGCAGCCGTGACAGAGCCGCTCGGGTTGTCAGTTTCGCCGAAACCGACCCAGCCAATATCTTCGCTCCACGCATATCCATCCATCTGGCGTGTGTAGTTATCTATCGTCACCGTAGCTCCATGAGACGCGTCAAACTCCAACCGCTCACCAGTCGACAGCACTGTTGCATAGCCAGTCACTGGCACCGTACTGGTCGCCTCAACTTGCAGTGAATTGTACAACAAACCACCGACCACCACACCCATCAGCACGCCACCACTAACAAATACCTGCTTTTTTGACAAAGCAAACCTACTCAATGCTACAGGTAATTTTAGCGTATTAGCGCGTATCTTCATGTGCGATGCATACCCCTTACCAAACAGTATATCATAAGCGCCATTCACCGCCTACACTCTCGGCTTTTTTCATGAAACACCGCAGAGCGCGTAACTATTCGCCTTCAGCATATGCCCTTTGTACGCTGTCACGACCTTTTTTCGAGCCCGTTCATCAAACGCATGCTCGAGTGCTCGCCGGTACTGCCACACCACTCTGCGCCGCACCAACACATAGTGTGGCCGCACGATATACCCCACAAAGTCAATACCATCGCTCACTCGCCCAACCACCGTCTTTTTTGCCTGAATCGTCAACTCCAGTGCTGACTCTGTAAATGCAGTAATCTCCCTCTCGTACGCCCTCAGCTCAGCCATACTCCCAGCAACAATCACCCAGTCGTCAACATACCGTACATACCTCTTCGCTTTCAATACATGTTTCACAAAACAGTCCAGCTCATTCAAATAAACATTAGCGAAAAACTGCGAAGTCAGATT
Organism: uncultured Candidatus Saccharibacteria bacterium; assembly: GCA_937858705.1. Classification (GTDB taxonomy): domain Bacteria; phylum Patescibacteriota; class Saccharimonadia; order Saccharimonadales; family Saccharimonadaceae; genus SZUA-359. Next base: position 15,610 of record CALLZM010000025.1, on the reverse strand, counting down.
GCCAATGGGCAGACCACGGCCTTTCTCAACCGTAAACAACGACTTATCTCTCGGCAGTTGCCGAAACAGTTTTGGCGGACTATTCAGCTGTGGTGGTATATCGCGCGCTGGGTCATGAAAAATAATCACTCTTGTCAGCCACAATATCTCTTCGCGTTTGATGTTTCTGGCAAATATATCATACAAACATTGCTTGTCGATTGAAGTAAAAAAACTTTTGATATCCATCTGCAAATAGTAACACTCGCGATTTCGTCCGCCTTCACTCGCCTGCCACGCAAAGTCCTGCAACCGCTGCATCGCCCCATGCGTACCTTTGCCTACTCGACATGCCCACGAGTCGTAGATGAACCTCGGTTCATATATCGGCGCGAGATAATTGTACAGCAGATGATGCACCACTCTGTCGCGAAACCGTGCCGCAAACACTTCGCGCAGTTTCGGCTTGGTCACCACAAACGCCACTGCCCGACCCGGTCGATAGCTCCTTGTTTGTAACTCTTGCTCCAGTGCCAATAGATTTTCCTCAAGATTGCAGGTAAACTCCATGCATTCTTGACTAGTAGTCTTGTTCTTTCTGCATGTATGATAGGCCTTGAGTAGGTTTTCGTAAGTGAAATAAGTGTTCATCTATGTCTCGTAAAAAGAAAGTTCCCCGTTACCGGAGGCACCGCACCTGGTACGCATTGGCCTTCGAGTTGTTGTTAGTGTTGCCATTGGACAAGTTGGTGTTCCAAGCATTCGTCGCAGAATGCTCGGTCGCTGACCAGTGGTTGGCAGCAGAGAAAGGCAACGAGAACCCGAGCGCAAATGTCACCAACTTAGCCTCAAGTGAAATACCACATCGCAAACACGCTGCGTAGCAGCACTCTGTCTCTTATCCCAGACCGCAGTCTGGAGTGGTGACCGTAATGGGGAAATAGTCCCGAGCCCAACTCGCACTCATAGCGAGACTGCGCTCAGCTCTGTACTACCCTTTCTTTTCCTGAGAGCCACTCAGGCCCCCACAGTAATCATACCACTTCTTCAGTTGCTGCGATATCTCCACTAGTTGCACAAAAAAGTGTTTTGAGCTAGTGGTTTTTATGACTTTCAGGTCGTGCAGCAACCGCGCTTTGAACTTCACTCGTTCGATAGTCAAGGTAGCTTTTTGCAGCGCCGACCGTTTATCCTGGCTGTTATTGGCGATGATGATGAGGTCGAGCAGTTCCGTCAGTAGCGCCCTCACCTCTTGCCCTAGCCCATATTTAAAATCTTTCGGAAAACTGTGCGACAACTTGAAAAAATACAAGTTCAAGTCGTATGCCGCCTTGTAGACAGGTAGGTGTTCGTAGCGAGCCATAGGCCTATTGCTTCACCAGCCAATTCAAAGCGTTCAGCTGTTTGATACCGTGTATATTTCCTTCTTCTGGGTCAAGCGTGAGCAAAAACTTCGCATGATGGTCTTGAGGAAAAGCCGCCAGCTCACGCTCTCTAGTAGCATCTTCGCGCACCGAAAGGGCTATCTGATAGTAGTGCACCTCATCATCAAGCACAGCCACAAAATCAATCTCTTTCACGCCAAACTTACCGACCATCACTTTGTCATAGCGCCGCAGTAACTCCAAAAATACAACATTCTCGAGCATACGCCCGTAGTCTGTCGGTAGAGTTTTGGAAAGCAACTGTCGAAACGCCAAGTCAACGCAATAGTATTTCTGCTGTGTTTGCAAAATATGCTTCCCCTTAACATCGTAGCGGTCTGCACGATACAAGACAAAGCTATCCGTCAGTGCTGTCATGTAGTCCTCTACTGTATGATTGCTCACTTTACGACCAGCAGCGGTCAGCGAGGTAGCTATTCTGTGAGGATTGGTAGGGTTACCGATGTTGTCAAATACAAACTTTGCAATATCCTGCAGAGTACCCTCTTGCCTGATAGACTTCCTCGCCACAATGTCTTTGAACAATACAGTATCGTATATACTCTGAATATATGGCTTCACCGCCTCTGGACTATCGAGAAATAGCTCCAGTGCCTGCGGAAACGAACCATAGTTGATATAGCTTGCATATAATTGTGCTAGGTTGGTCGTATCATCAAACTCTGAGACATACTCTGCAAACGAGAGTGGGAACATGTGTATCTGTATGTAGCGGCCAGTCAGAACAGTCGCAAGGTCAGATGACAAAAAATATGCATTGGAGCCAGTGATATACAGGTCGACATTTTCCTTTATGAACAGACTATCTACCATCCTCTCAAACTCAGCAACATTTTGCACTTCGTCGAGAAAAATATAATTCATCCTGTCCGAGAGTAACCGGCTCTGTATGTAGTCATAGGCTGCCTCAGCCGTCAATATGTCCCGGTATGCTAAGTCCTCAAAGTTGAGAGAAATCGTTTGCCGCTCGTCTACCCCAGCACCTATTATCTCCCCCTTAAATATCTGCAAAAGAGTCGATTTGCCAGCGCGACGAATGCCAGACACGACCTTTATAAGATGTTTATCCTTGTACATGCGCAGTTTATTTAGATATAGTGTACGATTTATCATGCGTTATAGTATAGTCCCTCTACGACATCATGTCAATAAGTTTTGGAAGTATATTTCCAAAACTATATGTTTGCGTTAAGTTCTGGAAGTGACCCGTACTCGCCCCGCCCCGAGAGGGCGGGCCGAAATCACACAATCACCAAGAAAAGATTACCGGAGGCACCGCACCTGGTACGCATTGGCCTTCGAGTTGTTGTTAGTGTAGCCATAGGACAAGTTGGTGTACCAAGCAACCGCCGCAGAATGCTCGGTCGCTGACCAGTGGCTGGCAGCAGGCGTCACTAAGTTGTAGTTGGAGCCATCGACATAGGCCTGCATGAGCTCTTTTTGGGTGGGCAAGCGCCAGCCGTTGCCTCTGTCGGAGCAGAGCTCTATAGCCGTTTTGCCGCTGTTGTTAGCATGGGTGTTATCCCAGGAGTATGTCGTACACGCAGTCGACGGTGCGAAATCAACTGCGCCGCCCGTGCCGAGGAGACATTTGCTCCAGACCAAGCCAGTGTTCGGGTCTTTTTTGTCGTCACCCGGCAGCGTAGGCGTGGGCGTCACCCAGTCAAAAACGCAACTGTCGGGCTTGTTAGCACCGGCGGCACTGTCATGCCACGCTTGCGTCGGACAGATACCCGTCACTGGCTTGGTGCCGGTTTGCTGGGTGCGGTTGTTGCCATAGAAGGTTTTGCCCACCATGACATCGGCTGGCGTAGTGTCGCCGTTTGGTGTCCACTTAGCGCTAGTAGCAATGCGGTTCCAGTTGGCACCCCAGTCGGGCGTGTTGCTTGGGCTACCGTAGTTGAGCGCCGCAAGGTCGTCGGTGAGCTGCTTTATCCGCGAAGTTTTACCGTTATCCGTGCCGCCCGGAAAACTCTCGGCGCTGACCATCATACTACCACCAACCACCGCGCCACCGATGAGCGCACCGACGAGCAGCGTTAGTACCGTTGGCGACTTAACTACCTCTGTTATTGTTTGAAATATCCCCTTCACCTTGCCCTCCATTATACCGATGTATTGCTTGATTACATTGTAGCACAAGTGTGTTCGGCTGTGCTACAAGACGAACTTCAAAAAGTTTTCCTTATGTATGACCTCAATCCTAGGTGCTTTATATGAGCGGTAGAAGTCGGCAGTCGCGGAGCTGGCACTACCTTTTTTGAATTTGAACTCATATGGATACAGCTCTCCATCATACTCTTCTATGTAGTCTACCTCACCCCCACGATTACGCCGCCAATAATAATTTCCATACCGCAATAGATGATTTCTCTGATACTTTAGCCGCTCGGACATCATATAATTTTCCCATAGACCGCCCATATCGCGACCAGACTCCACGCTACTAAAATTGCGTGTTAGTGCGCTCACGATACCGTTGTCATAAAAGTACACCTTGCGAAGCTTTTTAATCTCGTTGCGCTTGTTAGCAGTCAATGGAAGCAGCCGGAATATGATAAACGCCTGCTCCAAGAGCGACATATATGACATAACGGTCTTGCGGTCAATACTGACGAGATTGGCGATTTCGTTGTACGACACCTCGCTACCGACCTGATGCGCCAATGCCTTCAAGATATTCATCAGTACCTCCGAGTTGCGAATAGTGTTGAACTGCAAGACATCTTTGTAGAGATAGCTTGTCGCCAGCAGTTCCAATTTTTCACGAGCCTCGCTATTGTTCTTTGCGTTGATAACTTCTGGATAATTGCCGTATATGAGACGAGTTGGCAAATCGTTAAGCACCTCAAGTTTTGTGTTACTTTTCAGCATCTCTTCGCTCGCTATCTGAGACAAGAAAAACTCGTAGTGCCGGCCAGTTAGCGGCTCAGCAACACGATTGGCGAGGTCAAATGATGAGCTACCAGTGGCAATGATAGCCATATCTGGGTAGGTATCGATGAGGAGTTTTAGCGCAACGCCGATATTCTCTATTTTTTGCGCTTCATCAAATACTATCACTTTATGTCCGGCAAAAACATCGTGCATCGTCTCCGGGTTACTACTCATCAATGCTTCACGCACGGTCAAGATGTCGCAGTCAAAATATCCCGCCTCAGACCCATAGTCGCACAAAATCTTTTTAGCTAGTGTTGTTTTACCTACTTGCCGAGGTCCATATAGTACTATCACCTTACCCGTCTCAAACAATCGCTTTTTTATCTCTGGTTCGATGATTCGTTGGTAATTCTGCATAGCTACATAATACACCTTGGTTCCCTATAAGTCAATACTTTTTGGGAATCAGTTCCCAAAAAGTAAATATTATCGAGCATGCTAACCCTGTTTCATGCGCTCGCCCGTCTCCTGAATCGCTGCATCGACATCGTCCGCATAGTTCACTTGGAGTTTCGCGTCGGTTGCAGCGAAGTCGACGAAGAAGTCTCGTTTGAGTATGTCGTCGTTCAGGTAGCGCATGTCGAGTCCCGAGTCCAAGTTTTCTTTCTGAGCCTTTTTCCACTGCGACTTCATGGCCATTGTCAGTAGCCAATTCGGTAGCGAACCGACTGGCTTTTCGATACTCGCAGCTTTCAGCAGCTGCTCAATCATCGGTGTAAACTTCATATCTCGTGAGCCAACTGCCAGCTCGTCGCCGTGCTCCGCAAGCTCCAGCGCCTGCGCTGTACAGACAGCAATTTTTTTGGCAGAAATAACCGTCGTGCCACCATTGCCATAGTAAATCTTCGGCGATTGACCGAATCTATCGACAAATACATGCTTCCAGATAGGCTCTTTGTCTGGCGCCGTTCCAAACACATAGGGAATGTTGAGTACCGCTACCGAGAAACCGTCGTCACCCAGCGCAAATGCTCGTTTTGTCTGTTCAACCCGTGCTTTGATGTATGGATGCCTTTCCAATTCACCCTTCGCAATACCGCACTCCCCACGGTTGTTGATATATGCAAAGTACGAACCAAACACCACCGCCTTTTGCGCGCCCTGTTCTCTCGCCACTCGAAGCACCCGCTCCGTTCGCGCCACCAACTGCGTCTCGAAGAATTCACTCGCCTTCACACCAGCCGCCAGCTCTACTCTGTCGTCCGGTCCAGCCGCGTATACCAGCGCATCATGCCCACTCAAAAGTTCACCGAGCTGCTCATCATTTAGCTCATCAATATTCGCCCGAGCAATGTTCGCCTTGCTGCTCAAACTTTCATCCACCACCTCATCTGGCAACGCCAGCGCCGTCACTTCCGCCCCGCGCTCCGCGAGCTCTAAACTTGTGTGATACCCCAAAAACCCTGCACCACCAACGATAAAAATATGCTTATGTTTCATAGCTTCATTGTACCACCAAAAGAGCTCTTTAGCGCGTTTTCAAATCTCGCCGTGCAAATATCGGCAGCGCCACGACGAGCGAGACGATAATCACTACAACAAATACTGCAACATGCCCGACGTTCAGCCCGCCCGCAATCACCTCTGGTGCAGCAACATATCGAAACAACGAACCATAGCTTAGCTTATCGACAATATCCGTTGCCGTTGACAGCGAGGCGATGAAATACGCCACAAATGCATAAAATCCGACCACCAACCCAGCAAGTCCTTTTCGACCAGTCGCCGCACCAATGGCATAGGTGACTGTCGCGAGACTTAGTCCGAGCAACCACACCATGACACTCGCCTGCAAAGATACCGCGTACGGTACCGGCTCGCTCAGTATCCACCCGCCGAGTACCGCACCAAAGAAATAAGTCGACGCCACAACCGTCACCATGACAAACAGCGCCGCATACTTTTGCACAAACAAACTACTCCGCCGCACCGGCCGCGCTAGCACCATCAGTAGCGTACCGTCGTGCTCATCGCCAGCCGCAAATGCCGCGCCAAACACAATCGCCATCACCACGATAAGCATGGACATCTGCGTATAGATTTCTTGTCCGGCAAACCCAGCAAATGTCTGCCAAGTTTCAGCCGAGCCAAACCAATTTTTCATACTTTCTGGCACCGAACCAAGCATCTGGCCCATGGTGTCGCGAATTGGCGGAAATATCATCGAGATACCCACGATTGTCGCTGTTGACGCCACAAACCATAACGCAAGTGTCCAGCGTTTTTCGAACAACATCTTCGTAAGAATCGTCTTAAGCATGGTCGTCCTCGTAGTATTTCATGAATTCCGCCTCCAAATCCACTTGGTCGATTTTGTAGACAATACCCTGCTGCTTGAGAAACGCGAGCAATTTTTCTCGTTGCTTCGCACTTGGCCGCACTGTTAAATTGTCGTGCGAACGAGCCAGCAGCTCACGCTTCGTCAGCTGCGCCACAATCTTGCCGCGCTTGATAAAGATGAACTCATCACAGAGCTCTTGCACCTCGCTCAAAATATGCGACGAGATAAAAATCGTCGAACCAGACTCCTTGAGGTCAAGGATAATTTTGTTAAACTCGGCCTGCACCAGCGGGTCAAGCCCATTGGTCGGCTCGTCGAGCACCAACAGCTTTGGCTTATGCATCAGCGCAATCACTAGGCCAACTTTCTGGTAATTTCCCGTGCTGAGCTTGCCAATCTTTTGTGTCGCGTCGAGCCCCAGTCGCTTCGTCAGCTCAGCAACATACTTTTTGTCATAGCCACCCGCCAAGTGCCCAAAATATTCGATTTCTTGTGCTGCCGTGAGTGATTTATCGAGCGCCGTACTGTTCGACAAAAACCCGACATCTCGCCGCGCCGCGGCATTGCCCACCGAAACCTTCTCATCAAACAACCACGCTTCGCCCGAACTCGCTGCGATGAACCCCATGAGGATGTTCATCGTTGTGCTCTTACCCGCACCGTTGGGCCCCAAGAAACCAGTAATTGCTCCCGGCGTAATATCGATATCAACATCCGAAATTGCCCGCACCGATTGAAAGGTTTTGGTTAATTTTGTTGTTCGGATGACGCTCATGTCTCCATCATAACAGAAATCCCTGAACAATGCAGGAATAATGATTTGGTGCGGATAGAGGTAGTCGAAACCTCGTCTCTACCTTGGGAAGGTAGCATAATAGCCGTTATACGATACCCGCATCTCCTAAAATTATATCACAGTTAGTAGAGCAAACCGTCGCCATAACGAAGAACGAGTGCCGCGACGATGACCGTGATAACAATTGCCATCACCAGCTTGTCATAATCTTTAGCAATGAACTTCTCGAGCGCTTTTTGTGTCTTTTTCGGCAAAAAGAGATTGTTTTCACGAATATTGTAGCGGGTAATCGCAAACCACACCAGCGTCGTTGTCAGCGTCACTAGCAGACACCATGGACACAGCGCGCCGATGACAAAATAACTGGTGTAGAGTAGCCAGTAGGCAAAGATGAAGCCAAGCGTATAGCCTATCTGAGCCGCAAACATGAAGAACCGAGGAAATTTGACCCCTGCAAGCCCGGCAATCGCCACAGTGATAACGACTGGCTCAGCCATCAACCCCAAAAATGCATTTGGAAATCCGAACAGGCTAGCCGACGGATGAAGTGCGACCGTTGCACAGTTGATGAGGACATTAATAGAGCAGTTCAGTACCGCATCTGGGTCGGCCGCCAGCTGCACCGCTTCCATGCTCAGCACAAACGATGCGATGAGGCTGAGAATCGCCCCCACAAGCATACTCGCAAATATCCAACGATTGTCGCGAATCTTCTTTTCTTCGTGCGTGAAATACTCTTTTATCTTCTTAAACATAGAAGCTCACCTCGCTTATGGTTGGTAGTGGTCGGCCACGCCACACATTTTGCATTTGTCCATCGTCGCCTAGGGCAATAACCGTTGGGTATTCGACAATATCATACACTCGACAAAACTGCGAACCATCGGCAGTATCCGGATCGACTGTTTCGAGGTCGTGCCCTGTTTGGCGAGAAAAGTCGCGCAAATAGTCGATGACTTCCCTGGCATGATCGCTCGCATCTTTGTAGACAATCACGACGCGCATATCTTACTCCGCCTTTTCCTGTCGTTTGCGATCAAGGATTTGCACAAAATCATCGAGAGTACGAAAATCATAAAATACACTCGCGAACCGTACATACGCGACATCATTTGACTTGGCTAATTTATCAAGGACAATTTCACCAATCTGCCGAGATGGAATTTCATTTTCGCCCAATTCGTATATAGCATCTTCTATATCATTTATGAGTGAGTCAACTTCCATATCAGACTTGAAGAATTTAGCCACTGAGCGATGAATCGAATTTGCCAATTTGTTCCGGTCGAATAACTCCCTTGCACTATCTCGTTTTACTACAGCAATATTTCGCCGCTCTATGCGTTCATAAGTAGTAAACCGCTTGCCATCGGCCGTTTCTCGACGACGACGGATAGACATGCCGTCAGCAGATTCTCGTGACTCTAAAACACGACTATCGCCTATTGCTACGACTTTCATTAAGACTCCTTTGATTGCTTCTTTTTACGCCGCCTCAAAAAGGCCGGCGTATCATCTTCTTCTTGCTCTTCGGGCTGTCCCCAAATGTCTTTGGCGCTCTCTTCGGCAAAGCTAGCTGCTGCATCAACCGTACTAGAGTCGGTGCTGCTATCGATTTCTTCAACCGCTCGTTCCATGTCTTCGTTAATATTGCTCGATTCAGTCACCTGCTCTGGTGTAGCTTGTTGGAAAAAAGCGCTATCAAACCCAGTGCCAATGACAGTGATGATGATGTCATTCTCCAGTTCTGGTTTTAGTGTTGCACCAAAAATAATATTGGCATCTGGCGACACTGCGCTCGTGATAACTTCTGCTGCTTCTTGAATCTCCGCCATCGACATGTCGTAGCCACCAGTTACATTGAACAATACGCCCTTTGCACCATCAATCGATACTTCAATAAGTGGCGATTCAATTGCTTGTTGAGCTGCCTCAACCGCTCGATTTTCACCGCTTGCTCGACCAATCCCCATAAGAGCCGAGCCAGCATTGCTCATAATGGCCTTGACATCAGCAAAGTCGAGATTGATGAGACCATGCTCGGTGATGAGCTCTGAGATACCCTGCACGCCTTGTCGCAATACATCATCGGCTATCTTGAATGTCTCGAGCAGTGGCGTACGGCGATCGATCGTCTGCAATAGTCGATCATTTGGAATAGTAATAAGTGTATCTACCTGTCGACCAAGATTCATAATAGCTGTTTCGGCATTTTGACGGCGTTTTTCGCCCTCAAAGCTAAACGGTCGAGTGGCCACACCAACCACCAATATACCCATATCTCTTGCGACTTCTGCCACAACATGACCTGCACCAGAACCAGTACCACCGCCAGCACCAATGGTAACAAATACCATGTCTGCGCCATCAAGGGCATCGCGAATTTCATTGACAGACTCTCTCGCCGCTTCTTCACCCACACCAGGATCAGCACCTGCGCCTAGTCCATTGGTAGTGCTGTGACCGAGGTGAATCTTAATATCTGCTTTCGAATTGTGCAGTGCCTGAGCATCAGTGTTCATGGCAATGAATTGCACACCAGTGAGTCCTGCATCCTTCATGCGGTTGACTGCGCTACCACCAGCGCCACCAACACCTACAACTTTGATACTGGCAAATGTTTGAATGTCACTTGGTTTTACTTCAGGCATAGTCCCTCCTATTACTCGATTCGCTCATCTTTAGTAGTTAGTATACACGGTTTTTGCAATCTCGACTACCAACTACTACTTAAATTTCTTAAAAATACGCGCCAATAATCCTTTTGAAGCTTTCAAGCCACCGCTCAGTCCACTATCAGTGCCTTTTTTGTGTCCAACTTGTCCCGTAGTGAGCATATCGGCATCGAGCAGCATCAGACCGACGGCTGCAGCAAACTCTGGCTGCTCTACCTTTTCGTTTACTCCGGCAAAGCCAGTTGGCCGACCAATGGTCACCGCTAGTCCCAAAGCTTCTTTAGCGAAATCGCTCAATTTGTTCAAATGAGAACCGTCGCCCACTAGCACCACGCCACTTGGCAACTTGCCAGATCGCCCGGCTTTCTTCAGTTCTTTTTCAATGCCCTCAAATATTTCTTCAAGACGAGCTTCGACAATTTCATCGATATCTGCAGTTTCAAACTGTAGTGTTTCCTTGTCGTGCTTGACCGAAACGGCCTCTGAAGTTTCTCTTGCCACGGCTCGAGCGTGCTTGAGTTTCACCTGTTCGGCCACTTCAGGGTTGGTTTTAAGCCCAATAGCTAAATCATTGGTGATATTATTGCCACCAATCGGCACAACACCGACAAATTGCAAATCACCTTCTTCGAACACCGCCACGCTGGTTGTCGCACCGCCCATATCGATGACCGCCACGCCGCTTTCTATCTGTTTCTCATTCAATACTGCTTTAGCGGCAGCCAAAACAGAAGGGGCAATACCATGCGGCTGCACCGTGGCCATCTCGGCGGCTTTTTTAACATTGTTAACATGCGGCACCAGTGCCGACACGACGACCGCGTCAATTTCTAGCCGAGTACCAGTCATGCCAATAGGATCTTTTATACCATCTTGGCCATCCAGGCGGTAGCTATGCGGTACTATTTCTATGGTTTCGCGATTTGCTGGTATCTTACCAACGGTCGCCACTTCCTCAACCCTCAGTAAATCTTCTTCATTTATTTCATGGTCAGCACCGCCGGCAGCGATCATACCATCGGCTCGCGAACTAATAATGTGCGAGCCATTGATACTAATAGTCGCCTCATCTACTTCTTGTCCGCTCATGCGCTCTGCTTCGCCAAGCACTTCATCGATAACCTTTGCAGGGCCAGCGAGATTCGCCACCACTCCTTTACGCATACCGCTATTCGGTGCTACGCCTACACCAACCACCGTTGGCTTACCAGTATCACTATCTATATGACCGACGACGCAGCGGATCATCGTTGTGCCGATGTCTATTCCAACTGCATATTGAGATTGTTGCATATTGTATAGTATACAGGTAATGCTTGGTGTTTTGCAAGCGGCTATAAAGTCGTCAAAATCTCAGCACCCGTCTCGGTGATGAGTACTGTATGCTCAAATTGAGCCGCCAAACTGCCGTCTTTGGTCGAAATAGTCCAGCCATCATTCAAGGTCTTGATTCGTTCACTACCAAGCGTCGTAATAGGCTCGATAGCAATGGTATCGCCTGGGCTCAATAAAACGCCTGTGCCTTTTCGCCCATAGTTCGGCACCTCTGGCGCTTGGTGCATTTCGTGCCCCACGCCATGCCCTACAAGCTCGCGCACAATACCAATGCCTGCGGGCCGCAACACCGCTTCTATCGCAGCGCCAATATCACCCGTTCGTACTGACCCCTGTATGGCATCAATGCCTGCGTAAAGAGCTCTCTCGGTATGGGTAAGGAGATGTTTCACCGCCCCAGATGGCTTTTCGCCCACTACCATAGTGAACGCGCTGTCAGTTTTCATGCCTTTGTATGCTATTACCAAGTCAAAACCAACGACATCACCCCGCTCCAAAACATAGTCCGTCGGCACACCATGCACTATTTCATCATTAACCGATATGCATATTACCCCTGGAAAATTGACTTCGCTTGTTTTATAGGTGGCGACCGCGCCGTGTCGTTGTATCTCGCTCTCAACCCACGCGTCAATGTCTTTTTCGCTGAGTCCCGGCCGTACAAAATCTCGCAAATCTCTATAAATTGTTGCCAAAATCGCGCCACACTGGCGCATCGCCTCTATTTCTGCTGGTGTTTTGGTTGGCTGCACTAAACAATCGCTCCCACTACTTCGTCGTAAATTTTGTCATGCACGCTGCCAGCAGTGCCTGTACCATCGAGATGAACAATTTTGATGCCTTGCTCGGCAAAATTACCCAAAATCGGGTACATTTTTTGGCGATAGATATTCATACGAGTAGCGATAGTTTCTGGTGAATCTTCCAGGCGGCCTCGCTTGGTCATGCGCTCCACCACTTCACTTTCTGGCACTTCAAGAGCGATGACGACATCTATAGTATCGCCCGTTTCTTTGAGATGTTTGCCAAGCCACTCAGCCTGATCTTTGGTGCGCGGAAACCCATCTACGATAATTTGCGGATACTGCTGCGCTTTTGCTTCCGCTACAGCCGCATTGAATACTTGGTAGGTCTGCTCATCATCGATCAATTGTCCAGACTTCAGTATCTCGATAATTTCAGGATCTTTACTTGCCCGAAACATCTCACCAGTCGAGAGCCACTTCCAACCCATACGCACTGCCAGCATTTGTCCTTGCACACTCTTACCGGCACCAGGGGGCCCAAATAATAATATCATCGTGTTCTACCCTTCTTTATTACGATAACGATAATTCTTGTTTTACTATCTTTGCAATGACAGCGCCGTCGGCACTTGAGCCAAGTTTGCTCTTCACCGCGCCAATCACTTGGCCCATTTCTTTCATAGTCGCATTCATGGCTTGCACTTGTTCTTTTACGACAGCAGTAATTTCTACTTCAGAGAGCTGCTGCGGCAAATAGTTTTCAATAATTTCTGCTTCAGCTGCTTCAGCTTCTGCCAAATCATCGCGAGCATTTTCCTGATAGATAGCAGCCGACTCGCGGCGCTTTTTCAGCTCTTTAGCGAGAAGCTTTTCAATTTCAGTATCAGTTAAGCCATCTTCTCGCTTACCAAGTGCTACTTTTTCGTCCAAAATAACAGCTTTCAGGCCTCGCAAAGTATCGCTAACAAAACGATTGCCGCTAAGTAAAGCGGCTTTCAAATCGTCTTGTATACGGGCCTCAAGGGCCACTCTAGCGGACTCCTAGTCGCATTTTGGCCATCTTGTCGGCTTTTCGTTCGCGGCGAATAATCGCCTTCTTGCGTCGTTCCGACTTAGAAATTGGCTTTTCAAAGCGCTGCTTGCCCTTCACGGTCGCCAAGATGCCGCTCTGCAACACCTTGCGGTTAAAGCGACGAATGATATTTTCGTTCGCTTCCTTCTCGTCTTTTCTTGTAACTTGTACCATATCACTGGCTATTGTAACAGAGAAACCCCCGCCAGGCAATACTTGGCGGGGGTTTTGTGATCTAGTCTTACTAAATATTACCCAATGTGTTCATAATCGGGCGTGTCATAGTATACTTGTGCACCATATTTGTTGTAACCAAATATCTCATACTCACCACTCTCATAAGTACCTTTGTCTTCTGACCATGCGGTTTCCCTGTCAGCGTCCGACAATCCAATCGCAACCAACACCTTCTCGACATATCCCGCCTGTATTCCTTCATCCAATGCTCCGAATGGTGCCATATTATCGTCGACATTAGTCTCCTGATTCCTGGCCCGGTAATCTTCGTGTACTAGCTCAGCGATTTCACGCACTTTTGCGTTAAATTGCTCATTGTCCTTATCTTCCGGTGTCTGCTGTGGCACCCCAACATAATACAGCACATTAACTATAGAATTGGCAGTAACCTCATCTCCCTGAAATGCGCCGCTGAGCTCTGTAACGGCTCTCTCTCTTGCCTGCCATTTGAGTTGTTCTGGAGTGAGTTCTTTTTGTGCTAGTGAGACTTCTGTCATATTTTTCCTTTTTTATGTTAACAATTTATTACAATTCCATTTAAGCACACCTTGGCTATTTTGTCAATATTCATCATAGAATAACAGAGGTAAAAATGATGCAAAAAATATATAGTAATGAGGTGCTCACCTCAGAGGCCGAGCCTAGGCCCAATCACCACTAAATTCTAGGTCCTCAAGATCAGCACCGTTCGTGCCAGTGATAGCTTTGGTGTCTTGTTCTGGTGTTGGCATATGCGTTCCTTTTGGTTTTGTCTTCTATTTACTTTAAGGTATCATAGTGCTTTTGCTTTGTCAAGCTCATCGTGAGGAGCGGAATCTTTTTTGCGAAAGAGCCATATGGTTTCGGTATTGCGTGATTCTGTCGTTTCGGCATAAGTTCCCTTTTCAAGTTTTGCTATCTCGTCTGCGCCAAATACCATATTTCCTCCTCCGTGGAGCATGGCACTTCGCTCATATCCAAGCGCTTCGGTAGCAATAGTTGTATCTTGTACCACTCCAAACTGATCAACCGCACCTACAAGTTCAAAATCTTCCCGTCTAGCCATCGCATTAGCAGAATCATGCCAATTATTTGCCAAAACATATCCGCCAGGACGGATGAAGCTGACCTCTTCGCCAGAAATTTTTCCTGCATTATACGAAATGATCATATCCACCGCACCTACTAGGCCTGGATTATCCGCATAATATTGCTCTTTCGTCGTTGGCACACCGACATATCCTTCTGTTTGTAATTCGCGTATCGATACCTCGTCCGGATCGATATGAATCACTTGCCTGCCGCCAATGACATCGGCAAAAGTAGCATCTGCGGCACTGCCAGGATACAAAACGATTGACTGTTCAGTGATACCAAGTGGAAATGCTTCGAAAAGCGCTGCCAGTTGCCTTTTCTTTGCCGTCTCTTTCTCTGCAGGGTATAGTTTCGCCTTTAGTGATTCACGCGGTAATAAATCTGTTTCAACTATTTCTGGTTTTTGCAGTGCTTGCATCACTGAATCCCAAGGGTTGTCGCCACCAGAAGATAAAGTGTGATGGTCGGATGCGGTAGGTTCAGTGTCCATTCTTCTATTATAGCATGAAAACTACAAGATTTCAATATGCAACAGTCGCCCCTCAATCGTTCGCCTACCATTCCATTCATTCACATCTGGCTGATACCAGACGGTGACTATCTGACCAACCTGAACGAAAAAGTGCTCTGGTGCTGAAAACGCTAACATACTCATGGATTGGCCCCTGGTATTTTGCAACTCAAGTTTGACATGCTGTGCATCGGTACCCATACGACGGCGGTGCACCACTGTTACCCGCTGACTAGTGAGGATAGGCTGCGGATTGCCACTGCCAAATGGCTCGAGGGTGGCGATTTTTTCGATAAGCTCTTCGGTAATATCACTAAAATCGGCGGTCGTATCGGCTTTTGGCAACAACAATGCCTGTTGATTGGATAATTCCTGGTCACGATAAAATGCATTTACTCGTTCTCTGAAAGCTTGGATGTTCTTCGTTGGTAGTGTTACGCCAGCAGCCAATTTATGTCCGCCGCCCTTGGTGATGATGTCATCTGCTGCGCGAATCGCGTCAGCCGCACTGAAATCACC
>CALLZM010000024.1 GCA_937858705.1 uncultured Candidatus Saccharibacteria bacterium | reverse complement strand
TTGGCAGGAGTGACAGGACTCGAACCTGCAACCAACGGTTTTGGAGACCGCTACTCTACCAATTGAGCTACACTCCTATAACTGCCCTCCAAGTATATCAAAAAACAAATATATCGGCTAGATATCGCAAATAACGCCATGAACTGGTATACTTGTAGATACTATTATGAGAGGATTTCAACTGCATAAGCCATACCTTATTGTGGTCATCGGCATACCTGGAAGCGGCAAAACAGAGTTCGCGACAAAATTTGCCGATACCTTCCAGTCTTTTCCTATAAATATCAAAGAGCTCGTTGACTATGGCATGAATATAGGCGATGCTACCAAGTTTGCGCTGAAGCTTTTCAACTCCATCAGCCGCACCGAACAGACCATCGTATTCGAAGGAATCACTGGCAATATAGCCGAGCGACAAAAACTAGTACAGCTTGCCAAATCCAAGGGATACGAACCAGTTTTTGTATGGCTTCAGCTTGAGCCAAGCTTAGCCCGCGAACGCTCCGCCAAGAAAAGCGCAGACAATCCGTATCCAATTAGCGATGAATATTTCAACCATCTTGTAAAACAATTCGTTCCACCAGAGCGCAAGGAAAAGGCAAAAATCGTCGTTATTAGCGGTGTTCATACTTATGCCTCCCAGGCAAAAACTGTCCTTCATCATCTTACAAATGAACGGCCAGACTCACAACGGTCAAAGGCGAAGATAGTAGAAAAACGCACCATCAAACCGCCGGCAAGGACATAGCAAATCTCATGGCGACGCAATCTTTCATCGATGAAAAGCTTGGCGAAGTCGTAGTACACCGAAATGCTCGCTCGCGAGGTATTCGCATCAAACCGTCACTGACTGGACAGCTCGTTGCAATTGCACCACCACTTATTCCGCTCAGCCTCATAAAGCTTACCGTCAAAAAATCGCGGAAAGACCTTGAAAAAATACGAATAAATAATCAACTACCCCTCTACGCTCATGGTCAAGCTATTGGCAAGAGTCATTCACTGCATGTAGTAAGCGACGATACCGTAGAAGAAATAGCCATCGTTACCAGAGATCGAACGATCATTTGCCGTATCCCGCCGGACCTCGAGCCCAGCTCGCCCAAAGTGCAACAAGCTATCCGCGAGTACATCGTAAAAATCTTGCGAAAAGAAGCAAAAACCTATCTCACCAGACGACTCGCTGTCTTAGCAGGCCGTCACGGCTACAGCTACGCAAAAGTTCGTTTTCCGCACGCAGCATCGCGATGGGGAAGTTGCAGTTCGAACGGTACCATCAGCCTCAATATTGCCCTCATGAAACTAAGCCTCGAAGAGATCGACTATGTGCTCATACATGAGCTATGCCATACTATCGAGATGAACCACTCCAGTCGCTTCTGGCAACTAGTTGAGGCAGCCGACCCGCACTATCGACTCCACAGAAAAACCATCAAAAACCAGACGCCCGCCCTGTAACTTGCATACCGCTCATGCTATACTAGGGTGCATATGAAACTTCGCCGAAAGCCCGACGACACGCCCACTCCAGCCGCCTCGACTGCTGCCTTACAACATGAGCGAACCATGACGCTCATAAATAACCTCAGCGAGGCCATCATGAGTACCGACGAGCATGGCCATATTACTGTATATAACGCAGCTATGCTCAATCTTCTCGATACCAATACCGCTATCGAAAACCAGCCTATCGACACCGTCTTGCCGGTGAGTGACACGACAGGCAGTCGCATATCACTTATAAAACTCATGCAAAAGCTCACCGCTAGCATCATGCGTGATGATCTCATTCTCGACATTAGCGGAGAGCCCATTCGACTTGAGATGACGCTTTCTCCTATTCGCCGTAGCTACGATGGTAGTTCGGCTGACTCTGAAGGTTATATCGTCATTGCACGCGACATCACAACAAGCAAAAGTCTTGAGGAAGAACGAGATGAATTTATCAGCGTCGTTAGTCATGAACTCCGCACACCTATCACCATCGCCGAAGCAACTATTAGTAATGTCCAGCTGATGATGGACCGCGGTACTTTTTCTGGCGATCACCTAAAAACTGCTGTCGACACAGCACACGATCAAGTCATGTTCCTGGCACGAATGGTGAATGACCTCAGTACGCTATCACGAGCCGAGCGAGGTATCGCCGATGAGGCAGAAGAAATATCGGTCGCCGAGCTTGCACGCAGTATGGCCACTGAATATAAGCCACAGGCTGAAGGGAAGGGGCTAAAGTTCACATTGAACTTGGGCAGCAAACGCGGTACCGTTCTCGCTAGTCGCCTCTACCTGCAAGAACTCCTTCAAAACTTCATCACCAACGCTATAAAATACACCAAAGAAGGCTCTGTCATTTTCTCAGTGCAAGAAACTGATGATTCTATACAATTCACCGTCAAAGATAGCGGCATCGGCATCAGTAAAGCCGACCAAAAACGAATATTTGAACGGTTTTACCGTGCCGAGGACTATCGCACTCGCGAAACAAGCGGCACTGGACTCGGTCTCTATGTCACAGCAAAGTTGGCAAAAAAACTCGGCACCACCATAGAGATAGAAAGCCGGCTCAACCACGGATCCTCGTTTAGCATCAAACTACCTAGACATTCAAAAGAATCTTGACACCAGCATATCATCTGCTATACTAGGCTTGACAGTCTGTCCGAAAACAGACTTTTTTAATTGGGAGAAAGCAATGGCCAAAAAAGAGACTACGAAAGCGCCGAGTACTACTTCATCGACAACGGTGACGCGAATAAGCGCGAAGGACACCAAACAAACAACCGCAAAGGTGCCGAAAAAAGAGGCCAAAGAGCCAAAAACGAAGAAAGAAAAAGTCAAAAAACAGAATAAAATAGGGGCGTACTTCAAAGGCGCCTGGAGCGAACTAAAAATGGTTCGTTGGCCAGACCGACCAACTACATGGAAAATGACTGGCACGCTACTCCTGTTCTGTCTCTTCTTCATTGTACTTGTATTGCTTGTCGACATGGCATTTCAATTGTTATTTAACCAAATCATAGGATAGGAGAACACTATGGCAAAATCTAACCGTTATAACGATATTCGAGCCTGGTATGCAATCCATACTTACAGCGGCTACGAAGAAAAGGTTGCCGATAGCATTCGTCAACGCATCCAAACCGTTGACATGGCCGATAAAATATTTGATGTCATGGTGCCAAAGGAAAAACAAATCCAGATCAAAAATGGCAAGCGCAAAATTGTCGATGAAAAGATTTTCCAGGGCTATGTACTAGTTGAAATGAAGCTTACCGACGAAACTTGGTACATTATCCGCAACACTCCTGGGGTGACTGGCTTTGTGGGTGCTGACACCACGCCAACCCCCGTTTCTGAAGCAGAAATAAAGAAAATCAAGAAGCGCATGGGCGTAGAAGAGCCAAAGCACCAGATCGATTTCCAGGTAGACGAAGTAGTGAGCATTGTCGATGGACCGTTCAAGGGCTTCGATGGCGCTGTATCAGAAATCGATGCCGCTAAAGGCAAGCTCAAGGTTATGGTGAGCATGTTTGGCCGCGATACTCCAGTAGAGCTCGATGCTTTGCAGGTGAAGAAGGTATAGCATGGCGGGTGGAGAACAAATTACAGATACGCCGGCATATCCGGGTGACTCATTCGGGAGGATCAGCCCAGGAGATATAATAGGGGATGGCGATGTTGAAAATAGATTTGGTGCAATGACAGAAGCCGAACTACGGAATTACATGGCAAGTCTAGGGCAAGACATGATCAAAATAGACGATGAACTTCTAGGGGGCCGTCAAAGGATTGCCGAGCTTGAGGCCGCTAAATACGAAGCTATCCGAAACTTAAACCTAGCCGCACAGGCACTTCAAGCAACAAATTCGATCTAAACCATCATAACCAGCTAAGGTGGGCAGAAAGAATAGAACAATATGTTAGAATTTGGAAAATTAGTAGAGAGATGCGTTGCAGCAAGCATTTTATCAGCGATTGGCGCAATATCCCTTTCCGGATGTGCGCCTAGCGAGCAAGAACGCCTTGCTACCTGGCAAGAGTATCTTGAAGCATTGACACCTGTAGATCGGTTTTTTACCGACTATGTGCATGGGGACAGTGGTGACTGGAGAGTGGGCAGAACTGCGTGCTTACGGGATACCCCCTATGGTGGTGAATTGAAAGATTTGAGCGTGCGTATGTCTTGGAAAAAACCAGCATCTCGATATAATAAAGAGACGGACACGCTAACTATAACTCCTCCATCAGGCGAACCTCTGTTATTAACGGGCTTTGATCAATATGTCCATCCAGTAACCCCCGCAGATTCAACATCTGAGGGAATAGTAGAGGCCTACGGATGTCCACTAGAGTTTCTCCCTTATAGCGTGCGTAGATAAATAATTCTGCCCCGTTAAGAACAGTACAACAACCCCTCCTCCTATAATGACCTAGACAAAAGAAGCAAGAATTGCTAAAATAAGTGAGTTACGCACTAAATATGACGCTTCAATAATATATTTAGTACAAGAAGGAAAAGAACGCTATGGCAAAGAAAATTATCGGAAATCTCAAGCTCCGTATTCCAGCTGGTCGTGCGACTGCAGGGCCTCCTGTTGGCTCTACACTAGGTCAATGGGGTCTGAACATGATGGATTTCATCAATCCATTCAACGACGCCACTAAAGGCGACATGGGTAAAGATGTTATCGTCCATATTCAAGTATACGAAGACCGAACATTCACCTGGAAGAGCCTCGGCCAGCCAGTCGATGACATGATTCGCGACAAAATTGGTATCAAAAAGGGCAGCGCTAAGCCCCACGCCGACAAAGTGGGCAAAATTACCAAAGCCCAGCTCGCAGAAATCGCTGAAGCAAAAATGGAGCAACTCAACGCCATCGACCTCGAAGGCGCTATAAAAGTAGTTGCCGGCTCAGCCCGATCTATGGGCGTAGAAGTCGTCGAATAGTACATAGTTACAGCAAAAAAACAATACACCTCGCTCTTTTTCAGCGAGGTGTATATTACATATTACTATAAAATGCAATAGTTGACCCTAGCGATTTCCTAGAATGCCCTTAGTTCGCTCTTCAAAATCGTACTTTTGCCAAAAAGTCACGATTGGCTCCATGCTCTCGCCGAATCGTAATCCATTTGCTTTAGCGGCGAAAGCACCGAGCACTACTGAAGATTTCAGTAATGAAAGTTCGCTCATCATGTAGTCTGGGTGGTCTAGCAACTCCCACAGATTGTATCGGTCATAGTGAGTCCCGAGAGCTTCATTTAGCGGGCCTATACCCACACCGGCCGAATGAGTCAGTAGCGCCAGTTCCAGCTGTGAACTCGCTGGGCCGATTTTCAGGAAACGAATCAGTTCCGGAGCTTGCTCTTCCAAGCGAGATCTCAATGTAGCAATTTTCTTCGCGTCTTTCTTGCGCACACCACTAATTGAACGATTGGCATAATTTGCTAGCGCAGTCGCCGGGTTCGGCACATTGGCAACCACATCACTTTTATCAATAACGAGCTCCCACGGTTCCATACTTTCTGGGTCGATATCTACCGCAAAGGGAAACAGTACTTTCTTGAGATCTCCGCTAGAACTCATCGCCGCGTATCTATCCGACACAAAAGCCATCAGTGCCCGCACCCCAAAAGGATTGCGGTACATTGCTTCAAGTTCATGTTTTGGCCGAATACCAAATACCGACTCTTTCAGCTCTCCATTTAGCATCGTCTTAAGACACGCAGCAACCAAATCCACACGAGCCGTTTCTGTCGTGGCTACCAATACATCAACATCTCTTTTTGAACCGTTGGCTCTCACTGCTGGTACGCACAAGTCTTCTGGCGCTATGATCCGTTTATTGTTCACATCTATTTTGGTGGCCGAGTCTAGTAAGGCAGCCATACCGATACCGCCAATCAGCTGGACATCTGGACTAGTGCCATATTCTTTAAGAAAAGGCCTCAAAACATCTACACTATTTCTACGGGTCATAGTTATGTAGTAAATCACTAATGGTACGGCAGAGCAAGCATAAGCAACTACTCGCTCTTTACCTAGTAGCAAAACAGTGCTATAATACTATCATAAATAACCATGTTGGGAGGCCGAAAACGCCGTTTGCACCACAGAAAGGACACATCACTATGGCTAAAAAAGCCGACTTACTCGAGCAAGCGAAAGAGCTGAAGCTAGAAGTAACAGAGAAAAATACCATCGCCGAGATTGAAGCTGCCATCGAAGCTGCTGGCAAAAAAACCGAAGACAAAGAAGTAGTTGCCAAAAGAGAAGCTACTGTTGCCAAAGCTGGCAAGCGCAGCGAAAAGGCCATCAAAGAAGTTGAGGAAAAACTCGAGAAAGAAGCCCGCAAAGAGGCTGGTGATACCACGCCGCAATCAGAAGAAGCCGAAGCCAATATGAAAAAAGGCCCGAAGCCTGTAACTCGTCCAAAGCTCGAACGCCGCGGCAAGAAATACCAAGAAGTGGCGAAAAAAATTGAAGCTGGCAAAGTATATTCACTCGCTGATGCTTTAAAAATTGCAACCGAAACCAGTACTACCAAGTTTGACTCAAGCGTTGAAGTACATGTTCGTCTCGGCGTCGACCCACGACAAGCTGACCAAAACATTCGCGCAACCGTTAGCCTGCCGCACGGTACCGGCAAAACCATCAAGGTCGCGGTATTTGCACCTGAAGAATTGCACGCCGATGCGAAAAAAGCTGGTGCCGACATCGTGGGTGACGAAACTTTCCTAAAGCAGCTCGACAAAGAAGTGCTCGATTTTGACATTTTGGTCGCCACGCCACAATACATGCCAAAACTTGGTAAATATGCCCGTCTGCTTGGCCCTCGCGGTCTCATGCCAAATCCAAAATCTGGTACCGTTTCTGCCGATGTTGCCAAAGCCGTCGCAGAAGCCAAAGCTGGTCGCGTAGAATACCGCGTCGATAAGCAAGCTATTGTCCATCTTGGTATTGGCAAAGTATCATTCGGTAGCGATAAACTACTCGCAAACGCTCGCGCATTCTTCGATAGCCTAAGCGCCCAAAAACCATCAAGCATCAAAGGCGTATACATTCAGAGCGTCTCTGTAGCAACCACTATGGGTCCCGGCGTTAAAGTAGAGAACGCGTCGTAATTTAATAAACGATCTTTTACTCAAACCATCTCTTAGTCGTAAATAGTGTTATAATATACCTCAAGCACAAAAAGGAGAGGTACATGAAACAATACCTAGCGCTATTGCAAGATATTCGCGATAACGGAACGAAAAAAACCGATCGTACTGGTACTGGTACTATGAGCGTTTTTGGCCGCCAAGTTCGGTATGATCTTGCCGACGGTTTTCCGGCAGTCACTACGAAAAAACTGTACTTCAATAGTGTTGTTCATGAGCTGCTGTGGTTTCTTAAGGGTACTGGAAATATTGAATATCTCGCTCAAAACGGCGTGCATATCTGGGACGAATGGCCGTTCAAAGCCTACTTGGAAAAAAATAATCTCCCCATTCCTGAGGTAAACTCTCCCGAATGGAAAACACAAATGAAAGAATTCATCCAAAAAGTCGCCACCGACCACGCATTCGCTGAAAAGTGGGGCGACCTTGGTCCGGTATACGGTGTGCAGTGGCGTAAATGGCCTGACCTGCAAGGTGGGACTGTTGACCAAATCGCCAAAGCTATAGATATGATCAAGCACACACCCGACAGCCGCCGCATCATCGTCAGTGCCTGGAACGCCGCCGAAATAGACGAGATAGTCAGCATCGGCGGATTGCCACCATGTCATTCACTCTTCCAGTTTTATGTCGCCGATGGCAAACTTGACCTTCATCTATATCAGCGCAGTGCCGATACTTTCCTCGGCGTGCCGTTCAACATCGCCAGCTATTCACTATTGCTCGCTATGGTCGCCCAAGTAACTGGTCTCCAGCCAGGGGAATTTGTACACACCCTCGCCGACACTCACTTATATCTCAATCACCTCGAACAAGTGGAAGAGCAGCTTTCTCGCATACCAAAAGCGCTCCCAACGCTCTGGCTCAACCCTAATATCAAACACATCGACGATTTTACATTCGACGATATTCGCCTCGAAAACTACGACCCAGCCCCGGCCATAAAAGCGCCCATAGCAGTTTAGGCTACTCGCTCAAATACCACAATATCGAACGAATACTCATTTCGCTCGTCTTGAGAGAAATACTCTCTCGAAACTTCTTTCCACTCCACCGGGTTAATTTCTGGAAAATATACCGTCGCTTCCGGAAACTCGCCGTCAACCATTGTCACCATCAATCTATCAGCATCGGCAAGTGCTGCTGCATAAATCTGTCCGCCGCCAATGATAAATATCGGATACCGCGCCAGACTATACGCCGACTCTAGCGAAACCGCCGTCAAAACACCCGGCACGCCAGTTGGTGTTCGACTGACAACAATATTTTCTCTCTGAGGCAGTGGTTTCGAGCCAACAGATTCAAAAGTCTTTCGACCCATGATGATAGATGCACCAGAAGTCTGCTTCTTGAAATTCGCCAAATCATCTTTCAGCGCTCGACCCCAGGGCAAATCATTATTAAATCCAATCGCGTTATTGGTATCCATGGCAACAATGATAGTTTTCATATCTCTATGATACAATAAATGTAGTTAAGAAGGGAAAATATGGGAGTATATAGTAATACTGAAATTCACGAAGCAATCGATGATGGTCGAATAGTCTGCCTGCCGTTTAATCCGCAACATGTGAGCGAAGCGAGCCTCGACTTTACGCTCGGGCATTATTATTATAAACAAGAATATCAGGTAGAAAATACCGTCTACAATCCATTCGATGAAGCAGAGGTCGATCGCTATTTTAAGGGGCCGCTCGAAGCCATACCGCATAAAGAATGGTGCGCCAAGAATAAACGAGAGCTGTTCGCAAATATCCCCGAAGATCACCCCATTATCGTACTGGCGCCTGGCGAGCGAATCTTGGGGCATACCCACGAATTTGTCGGTATTCGCGCTCATGGCGGTGCATGCGAAGTAAAAAGTCGCTCGAGCTGGGGGCGCAATGGTGTGGCTATCTGCTTCGATGCCGGTTGGGTTGATCCTGGCTACATCAATCGCATCACTCTTGAAATCTACAATCTCAACAAACATGAAAGCGTCGTTCTACCAGTAGGCGAACGGGTAGGGCAGCTCATTTTTCATCACACCGGCCCCGTAGAAGGTGGATATGCCGATGGTCGCGGCGGAGTAAGCGGTAAATATCAATACACCGACAACCTCGAAGAGCTCGTAAAGTCGTGGCAACCAAGCATGATGCTTCCGAGAGCCTTCAAAGATATCCGCAGCATGCCAATCACCATAGAAGGACTATCCGAAGGCATCAAATGAGCCGCGGTCAGTTTTTCGTCATAGAAGGCAGTGATGGCAGCGGCAAGGGTACGCAGTTCAAACTCTTGGCTGAAAACTTACGCAAAGATGGCTACACCGTAGCAGAGTACGATTTTCCGCAATATTCCAAAGAGTCAACCCATTTCGTTCGTCGCTATCTCAATGGCGAATATGGCTCGGCAGATGAAGTAGATAGCAAAGCCGCTTCGCTGTTTTATGCGCTCGACCGCTTCGAAGCATCGTTCAACATCAAAAAAGACATTGAAGCGGGCAAAATCGTCCTCGCCAATCGCTTTACGGCATCAAACATGGCACATCAGGGACAAAAAATAGCAGATGAAGCCGCTCGAAAAGACTACTACGCCTGGATAACCGACATGGAATTTGCTACGCTACAAACACCCAAGCCCGACCACAATTTCGTATTGCTTGTTCCCGCTGCAACCGCCCAAAAACTCGTCGACCAAAAAGATACAAGAAACTACACCGATAAAAAGCGAGATATCCACGAAGCCGATCTTGGGCACCTCGAAAGAGCCGTCAAAACCTACGAAGAACTCTGCGAGTTATATCCGACGGATTTTTCCTCTATCCGTTGTGTAGATAGCGACG
Source organism: uncultured Candidatus Saccharibacteria bacterium (assembly GCA_937858705.1). GTDB lineage: Bacteria > Patescibacteriota > Saccharimonadia > Saccharimonadales > Saccharimonadaceae > SZUA-359. The sequence goes on along the minus strand of CALLZM010000024.1, from coordinate 93,271 downwards.
AAACGCTCCTTTCTATAGATGAAGTACAGTCGCTCCTCCGCAAACAAGTCGATGAACACTTATCCAAACAGTAGTCTTATTTTACATTATAGCACAAGCGTGATGATTTGTCTAGACTATTGAAGTCCTTGAAGAGATTGGTAGTATATCTGTCGATACGGTAACAAAAGAAGAGCTCGTAGATATTTCTACCGCAGCTAAAATTCGTATCTATAGACCGCTACCACTACAAGGACCCGCAAGAATGAAGTTATTTGTAAGGGTCTGGTACTGATCAAGATCTTAAGTAGTCGCCCTAGCGGCGTTACAGTATCCGCTCCTTGCATAATCGCCCTCTTTTTGCTACAATATCCTTACGACATTACCAAAGACAGTAGCCGTACTACCAGTACTTAATTTGCTACCAAGGGAATTTTCTTCCTTCGTATTGTCAACTTGTACGCTTTCGCGAATGCGTACCATGTCGAGATACTTTAACAATTCGATCTTTAAAACAATAATAAAAGGAGGCTTTCATGGCGATTAGTCGCGATAAAAAGAATGCTTTGGTTGAAGAACTCACCAATCTCCTAAGTAATGCAAAGATGACTTCTTTTGCAAGTTATGCTGGTATCAGTGTGGCAGAGTTGCAGGAGCTACGAAAGAACGCCCGCGAAGCTGGTGTGACGATAAAGGTAGTAAAAAACCGACTCGTCAAAGTAGCCGCTGGAACTGTGCCGACGCTAAAAGATCTGGACATTGACTTGCAAGGTCAGTTGCTCTACGCTATCAGCGACAGCGATGAAGTAGCTCCAGCTCAAGTGCTGGACAAGTTTGCCAAGGATCACCCAAACCTAGAGTTGGTTGGTGCGATTTCTGGCGAAGGTGCACTGCTGTCTACCGATGAAGTGAAGAGCCTGGCCGGCTTGCCAAGCAAGGAGCAGTTGATTGCCGAAACAATCGCACAACTGCTTTCACCGGTGCACGATGTCACCAACGGTCTATCTGGCAACTTGCATGCATTACTCGATGGTGTTGAAGCCAAAGTAAACGCTAACGCATAATTATCAATATAAATTGTATTAACGAAAGGAGACCGAGGGAAAAGAGCAGACGGAGCGTCCGAATTTACTTCGGCGCACCGCTCGATGATAAATGAAATTTACATGAGTGCTAACGAATTGAAAATTTCATGAATCATAAGCCCTTGGGCGAAACGATATGGCAGATGTAAAGAAATTGGCAGAGAGCTTGGTTAAGCTTACTGTCCTTGAAGTAAACGAACTAAAAACTATCCTAAAAGATGAGTACGGCATTGAGCCTGCAGCTGCTGCTGTAGCTGTTGCTGGCCCTGCTGCCGGCGGTGACGCTGGTGCAGCTGCTGACGAAAAGACCGAGTTCACCGTCACTCTTAAAGATGCTGGTGCTCAAAAAGTAGCAGTTATCAAGGCCGTAAAAGAACTAACTGGCCTTGGTCTTGGTGAAGCAAAAGCTATCGTTGACGGCGCACCTGCACCAGTCAAGGAAAAAGTTTCGAAAGACGAAGCTGAAGAAGCAAAGAAAGCGCTTGAAGAAGCTGGCGCAACTGTTGAACTATCATAGTTTCAGCACCTGTATAGCATAAAGATCGAATGTGTTGAGTACTAGTACGCCCTTACGGTTTTATCGTAGGGGTGTATTTAGTTTCAGGTTTCAATAAACATTATTTACAACAAAGTTTGTTCGTTACCTGTTGAGACTGTGGATAGCTCGGAAATATTCGCCCTTGACTTTTTGATTGTTATTGACTTTTACCTCAGCAAGCGCTATATATAGTAGTAATACTATAAAAACAGACAAGGAATGCGAGAAATATGTCTGAGTTACCAGAAAAACAAGTAAAACGATTGACTTCATTAATTTCAGAAGCCGAAACAAATTTAGCAGCAGCGAAAGAATTGCTCATCAGCATCGTTGGCGACGACGGTTCTGTCGTATCGACAGGTGCACATGTACCGCATGAAGAGGTGAGCGGTAAGGTGATCGAAGGTGTATTTGATGGACAAATCATGGCGGGTCCAGATGGCAAAACCTATCCTGTTCCGGCAAATTATGCCTCAAAATCAAAGCTCGTCGAGGGCGATATCCTGAAACTTACTATCGCCGATGACGGTGGATTTATCTACAAGCAAATCGGTCCAGTGCCGCGAAAGCAGATTATCGGCACTCTCGTACAACACGATGGCGCATATTTCGTTGAGGCAAGTGGTCGCGAATACCGCATATTACTCGCCAGTGTCACTTATTTCCGAATTAATATCGGCGACCAAGTCACTATTATTGTACCAGAGGACGATCCAGACGCTACCTGGGCTGCGGTTGAAGCAGCACTGTAGTACCGTTTTCCCTTCGTGTGTGTACCGTGATATAATGGTGACATACATGAGGGGACTATGAGTCAGGCGCTGTATCGAAAATACCGCAGCCGTAATTTAGGTGAAGTACTGGGGCAAGAGCAAGTCACGGGTATTTTAACTCGTGCGCTTGGCAGTGGTACTGTTTCTCACGCGTATCTGTTGACTGGCCCGCATGGCGTCGGTAAAACTTCTGTCGCTAGAATTATGGCGCACGAGATAAATCAGTTACCCTATAGCGAAGATGCTGAACATCTCGATATCATCGAAATTGATGCCGCCAGCAATAACGGCGTTGAAGATGTCAGAGAATTACGCGAAAAAGTGCATATCGCACCCACAACAGCAACATACAAAGTGTACATCATCGACGAAGTTCATATGCTGTCAAAACCAGCATTTAACGCACTACTGAAAACACTCGAAGAACCACCAAGCCATATCGTCTTTATTTTGGCCACCACCGATGCCGACAAGCTTCCGGCAACCATCATCAGCCGCGTACAACGGTTTAATTTTCATTCAATCGATACGGCGACAGTAGTCAAACACCTTGCTAATATTGCAAAGAAGGAGCGCATCAATATCGACACTGCGGCGTTAGAACTCATCGCCGAACATGGCAATGGTAGTTTCCGCGACAGTATCGGACTACTCGACCAGCTCAAAGATAGCGTCGACAATTCTACCGTTATCGACGCAAAAGCAGTTGAACTGGCGCTTGGTATTTCATCGTCTAGTCTTCTCGATGCTGTTATTGACGCAAGGCGAAACAATTCGCTCGAAGAGACTGTCCATGCCATTAAGACTATCGAACAAACTGGTGCACAAGCAGCAGTCATCGCCAAGCAACTCATTCGAAAGATTCACGCCAGCATCGGCAACCACCCTGATGAAATAGAACTCCTCGATGCGCTACTCGAAGTGAGTGCTTCATCACACCCGTTCATCAAACTCCTGACAGTCATGGCACCTCGTTCTTCGAGCACAATACAGCAAGCCGCTACACCAATCCCCGCGGACAGAGAAAGCGTAAAGCCAAAGGCAAAAACCATGGCCGAAGCAACCGTCGTAGCACCTACTGTCACGCTCGAAGCACCAGAAATAGCAGCTCTCCCCACGCAACCTCAGAAATTATCAGGAGATATACCCGAAACAATCGACTGGCAGGCTATCGTCGCGGCAGCAAAGAGTATGAGCATATCGCTCTATAGCCTACTTAGAAATTCTTCAGGTAACTATAGCGCGCCGCATTTAACAATCCATGCTGGCAATAATTTCAATCACAAAAAATTATCAGACCCTAAACAGCAAGCAGTCCTCATGGAAGTATTACAATCACTGAGCGCCGACGGTGTTATGCTCAATATCGTTCCAGGCAAAAAACCGCCAGAAGATGCCGAGATGGCAGCGATAGCAAACTTAATGGGTGGGGGAGAAGAGGTAACGGTAGATGGCTAAAACGGTTGAAGCAGCGAAAATTCCTCCTCAAAACCTCGATGCTGAAAAAAGTATTTTGGGTGCGGTACTCATTAGTGATGATGCTATTGCCGACATAGCCGAAATCCTCCACGCCGATGATTTTTACGACAAAAATCATGGCATCATCTACGCCGCGATGATAAAGCTTTACGAGCGGCACAAGCCCGTCGACCTCCTCACTCTCACCGATGAGTTATCAAAAAAAGACGAGCTAGAACTAGTCGGTGGTTCGGCATACCTGAGTGAACTCACCAATTTCGTACCCTCAGCCGCACATGCCCGAAGTTATGCCGAAATTGTATCATCGAAAGCAATTCGCCGCCGCCTCATAAAAGCCAGTTCTGAAATATCCGAACTAGGGTTCGACGAAGATACGCCGACACAAAATATCCTGGAAAAAGCTGAAGCCGAAATATTTAGCGTTTCCGATCAGTCACTCAAGCAAGATTTGGTCAGCATCGAAAGTATCCTCACCGAAAGTTTCGACCGCATAGAGGAGCTGCATCGTAACAAAGGACAGCTTCGCGGTATTCAAACCGGCTATCGCGACCTCGACAACATGACTGCCGGCCTCCAGCGCTCCGACCTCATCATCCTCGCTGCACGACCTGCTATGGGTAAAACTACCCTAGTGACAAATCTTGCATATAATGTTGCAACTATCGCCAAATTACCCGTATTGTTCTTTAGCCTCGAGATGAGTAAGGAGCAGTTGGTCGATCGTATGCTCATCGATGCCAGCGGTATCGATGCCTGGAGTTTACGAACAGGCAATCTCACAGATGACGACTTCGCGAAACTCAACGACGCAATGGGCGAAATGGCCGAGGCACCAATATTTATCGACGACACCCCCGGGCTCAGTGTACTTGAAATGCGCACGAAAGCTAGGCGAAAGCACCATGAATCACCACTTGGCCTGATCATTGTCGACTACCTCCAGCTCATGCAAGCATCTGGCAATCATGGCGGCAACCGCGTCCAAGAAGTGTCGGAGATTTCTCGTGGCCTGAAACTCATCGCTCGCGAGCTAAATGTACCACTCATCGCGCTCAGCCAGCTCAGTCGTTCAGTCGAAAGTCGTACGCCGCCAATACCACAGCTCGCCGATCTTCGCGAATCGGGATCTATTGAGCAAGATGCCGATATCGTTAGCTTCATCTACCGTCCCGGCTACTACGAACCGGACAACCCCGAGATTCAGAATATCACCGACCTTATCATCGCCAAACACCGTAACGGTCCAGTGGGCAAGGTCCAGCTCTACTTCCACCCAGAGCGATTGCGATTCATCTCACTCGACAAGCGACACGACTAATTCGTGATACAATGAATAGATAGATGAAACAGCAAGTAACTGACTTCCTGCTTTACCGCTGGCGATATATCATTGGTATATCTGTTGGTACTATTGTCGTACTATGCGTACTGCTGTTTACTTCCTTATTAGCCCCCGGGGGATTGCGGGCAGCCGAACAAGTTTCAAGTATCACTAGTGATCAGCTGAGCTTCATGCATTTTGACCCACAAACAGTGGTAAATTTACCCTATCATTTACTCCAAAAACTATCATTTAGCGTCTTTGGCGTTACTCAGTTATCTATAAAACTACCAAGCCTCCTTTTCGGTATTATCGGGATTATCGGTATCTATATGCTCATAAAGACCTGGTTTCGGCGTAAAATCGCTATTATCATGACCATTATCACTAGTACTATTCCTGTTTTTATGTTTATGACGCAAGATGGTACTCCATTCATCTATTCATTTGCTGTCAGCGTATGGCTTCTTACTACCGGAACTTTTATATCACGGCGATATACTCCTCATATTCTATGGAAGATCATCTTCCTCATCTTGCTAGCGCTCAACTTATATACACCCCTTGGAATATATCTCAATATCGCCATTATCAGCACCCTCATATTTCACCCGCATATTCGACACCTGGCACGAAAATTTAACCCCAACCGTGTCGCCATCGCTACTGGTATCGGGCTTCTTGTGCTGATACCTCTCATTTTTAGCCTCATCAATCAACCGAAACTCATTCTACAACTCCTCGGCATTCCTGGAACTATGCCGACACTAACCGACAACGCCAGCCAACTTCTTAGTACATTCGCAGGGTTCTCAGCTAGCAACAATGCACTTATTCAGCCAATGTTTTCAGTCCCGATCCTTATCCTTTTGATACTCGGATTGATTCGCCTCATTAGAGTCAAATATACCGCCAGAAGTTACATTATTTGGCTATGGGGGCTCCTGCTTGCACCTATCATCCTCCTTTCACCAGAATACGCTCCCTATACGCTCGTACTTGCTGTCATCGTTATAACTATGGGCTTTGATGGACTTATTTATGATTGGTATAAACTGTTTCCGCTCAACCCATACGCACGGGTTGGTGGGCTCATACCATTGGGCCTCATCGTGCTTGGTATCGTTGTTGGCAACTCTATTTCATACGGACTTGGATACAAATATGCCCCGGGGACTTTAGAGTCATTCAATAACGACCTCATACTCCTCGATCAGGCAATAGAAAGCCAAGCGCATAAACCAGAAAAATCGTTAGTGATAGTCCAAGAGCATGATCGTGCATTTTATGAACTTGTCGCAAAACGACGAGATAATCTTCAAATAGCTACGCCAAACAATGCGCCAAACCAGCTCAATAGTATTGTCCATAGAGGTGCAAAAGACCGTCTGGCCAACTCTGCTCAAAATCTCAAGTATATCGTCGTGAACGCTAGGAAAAACGACGCTGGCCGATTTTTTGTATATGGTCAATAGCTACGCCTGGATCATTTGTCTGCCAGTAAAAAGAGTGATAAAATAGAGGAAATGTCCGTATTGTTGAAGGAGGAGAAAACGACATGGCACTGAATCAAATGAAAGTCCTAAATGACCTACGAAAAGCCCAAAAAGATCTCGCAAAAGAAATTATCGAAGTTGAAGCTGGTGACGGAGCGGTCATCGTACAAGTGACTGGTGAGCTGAAAATAAAATCTGTCAAAATCGACCCCGCTATGGTTGACCTTGATGATATAGCCGAGCTGGAGCACTGGATTCAGATCGCTGTTCGTGACGGCCTGGCTAAAGCACAAGAAATCGCAGCCGAGAAAATGAAGCCGCTCATGGGTGGTCTCGGCAATCTCGGTTTGTAAACTATGTCCGATATTTTGCCAAAAGCCTTAGTAAAAGCTATCGATGAGCTCGGCCAATTGCCTGGCGTTGGGGCTCGTACGGCCGAACGATATGCCTATTTTTTGCTACGGAACGACCCATATAAAGCCGCTCGGCTGGCAAAGGCCTTGGACGAACTTCATAGCTTAGTGAAAGTTTGTCCTATTTCGTTTGCACTCATCAACCCCGACGAGGAAGTTTCTTCACTCTATAGTGACCCCGACCGTAACAAACAACAGGTAGCCATTGTCGAGGAACCACTTGATATCGTCGCACTAGAACGAACTCGAGAATATAAAGGCACCTACCATGTGCTCGGCGGCTGCATTTCGCCACTCGATGGCATCGGTCCTGAAAAATTGCATATACCAGAGCTGCTGAGACGCATTGCCGACGACAAAGTAGAAGAAGTTATTATCGCCACCAATGCCAGTGTAGAAGGTGAGTCAACGGCGCTCTACATACAGAAGCAAATCCGCGATGCTGGACTTACGACAAAAATAAGTCGTCTTGCTCGCGGCATACCCGTCGGTATCGACCTTGAATACGCCGACCAAGTCACCCTCAAGCACGCGCTTGAGGGCAGGCGAGAATTGTAGCCTTATCCTTTCATTATATCACACTTCGCTATAAAATGCAAATAATGCTATACTATACCTATGTTTGAGTCTGCAAAAAAACTGATAAACGGTGCGAACAATATTGTTGTTATTCAGGCCGAAAACCCCGATGGCGATAGCCTGGGTAGTGCTTTAGCCCTAGAAGAAATATTGAGCGACCTTGGCAAAACTGTCACGCTTTATTGCCCAGTCGACATACCAAAATACCTCCGATACATTACCGGATGGGACAGAGTGACCTCAGATTTTCCAAGCAACAGCGACCTCGCCATTATTGTCGACACGAGCGCTGATATACTGCTCGGGAAAGTGCTCGAAACCCTGGGCGTACGACATTTTCTCGAGACGCACCCTGTATTGGTCATCGACCATCATACTACCGAATCGACTCTTAGCTTTGACCATACCATGCTCAATGGTGACGCGGTAGCTACCAGCGAGCTGATATATCAGTTATGCATCCATACTGGCTGGCGCATCAACCCGCAAGCCGCTGAACACATGCTGATCGCCATTATGAGCGACAGTCTCGGCCTCACCACACCAAACACTACAGCCGATTCGTTTATGATAGCTGGCGAATTGACGAAGCTTGGAGCATCGAACTCCACCATTGAAGAACGCCGCCGCGAGTTTATGAAAAAAAGCCCCGACATCCTTACCTATAAAGGCAAGCTAATAGAACGAATCGAATATCTCCTCGACGGACAGTTGGCTTTAGTGCATGTACCGTGGGAGGAAATACAAGCATATAGCGACGCGTACAACCCGGGCGCACTCATCGGTGACGAGCTGCGCCTGGTTGAAGGCGTTGCACTCAGCGTGGTCACCAAAACCTACCCAGACGGCAAAGTTACCGCCAGAATTCGCGGTAATCTACCTGTCGCCGAACAGGTGGCTGGCTATTTTGGTGGCGGTGGTCACCCGTATGCAGCCGGTTTTCGCGTGTACGAAGAATACAATACTGTCGTCCGCGAACTTGTCGATGCAACCGCCAAAGCCCTGAAGGAATACCACAATGAAACTCTATAACACCCTCACTCGACAAAAAGACACACTACAGCCGCTCAGTGATACTGTCAAAATATACACCTGCGGACTAACTGTGTATAGTCAACCGCACATCGGCAACTGGGTTGGATATATCTACTGGGATGTCTTAGTGAGGCTGCTCCGTCATCAAGGCACAAAAGTTGAGCGAACGCAAAATATCACCGATGTTGGTCATCTGACCAGCGATGATGATGCTGGCGAGGACAAGATGGAAAAAGGCGCTCAGCGCGAGGGCATCACCGCCTGGGATGTTGCGCAAAAGTACATCGACATCGCTGACCGTGAAGCATACGGACTACTCGGACTTATCCGACCCGACCACTTGGTGCGCGCCACCGACTATATCCCCCAGCAAATCGCCTTTGCCCAGGAGCTTGAGGCCAAAGGCTTCACCTACATCATCCCCGGCGATGGTCTTTACTTCGACACCAGCAAACTGACCGATTACGGCAAACTAGCGCGTTTAGATATCGCTGGGCTAGAGGCCGGCGCTCGCGTCAGCGTCGCAGGCAAGCGCAACATCACCGACTTTGCCGTCTGGAAGTTCTCCCCAACCGACACGACACGCGATATGGAATGGGATAGTCCGTGGGGTAAGGGATTCCCCGGCTGGCACCTCGAGTGCTCAGTTATTGCCAGAGAGACGCTTGGCGACCAGATAGACATCCACACCGGTGGCATCGACCACATCCCGGTACACCACACCAACGAAATCGCTCAGACGGAAAGTGTCACCAACAAACAATTTTCCCAAATCTGGCTCCACAACAACCACATCAAAGTCGATGGCCAGAAGATGAGCAAAAGCCTCGGCAACATCATCACACTGAGCGATATTACTGAACGAGGTTTTTCATTGATGGCATTTAAGTTAGCAATTTCATCGAAGCACTATCAAACCGAGGGCAACTTCACCTGGGATATTTTGGAATCTGCCGCAAACCGGCTGGAGCATTGGCGAAATTACGCAGCACTACGCCATCAAACGCACGATACACTGCAAAATGATGATGATAAAGATACCGATGAGCAAACGGTGTCGCTTCTGGCCACCAATCAAGCACTCATCGAGGCGCTCAAGGACGATCTCGACACCCCTGGCGCTCTCACGATCATAGACGAAGCATTTTCTCGACTTGATGCCCGGCCACTCAGTGCCATACACCAACGAGCATTAGTACAACTGCTTGAAACTATCGACGAAGTACTCGGTCTTCAATTAGTCAGTTCAACGCCGGATATCAGTGACGAGTCAAAACAACTTCTTATCGAGCGGCAACGCGCTCGCGACAATCAAGATTGGCAACGATCCGATGAACTCCGAAATATCTTACAGCAACAAGGTATCGCCGTTAGGGATGGCGAGCACGGCGCCATTTGGAGCTATAGTAAATAGTCGCTACGACTTGTCGCCGCTAATCTTCTTGATAAGTTTCGCAATAGCAGGCTTCTCTTCTTCAGCCTGGCGCTTCTTTGATCGTTCTAGATAGTCCTCAAGAAATACTTTTACCGTACCCGCTACTGGTATAGCGATAACACCGCCGATGAGCCCACCGACATAAATACCGATGGTCACCGATACCAACACCGCAAGTGCCGATAGCTCAACTTTTTTCGCCTGAATAACAGGTGAGATGAAGTTGTTTTCAATCTGCTGATAGACAATGAAGAATATCGCATAGACAATACCTGCGCCAACACTATTCATCATAATAAGGAGCGTGATGATAACGCCCGCCGCAGTCGCGCCAAACATCGGAATAAGCGACAGCAAGAAGGTAATGAGTATGGTCGGCATAGCTAAATTAGCATCGACAGATGCAACAAATAGGCTAATGATAAACACGAAAGAACCAGCCACTAAAGCACCGATGCCCGAGACAGTCAGTTGGCCGTTGATATATCCAGTCACCACGGTGTAAACCCTATCCACAAGTGACCTGTGATGCTTCATCTTTTCCTTGTCTTTGTAGACACTCCATATACGACGCATCCAATCTGGACCCTCAAGTAGCATGAGGAAAGAGAGAACAATCACCAGAAAAGTAGAGAACAAGAACGACGCGAGCGAACCAACACCGCTTACAATATTACTGCTCGCAGTCGCCGCCCAGCCAGAAGCTTGGTCTTTGATATTCTCAAACATACCATTTACTTGCTCGCGCAGGCCATTTTCGTCAATAAAATCTCGCAGTCCATGCCACTGATCATTCACTTGAGAATAAAATCCCGGAAGTGTCTCGGCAAACTTGGCCGACTGCTGTACAATTGGCGGTACCACAAACCACACGACTGCACCGATGATCAAAATAAGCGACACAAACGCCAGAGCCGTGCCACCAAGACGGCTTTTTCCAGGCAATATTGCCGCTAGTTTCTTTACTGGATGACTGAGAGCGAGCGCCAAAAAGAGGGCAGTTCCCAATATTATCAACGCCTCTCTCGCCGAAAAAATCATCCAAGCGGATAAAGCAAACAAAACCGGTATTGACCAAAAGCGAACAAAAGTTTTCGTATCTGCATCTACTCGTATCTTCATACTTCAAATAGTACCACAGTTACTCGTGTCTGTCACCAGCATCCGCCACAAAAAGCTTTAGCCACTCAGACAGCTTGAGGCTCGAAGGTTTTATCTGTTTGCCAATCCTCGCATAAAATTCTGGCGGATGAGTAAAATAATAATTGATATATTCATAATAGTTCGACAGCTGGCTCGCAGGCAAGAGAGGCTCTTCTCGCCGTTTTATCTCCAATAACACTGTGTCGACCGCGGGGTGAGGGAAGAAATCGGTCTTGCGAAGTGGTTTCCGAATACGCGTCGAGAAGATTGGACCCAACGACATGCCAAGCTGGCTCGTAAAATGATTTGCTTCAAGCATCAACTTTCGCGCAAATTGCCGCTGCACCACCAAATAGGTCGCCTTGGGCGGATTATTAGAAAACAAAAATCGTTCAATAATGTTAGAGCTAAGAGAAAATGGGGGATTGGCAAATATCTTGTAGGAGCCGTCTGGAACGGGGAGCTTCATTATGTCACTCTTTATGATTGCGATATTTTCGCTCTCTTTTGTGTTTTGCCGCAATAATTCAATCGTTTTCGGCTCTATCTCTACCGCAAACACTTGCCGACACCGCCGAGCGAGTACACTCGAAATAATACCGCTGCCAGCACCAAGGTCATAGACTATATCGTTTTTACGAATAGTACTATGCCCGATGAGCTCGGCTACCACTTTCGGGCTTCGCAGAAAATGCTGTTCATATTCATCGAGTCGTTTCATGCTGTATCTATCATAGCAAAATCTTTGATGAAACTCGCCAATCCATGCTATAATATCTAGGCTTTAGTCACACCAAAGTATATTGGTGTCGCCAAGTGGTAGGGCGCATGGCTGTTTTTGAGCGCAGAGCGCGAGCAAATCAAATGGGTCTATGACCAAAACCTACCAGCTGACGGCATAATAATACTATCGCACACAAGTCATTGGGGTGTCGCCAAGTGGTAAGGCACATGGTTTTGGTCCATGCATTCGGGGGTTCGAATCCCTCCACCCCAGCCAATAAAATAAACTAGGCTTTTTGTCTAGTTTATTTTATATAACACCGATAGAGAGATAGCAGGAGAGACGCTCCTATATTCCAGCCATGTCTGTCACCAATTTTCCCATCTCAGCAGCACTGAATTCATGCACAGATCCTTCTCGTTGTGCCTCCCTGAGTCTGGCGTTGACTATATCTTGAGCATCGCTAAAACTTACTATGTGATGGCGGTTGCCATCTCTAGCAAAGGCCTTGCGCGCAATTGGGTCTACCAGCCCAGAAACTCGTTGAGTCCTAAACTCTGCACCACTATCCCCATAATGGTTCATAGCGTCTTCCAGATCCTCTATATTGATAATCTTCGTTTTTTCTGCTCCATCAAAGAGATACGCCGCCGTTAATACTTGAGACATCGCCCTGGAGCTCGGCTCAGCCACAGTTCCAGAGATGATAGGCGAACTATCGTCAACAGCACCAATTCCTAGCACCGTCTGTTCACCGAATTGAGATGGCCTCAATTGGTCGGTCTTGGCTATCGCGACTAGTTTACTGTTCGAAAGAAATAGTACTGGGTTTGTTGTGCCATCGCGTACGCCCTCTAATAAATCTGAGTACCGTAGCTCGGAAGAAGGACATGACTGCCTGTATCGTTCGCCCAATGGCACAAATTGGCTTCTCCCTATTTCATGTAACCGTTTACCAAAAGCAGTCCGTAGCTCGCTTAAAGGTGAGCCAGGTAGCTCATCAACGCGAAGATTTGGCTCGACAAGACTGATATATGTCGTGATATGCAAAGAAAGGCTTGCGTTTCGGAATCCACCCCTTGACGAAAAACCAGCATCCGCAAAATCCTGTCGAAGGTCCGCATAGTATGCCCCAAGTTCTTCTTCTCGATCTCTATCCTTTGTAGTGCCGACCTTTTCGTAGCTCATCTTTTCATTATATCACACTTATGCCTATATTGTCAAGTGGACCTCTGTGGATCTCGGTTAGCAAGTGATGTCTGGTACAATAGAGTACATGTCTGAAACCGTAAAACTTGATCGAATCATCAGTGGCGGCCAAGCTATTGGTACGCTAGAGAGTGGCAAAAAAGCACTCATCTGGGGTGGATTGCCCGGCGAAGAGGTAAAGTTTCGCATTACCAAAAAGAAATCGAGCTTTGTGGAAGGAATTGTTACTGAAGTAGTATCGCCAAGTACTGAACGAATCGAACCAAAAGAGCCAGAAAGTTATCTCAGCACCAGCCCGTGGCAAGTTATGTCACCCGAGGCCGAACAACACTACAAAGCAGCTCTCATAGAGGAAGCGTTCGAATTGCATAACATTGTTTTACCTAGATCGATAGAGATAGATGGTGACGGCAAACTGTATGGCTATCGCAATAAGCTTGAGTTTAGTTGGTTTGGCGACACCGACCCCATATCTGGTAAGGAAACGCTAGATCTAGCGTTTTTCCGCCGTGGGTCGAAAGGGAAGGTGCCGGTTGAAGGCAGTTTACTAGCAAAACCAGAAATCAATCAGCTTGCGATGGCAATTCGCGACCTACTACGCAACAAAGATATTTCTGCTCGAAACCTCAAAACCCTGCTCATCCGCTGCGACCAAAAAGGAAACTGCGTCTGGCAGCTCTACGCCAAAGACAAAATAGACCAGCTCATCACCGACGACGAAGCCGCAATACTCCCAGCCCAAGGTGGCGAAATCATCTACTCCAACCCTAAAAGCCCTGCGAGTGTCCTCACCGAACGGCTAGCTGCATTTGGTGACACCACACTTACCGATACTATCCTCGGCATACCATTTCGCTATGCTACCGAAGGCTTCTTTCAGGTAAATATACCGGTGTATGAGCAAGCTTTGAAGGATATGCAGAAGTGGGTGAACGAGCCCTCCGAACGACCATCACCGACAGAAGGCTCTGCGTTCCCCGCAGAGCGCACACAAGAGAGTGGCAATTGGCGTGTGCGCGTGCCTGAGGGAGGTGATGGGAGTGAAAGAGGGCGAGAGGATAAACTACCCATTCTCGACCTCTACTCCGGCGTCGGCACCATCGGCCTCACCATCGGCGGCGATGATGTCACACTCGTCGAAATAAATGAACACGCCGTTCGCGAGATGAAGCAAAACATCGCAAGGCTCGGCAAAAATGCCGAAGCCGTTTTGGCGGCCTCAGAGCAAGCGCTCGATTACATCACTACCGACAAAACTATCATCGTCGACCCACCTCGAGCCGGTTTGCATGCAGCCGTTATCGATAGACTTCTTCAACAGCGCCCCTCAAGAATCGTTTATCTGAGCTGCAACCCCGTTACTCAAGCACGAGATGCAGCCCTGTTAGCACAAACATATGGTATTCGTGCCCACAAGGGGTACAACTTCTTTCCCCGCACGCCACATATTGAACATTTAGTCATCTTAGACTTGCGAACCTAAATAGACATAAGCTATACTGAAACCATGAGAAGAGACGCAAGAGGGTTTACAATTGTCGAGTTAGTGATTGTTATAGCAGTGATCGGTATTTTAGCTGGTATTGCAGCGGTATCATACAAAACGGTTCAAAATAATGCCCGAGATTCCCGACGAGAAACACAGGCTCAGCTTATTGCTGAATCTCTTGAAAAAGTGTTCCGAACCAAAGGCGAGTATCCTGGCTGCAATGGACTGACACAAGATGCCGCAGCTGTATCTACAAGTGTCCTGCCAGGCCTTGACCGCAAAACACTCACCGCTCCGCTAGATTCTTTTGACAGCAACTCTATTTCATGTGACCCAAGCGATATAAACGACTCCTCAGCAGACAAGTTCGTCTTCGTTGGAGAAGGCGGTGATACCTGTGGAAATGGCGATGCCTGCCTAGCCTGGAAGCTCCGTTATCGCCAGTCTAATGGACAAATAGTAGAACTTACTAGCCGCGGTAAGTCAACTATCGCCTCGACGGCTAAGCCAACTCTATCTGTTACTGGTCAAAGTACTACTTCTATCTCCTTATCATGGAATAGGGTAGAGGATGCAACTGCTTATGTCTTACGGTATTCAACAAACTCCGGCCTTTCATCTCCCACTACTATCACCGTCACTGGTGGTGCCACAACTAGTCGTTCTGTCACCGGACTTACTACGGCTACCTCCTACTATTTTGCCATCACTCCAACACTCCCTCTTGGCAATGGTGAACAGTCAAATATCGTAAAAGGCAACACATCTCTCTCAGCCCCTGCCAAACCAACGGTAACCGCTTCTATATCTGGGTCGAATGCAGTGGGTGTTTCATCTGTTGTCACTTGCGTCTCACCAGCCACTCCCGAATATCAATTCCGTTCGCGTAAAGCTTCTGGAACTTTAGGCTCTTGGTCGTCATACTCAACTTGGGGCACTGCAACTTCAAACTCTATCGCTGCCAACTTCGGCTGGACACACGAGTTCCAAGCACAAGTCCGCTGTAAAAATGGCACCATCTACAGTAGTGCTGTCGCTTCGGATGCAGCATCTGTCATACAACCTATTCCTACCCCGAGCGCACCAACTATTAGCGCAGCTCTTTCTGGATCGAATGCAGTAGGAACAGCGACTGCCATCACTTGTTCTTCTGGCACGACTGCACAGTATCGCTTTCAAAATCGTAAATCTTCTGGCACTATGCCTGCATGGTCTGCATGGACTTCGTGGGAATCCGACAGAACAAATACTTTAGCTGCCAATTTTGGTTGGACACACGAGTTCCAAGCACAAGCCCGTTGCATCGTTGGAGCGACAGAAAGTTCAACCGTATCTACTGGTACGGCATCGATTTATCGAGCCATTACTACACCTTCCACTCCAAGTGTCAGTCACTCGCGAAGCGGCAGCACCAGTACTTACTCATGGAACGCTGCATCTTGTCCAAGCGGCACTACCGCTCAATACCAATATCGCATCAATAACGACGCAGGAACAACGGGCAGCTGGACGACAACCACTAGTACAAGCGTCTCGTCAACTAATCTCAATAGTGAAGGCGTCACCTATACCACTCAAGTACAGGCAAGATGCCTTGTTGCTAGCAATTACAGTAGTTACTCTGGTACGGGATCTGCCTCCTTTATGGTACCTTTTACCAGAGAGCCTCAAGTCACTGAATGGGCAGTAGGACTCAACACTGATTACAAAGCCAAGGTGAAAATAAAAGATATCGCAGAGTCATGCGCATCAGGCACTGGTCGTCAGATTCGCATCTTAAAATCCATCAATACTACCGAAAAACCAAATGTCTGGGTAGAAGAAATCGAATGGGATAGCTGGGCGCTAGGCGTAACAAAAACATTCTCTTATGTCCTTACCGCATCACAAACACTAGAAGCCTTAGCTCAATCTCGTTGCTATAATGATACTACTGGAAAAGCAAGTTCAAGCGTATCTCATAAGGTCAATATTGGTATCATACGCCGGGTCGCTACTAACACCTACAATATTCAATGCACAATTAGCTCGTCTACTAGACTGCTGTGTGCATACGGTTATAACGCCGCAGGAACACCAAGTTCTGTCCTCGTTAGTTGCAATGAAATAGGCGCCCCTGGACCAGCTGGGCCTTATAATTATTCAAAATGGATAAATACAAGTAACAATCCTCCCTGCTGGTAATAACAAATAAGGAGTTATGAAATGAAAAAGAAGACAATACTCATATCAATCATCGCGACCGTTAGCGCCCTAGCCCTAGCTACAGCAACTTATTTCATATTGGTCATGATTCGCCCGACACCACCGCCCGCAGCGCCTAATGAGACCCCTCAACAAGATACGGCTGAGTCTGCATCACAAAGACAGGCGAAGGCATTTTCAACCGAAGCGGCATCGGCCGAACAACAGGGCGAAACCGCCAAAGCCATCGAAAGCTATAAAAAAGCCTTAGATAAGTACCGCGAAGCAGGCGATGAGGCGGGTGAGTCGTCCGCAAAAATGCAAATAGAGTACCTCGAAAAAGTCCTGGAAAACGAAAAAGAACAAGAACAATAACCGAAAACATAACTATCTCGAGAGATTATTTCTCGAGATATCTTTTGGCTGCAGTTTTTGCTATTTGCCACTGCACGGCCGCCGCAAGCGCAATAACCGTAATGGCCGGCCATAATATCCAAATGGTTGGCGCTGAAAAGTCGAAGAAATCTCGCAAAAAACCGATGCTAAAGCTCGTCGATGCCACCAGCGCAACTGCGATGAGGTACAGTCGCCTGGCATATTTCGCTCGGCGATTTACCGTAACACCCAGCATATTCGGCACCAAAAACACCATGTACACACCAAAAAAAGTCGCCGTCAACACCGTCATGGTAGCCACAGCCATCGGTCTATCGGCATACACAAGCGACATAATCCAGTAGGTGAATGTAACCGCCAGACCAGTGATAACCGCTATCGGCGCGATAGAACCAAGAGTATCGCGCCAAAACCGCTTTGGATTCACCCTATGGCGCGGCAACGGCGGAAAGAGAGTCCACATCAGCGTCGGCATAGTAACGAGAAACATGTTCATAAAAGTAATATGCCGCGGCGCATACGGATAAGTCATGCCAAGAAGCATCGTCGAAAAGAGCAATACGACACCATAAATAATTTTATGGAAAAATAATGAAGCAATGACTTCAATCGCCTGCATAATACGATTGCCGAGCTTCATCCCGAGCGGCAGGGAAGTGAATGAATTGTTGAGCAGTATAATATCGGCAACCCGACGAGATGCCGCCGCACCAGCATACATCGCTACGCCCAAGTCAGCTTTTTTGAGCGCCAGCGCATCATTGACACCATCGCCTACCATACCAGTAAAAAAGTGCTGTTTTTTGAAATGACGAATGAGTTTTTCTTTCTGTTCAGGCAAAACTCGAGCAAAAATAGTATATTTATCGGCAGCCGCCTTAAACGCAGCATTGTCAAGCTGAGCCAATTCAGGACCGGTGATGCTCAGCGATGGGCGTTTTATGCCCACTTCACTGGCAACATAGCGCACTGTGCCAGGATTATCGCCGCTAATCACTCGCATCGACACACCTTGCCGTTGCAAAAAATCTACCGTCTCTTTCACGCCCTCGCGCAGTGGGTTGTCGAGCACAATAGCACCGGCTATGTTTCCCTTAGCTTGCTTCATGGCTTTCAATGGAGTTTTGTGGTCGGTTATGCGCGCCAAAAGCAGCACTCGTTGGCCCTTATTTGTCCATGCTTCCACTTGGTCGAGTATCGCTTTGTCTACCGGAATTATTTTCGAGACGAACTCTGGCGCACCCAATAGAGCGGTCTGTTTTTTGCCGTCAAGCTGAAACCGTGCGGCACTTATTTTTCTTGCAGACGAAAACGCCAACACTTCCTGCACCTCATAGTTCCCAGGGAGTTTTGTGCCTTGCACCACCGCTTCACCCGTCGCATTGCCGCCACTGGCTTCTTTGGCGACGATAGCCGCCAGTTTACTCAGCTCAGTCTTGGTTGTATCACCGAACGGCACTATTTTCGATAGCGTTATCTCGTCGCTCGTAAGAGTACCCGTTTTATCAACACACAGTACATTCAGAAGCGCCATCGCCTCAATTGCCGAAAGCTTTTGTGGCAATACTTTCGCCTGCGCCAATTTCAGCGACCCAAAAGCAAGCAGCAGGGAACTAGCCAACAACAACCCTTCTGGCACTACTGTCACAGCCGCCACAGTGATAGTTTTCAATATTTGCACCGGCTCCTCGCCAGAAAAGAAATACACCACAAATATAAGAACTGCGAGACCAATAGCGCCAAATGTCAGCCAGCTAATTGCTCGTTGAATTTGCTTTTGTAGTGGCGTGAGCTCTGGCTTGTATCGTTTCAATACTTTGCTTATCGTACCAGCCTTGGTGTCTTCGCCGATAGCCGTTACCACAGCCCTGGCCGATCCAGCCACAACACTTGTGGCCGCGTACACTGGTTGTTTGGCAGCTTTCGCTACCGCTATCGACTCACCGGTAAGCATACTTTCATTCACCTCTAAACCCCGAGAAGTCGTTACAGTAGCATCGGCCGGCACTTCATCGCCAGCATGCAGTACCATTTCATCACCAATCCGCAGATCTTCATAGGCTATTTCTACGGTTTCACTCCCTCGAACCACTTTGGCTCTTGGCGCACTCATCAGCTCAAGCTTTTTCAGGGCTCGTTTTGCGCGAATTTCTTGAATAATGCCGATGCACGAGTTGATGATAATAACAATCGATATAAACCACGCATCTCGATGCTCGCCAACATAGATCAACGCCCCCGCCAAAAGAAAAATACCGATAACAATCGGCGAAAGTATATTTCGTTTAACAATAGCGAGATAATCACGCATCAGCTCGTGCGAATCCTTCGGTAGGTGAATTTAACGCCCAGTCGCCAACCGCCTCGAGCATCTGGATCAAAATGATATATCTCACCATTTTTCACTTCCGAGATGATCACGAGAGCCGGATTATAAGGCGCCAAAGTCTTGTAGTAGATAATATCATCATCGTGAACAATACTCCTGCCAGGAAATACTTCTCTAAATTTTGCACGGCCGATATCATCGAAGTAGTGCGGCTGGCCCTTTGGAGGCATGAATAACTCTGCCTTCAGACCCATCTTGGCGGTTACCTGCTTAACATCGGCCAGCAATAGAGAAGACATGGCTTCAACATACAGCATGAGCTGCTTCTTCTTGGTCAAAAAAACTGTAGCATTTGCTGAACGACCCACCGCCACCTGCCGCAAAATAATAGTACCTATATCTACCGACGGACCAAATGTATCTTGGATTTTCCGCTCTAATGCCAAATCACCAACAGTCACGCTATTCATGGGGTTATTGTAGCACGAATAGAGGATCTTTTACTATAAATGCCGTAGACTTTTAGGGACATCTGTGATATGATATAAGTGGATTTAATATTTACTTATTCGCTTGTGGAGGCGAGAAGGTGAGAAACAATATGGGAATACAGATACGACCAGTGGGCAAAAAGGTACGCATAGCGGCAAGTTTAGTGGCAATTTTCGCACTTGTGGCGCAGCCGATGTATGGGTTGGTGGCAAGCCAGGTAGCGGGTGCAGTATCCGGTACAGCAAACGATCTACAAACCGCTATTAACAGTACTGCCGAAGGGGGTACTGTGACACTTACGGGTAATGTTATCCTTGAACAGCAGATTTCAATCAACAAGGATGTGACTATCGATGGGGCTGGCCTGTACAGCATTACGGCCAACTATACCCGAACAAATAATGACAATGACGCCATTATCGGAGTCTATAACGCATCGAAAACTGCTACTCTGCGCAATGTTACACTTGACGGCGGCGGCATAAGTCGTGACTTGCATGGTGTGGATGTCTATGTGTCTAATGCAGTGCTTGATGGCGTGACGATTAGGAATACTGCTCGCACGGCGATCAATATTAACGGTTCTGTCGTGACAGTTAATAACCTCACAACTGCAAACACTGCGGCAAAATCGCTTGGGTTTACTTTCAATGTTATTGAACTTGCCCAAGGTGGTGGTGTTGTTCGTGTTCCATCGTTGACTGTTAGTGGAAAAAGCACACATGGCGAAACTAGAACGCTCTTCGCTCGAAATCACATCCGAATCTTTGTGGGCACCGTAGATAGTGGTGACCAGTACACAACTGGTAACAGTCGAAATCTCAAGTTGGCACCATCGGCACCGATAATCGCCACACCTGTACAAAACGAAGTCCTTACGGATAGCAGCGTTACGCTTAGTTGGAGTTCGGTTGGTGCAACTACTACAGCACAAGGTGCGGCGTCATACGACTATCGCATCGACGGAGGCGCGGCGCAAAATACGACCGCAACAAGTGCGACTATAACACTGGTAGATGACAATCATACTCTTGAGGTTCGATCTGTTTCAGCCAGTGGTCTTGCGGGTGCTTGGAGTACGGTTCGCAACTTTACGGTTGAGGGTGACCAACCTCCTGTCGCAACAATCATCACTCCAACAGAGAATGGCTACGTACGCACAAAGGCGAATAGCAACAAGCTGTCTATTACGGGTACATACACCGATGATCGTTCAGTAAACTATCTTACCTTGCAACTTGTCGGTGATACCGGCTCGGTTGCGGTTGAGTTGGTTCAGCCTGGTATTGGCACGCTCGGCGGCCCATTTAGTCGTGATATGTCAGTACCTGCCAATATTGCAGATGGTGCATACCGATTGATTTATACGCCAGCAGATTATAACCCTACGACTGGCGGTCAGTTTGGCGTACAAAACGAGCGACATTTTACAATTGACAATACTCGTCCAAAGGTAGAGTTACTATCTCCGACTGTTGGTGCGATTAACCCTGTTAATTACACCGTAAAGGCAACTGATAATTTTGCATTAAAAACAGTCACGGCGCATATTTACGACGCAACCAACACAACATTCATAAAGAACTGCTCGAGGACCGCTAGTCCTGCGGAAACAAATGAATATATTCTTAACTGTCCGACTACAGGACTGATTGATGGCGCTTATACTATTCGCTACAATGCACTCGATATGGCGGGGAATCTTTCGGTAACCAAGACTAGCACATTCACTATTGATACTACTGCGCCAACAGCGACGATCGACGCGCCAGCTTCGACGAACAACGCCGATCCGGTCATTAAAGGCATCGGCTATGACGCATTGAGTGGCGTTAAGTCTCACTGGTTTGAAATCAAAGCCCCAGACGGCACGCTTTACTATGTTACTGGTAAAAATGAGTTCAACTTATCTGAGGCAAAGGACAACACTGCAGCTAAAAATCCGATTACCATTACCAACGGCGAGTATCGTATCCGCTATGTAGTGACCGATAACGCAGGTAACCGCAGCGACGATCCAAACTACACAAACTCAACGATACATATCATGACGGTCTATACGGAATCGGTCGATCCAGTCGATCCCGTAGACCCGGTCGACCCTGTAGATCCAATCGATCCAGTTGACCCTGTTGATCCTATTATCCCTACCAATCCTAGCAGCCCTAGCACGCCGTTAGGTACAGACGATGAAGACGAAGATGATGCACCTACGCCAGTTCTCTTCGCACAAAATGCCATTCCACCAACATTCCCTGGTCCTACAACGGGGAATGACGATGACACTTCTGCTACCGATACAGATAGCGATGTCCTTGGTGATAGTGCTCAAGATACAAGCAAGGAAGGTTCGGTGCTCGCGAGTGAAGACAGCAAAGACCATTGGTCACTTGCCAATCTGTTACTCACAGTGGTTATTTGGGCAACAACCCTCATGGCGCTCGTAGGTCTCTTTGGTAAGGATAAAGAAGAACGAAAAGCAGCAGTCCGGGCAGCTACGCTTGTCCCAGCAGTTGGTGCCGCAGTTATTTTGTACTTCGTTGAAGATTTCAGCGCAGTCATGTCTTGGGTAAATATCTGGACAATCCCACTCATCGTACTTGCTATCGTACAAGTAATACTCCTCACGAAAGCTCGTTCTCAGGCAGAATAAAAAGAGAAGTTGCTCAAAATGAACCCTTTTAGAGCAAGGGTTCATTTTTTTATGCATTAGTGTTATACTAGACGCATCGTGGTAAAAGCGAAACAAAAAACGGTTCTGAAAAAACAGCTAAAAAAGACCAAGAAAAAGGCTGTATTAGCTGTTGTTCCGAAAAAAGAAAATCAGTACAAACCGCATCTCATTCGGAGATACGGACTGCTCGCTATACTCGTCGTCGCAGTTATTCTCCAATTGGGCTATAATTTTAGCCAAACAGGCAGCGTCCTCGGGAAAATTATCGATATCACTCCAAATGGACTGCTGGCCGCAACCAACGATAAGCGCGACGAAGCGAGCATACCTCGCCTAAAGCTAAACGAACAGCTCACAAAAGCCGCCGCCGATAAAGCGCAAGATATTTTTAAAGGTCAATATTGGGACCACACTTCGCCAAGTGGTATCGACCCGTGGTATTGGATCAATCAAACAGGATATAAATATGAGGAAGCAGGCGAAAACCTTGCAAAGAATTTCACCACGGCAAACGGCGCAGTAGCTGGCTGGATGGCCTCGGACTCGCACAGAAAAAATATGCTCAAACCCAGCTACACCGAAGCGGGGTATGCCATCGCTTCAGGTGAATTGGACGGTGAACAAACAACTGTTATCGTCGCCCTCTATGCAAAACCCGTCAGTCAAACCCTCACAACAACACAAGGAAGTCCGTATATCGCCTCGGCTGCCGAGCAATCAACCGCCGATGATGCCAAACCACTCTCGATCGCTACTCGCATGGGTATTGCCATACAGTCACTCACACCAGCTGCCATGACAAGCGTCGTCCTCCTCTTCATCTCCGCAACCATCGCTACCACCTCCCACGCCATTCGTCGGTCATTACCAAAACGATACCGTAAAAAATGGTATAGAGAACATGGCGCAGCCAAAGCATCACTACTGCTTATGATCGCCGGGTTCATCGTTCTTCTCTATGGCGGCGGTTCACTCTAGTCTGCTAAAATAGAGGTATGGACTTTGCTACCCGCTACAAATCACTGAATAAAAATCAGAAAAAAGCCGTCGATACGATAGAAGGGCCGCTTCTCATCATCGCTGGCCCTGGCACCGGTAAAACTGAGCTACTGAGCATGCGCACCGCAAATATATTGCGTCAAACCGATACACTGCCGAATAATATCCTATGCCTCACCTTTACCGAAAGCGGCGCAGTCAACATGCGCGAACGACTGCGAGATATCGTTGGTGAAGATGCCTACAAAGTGGCTATTCAGACCTTCCATGGCTTCGGTGTCGAGATCATCAACCGGTACCGCCAGTATTTTTTTCGGGGAGCCGAATTTAAACCAGCTGATGAATTGGCGCAGTACGAAATATTGAAGAGTATCTTCGAGGAGCTCGAATGGAACAATCCTATTGCCACTAAAAATGGCGATGATTTTGTGTACTTAAAAGACAGCCTGGCTATCATATCCGAGCTAAAACGGAGTGGTTTGGTGAGCGAAGAAGTGCGGCACATTATCGAAGCCAATCAGCTCGTCATCGATACAGTAAATACCAAACTGACTGATATATTCGCTGAGCGCATCAACAAAACCACTGCCGAAAAACTCGCACCGCTCGCTCATATCGCTGCCAATGTCGATCAACCACGGCTGCCATCGGGGATTTCATCGTATAGTAGCGTATTGGCGCTCAGCATTGCTCATGCTGTCGATGCGGCTCTCAGCGAAAACAGCACCAAGCCAATCACCGCCTGGAAATCCGAGTGGTGCACAAAAGACAATAAAGGCAACACCGTTCTAAAAGACGGACAGACAACCGAAAAATTACTAGCACTCAACTTCGTCTACAGCGAGTATATCAGTCGCATGTTTGAATCGCAGCTGTATGACTATGATGATATGATCCTCGGTGTCATTCACGCTGTCGAAACCAATCCGGAGCTAAAAGCGAACCTCAGCGAACAATATCAGTATATTATGGTCGATGAGTTTCAAGATACCAACCTTGCACAACTACGACTCCTGTTCGATATCACCGACGGCCCGCAACCAAATCTCATGGCAGTGGGCGATGACGACCAGGCGATTTTTAGCTTCCAGGGCGCTGATATTAGCAATATTCATCGATTCCGTCAAACGCTCAATGACCCACCGATCATCGTTCTGACCGATAACTATCGTTCAACTAAGCCTATCATTACAGCGGCGCGACGAGTGATTACTCAAGGAAGCGGCCGACTCGAGCAAACTATTGAAGATTTGTCGAAAGATCTGACACCCCATAGCAACGCCAAGCCGATAGAAGTCGCCATTGCAGAATATAGCTCAACCACCAGCGAGCAAGCCGGCATAGCAGCAGCTATTGCAGCCGCGATAAAAAACGGCGCCAATCCAGAATCAATAGCTGTCATCGCCAGGCGACATCACGAGCTTATTGAGCTATTGCCATACCTCACTGAGCAGGGTATTGCTGTCAATTATGAACGACAGGACAATGCGCTTGAACATCCATTGGTTGAGCTCATCGAACTACTCGGCCAAATACTATTCTTGCTCTATAGCGGTGAATATGAGGCCGCCAATAGCTTGCTTCCAGAATTGCTCAGCCACCCGAGTTTTGGATGTTCCACACATGACATCTGGAAACTCAGTCTCGCTGCATGGCGAAACAAACAACTATGGCTGGAAGTCATGCAGACCATGCCAGCGTTCCAGGCATGTGCTGAGTGGCTCATTGGTCGTAGCCAGGCCATTCCGCATGAATCACTCGAGGAATATCTCGATGTCCTCATTGGTGTACCAACAGAAAGGCAACAAGATGAGTTTGCATCACCAATATACGCCTACTTCTTTTCGAATGATACTTTGGCAGATAGCCCAGAAGCATACCTCGAGGCACTCGAAGCTCTTCGTACACTCCGAAATGCGATAAGAGAACACTATGACACGCAAGCTCCAGATCTTAGCATGCTTTTGAACTTTATTTCTATTCATCGTGAGCTCGGTACGCGCTTGACCACCGTTCGCCCAAGGAGTGATTCTCAAGTAGGCCGTATCAATCTTTTGACAGCCCATAAGGCTAAGGGACTCGAGTATGATATTGTGCATATCATCAAGGCAACCGACAACAATTGGGGCGAAAAGGCCAGAGGACGATCACGGCTCATTTCATACCCAGCCAACTTACCACTCCAGCCCACAGGCAACTCGTACGACGAGCGACTCCGTCTCTTTTTCGTCGCCATGACCCGAGCGAAAAAACAGCTCACCATCAGCTATGCTAAAGCCGACCAAAATGCTAAACCATTGATGATTGCAAGCTTTTTGAGCGAGCAGCCAGCCCATGCTATACATGATACGAAAGATACCATCAGAGAAACGAAGCTCGCTGAAATTGACTGGCGAAGCAGACTTATGCGACCCATTGAAACAGATTTGAAATCGCTATTGTCACCGAGTCTCGAACAATACAAGCTTTCCATCACGCATCTCAATAACTTCCTCGATGTTTCAAGAGGCGGACCAGACTATTTCTTGTCAACCAATCTTTTACGGTTTCCTCAAGGTAAAAGTCCTGCGGCAAGCTACGGCACAGCTATTCACGCCGTTTTATCAAAAGTTCACAGCCAGGTCACCATACATGGGCACATGAAGCCGATTGAAGATATTTTTGGTGAGTTTGAACAGTTACTTAGTGAGCAAGGACTGGCAAAACAAGAATTTAATGATTTGCTAGCAAAAGGTATCGATACCCTAAATAATTATCTTTCACAAAACAGTGCATCGTTTACCGCCAATCAGCTGACAGAGTTGAGCTTCGCTGGACAGGGCAGTGTTATCGATGGCGTTCGGCTCACAGGTGCGCTCGACCTCGTAGATATCGACACAGTAAACAAAACTATCTTCGTCACCGACTATAAAACAGGCCGGCCGTCACGAAACTGGACAGGCAGAACTGATTATGAAAAAGTGAAGCTACACAAATACCGCCAGCAGTTGATGTTCTATCAATTGCTCGTAAAACACTCGAGGGATTATGCCAACTATCAGTTTGCGGGTGCTCGACTCCAATTTGTTGAGCCAGAGAAGGGGAGTGGCGACATACTTGCACTGGAAGATTCATTCTCGACAGAGGAATTGCAATCGTTTAAACAACTTATCAAAGTAGTGTGGAATAAAATCATCACTCTTGATCTACCCGATGTATCACCCTATTCACAAGACTATAAAGGCATGAAACAGTTTGAACAAGACTTATTACATGGAGATATCTAGCGCTATATATTGACTTTATAGCATAAGTGTGATATGATGAAATGATGGGACCATATACTTCCTCCTTCTGGCATAACCTACAGAAACCCTTCTTCGTCTTAGCGCCAATGGAAGCAGTAACAGATGTCGTATTTCGCCATGTCGTCGCAAAAGCAGGCGCTCCAGATGTTTGGTTTAGCGAATTTACCAATGCAACTGGCTGGGTACACGCTGGTCAAAAAGCCATCGGTGGAAGGCTCATCAAAACAGACGACGAGCAACCAATTGTTGCACAAATATGGGGCGGAGAGCCAGGTGATATGGAACAACTAGCACTCCATTGTCGTGAGCTCGGCTATCGCGGCATCGATATCAACATGGGCTGTCCAGCCAAAAGTGCCATCAAATCTGGTGGCTCAGCATTGATTCGTAAGCCAGAGGTGGCAATAGCCGCTATCGCTGCCGCCAAAACTGCCGGATTACCCGTTAGCGTCAAAACTCGCCTTGGCTACACCCGCGTCGATGAATGGCGAGAGTGGCTGACGACACTCTTGCAGCAAGATATCGTCAACCTCACTATTCATTTGCGGACCAAAAAAGAGATGAGCAAAGTACCCGCTCATTTCGAGCTCATCCCTGACATTATCGCTCTTCGTGATGAAATTTCTCCACACACACTTTTGACGATTAATGGCGATATTGCAAACCGAGAACACGGTTTGCAATTGGTGCACCAATTTCCTGGGCTCGATGGCATTATGATTGGCCGCGGTGTTTTTCACGACCCATATTGCTTTAGGAGCGACACGCCCCTCCACCTAAAGACGGCACGACAGAACTTTTTTGAGCCCTCCGAACGACCATCACCGACAGAAGGCTCTGCGTTCCCCGCAGAGCGCACACAAGAGAATGGTAGTTGGCGTGTGCGCGTGCCTGAGGGAGGTGATGGGAGTGAGGAGGAGCGAGACAGTAAGGAAGCCGTCAAAGAAAATTCCGATAGCAAAGAGGTAACGACAATGAGCGACTTACTCAACCTCCTCCACTACCACCTCGACCTCTTCGACCAGTGGCAGCCCAAACTTGGTCGCCCGTACGAAACCCTAAAACGCTTCTTCAAAATCTACATCCGTGACTTCGACGGCGCAAAAGATCTCCGCGATCGGCTCATGCACACAAAAAATACGAGCGAGGCACGCGACATCATCAAAAAAGCGACCAGCTAGGCCGCTTTTTGCTCCAGGCGAAGTATGCGCACTTCGTGGTTGTCTATCTGCTCCTCATGTTCATTAAGTTCCGCGCCAAGAGCATTGAGAATTTCATTTAGCTTTTCATCCTGCTCTTCAAATCGTTGATTCATTTCATTTCGAAGTGCGCCGACCTCAGCACGCACTTCAGCACGAACCTCAGCACGCACAACTGAAGTCATCAGCTGTTTGATGTCTGCCAAATCATCACTCGTTAAGCTCATAGCACAAGTATACCATACACCAGCAATTACCTGTCAAGCACTCGCTATCGCCGTTTGCGCCGTTGTAGCTCGGCCACTTTTAGTCGTACCAGATGGCGATCAACTAGTTGATGTGCTTTCTCTCGTTCCACCTGATCATCGGTTTCATCACGAAGCTTGATGGCTCGCTCTAATGCCGCTTTCGATTCTGCCTCGATAATTTCATCGCCATGATCGGCTTCATCGACCAATATACGAATAAAATCGTAAGAAATTTCTACTACGCCACCAGATATGGCGTAATATTCGATGGTGTCACCGTCCTTTCCGTAGGTGATGGCAATGATGCCAGCCTTTGCCATAGTCACTAAAGGCTCATGGCTAGGGAAGACTGATATTTCGCCATCAACAGTCGGTATAACGGCCGAATAAATCGACTCGTCAACTTTCGTTCCTGTAAGCGTAATCAGTTGTAAATTCACTACTTAGCCTTCTTACTCGCCTTAGCCTCTTTAGCAATTTGGTCATGAAGTGTCCCCTCGACCATATAGAACCAATTTTCTGGCTTGTCGTCATATTTACCAGCCAAAATATCCGAAACATCACGAATAGTGTCTTCCAGCTTGACATACACGCCTGGATTACCCGTAAACTTCTCTGCAACATGGAACGGCTGAGCCAAGAATCGCTGAATACGCCGAGCACGAGCTACGGTTTGTTTTTGGTCGTCCGATAATTCTTCCATGCCGAGGATAGCAATGATATCTTGCAATTCTTTATATTGCTGCAAAATTCGTTGCACTTCACGAGCAACTCGATAATGTTCTTCGCCAACCACTTCGGGGTCAAGCGCATTTGAGCTGGAGTCAAGTACATCAACTGCCGGATAAATCCCGATCTCTGTCAGAGCACGATTCATCACAATGGTCGCGTCGAGGTGAGCAAATGTCGTGGCCGGTGCTGGATCGGTCAAGTCGTCAGCTGGGACATAGACTGCCTGCACAGAGGTAATTGAGCCCTTTTTGGTTGAGGTAATTCGTTCTTGCAGCGCACCCATTTCTTGCTGCAAGTTCGGCTGATATCCCACAGCACTTGGCAGACGGCCGAGAAGCGCAGATACCTCAGAACCAGCCTGTGTAAAGCGAAAAATATTATCGATAAATAACAGTACATCTTTGCCTTCATCGCGGAATGCTTCAGCCATAGTAAGACCCGACAGTGCTACACGAAGTCGTGCTCCAGGCGGCTCATTCATCTGGCCAAAGACCAGTGAAGTTTTGTCGAGAACGCCGGCTTCTTCCATTTCATAGTAGAGGTCATTTCCCTCACGAGTTCGCTCACCGACACCGGCAAACACCGAGTTACCAGAGTGAAACTTGGCGATATTATTGATAAGTTCGGTGATGAGCACCGTCTTACCAACGCCCGCACCAGCAAACAAGCCGGCCTTACCACCTTTGGTTAGTGGTGCGATGAGATCGACTACCTTGATGCCCGTCTCCAAAATTTCCGTTTTGTTTGACTGCTCAGTCAAGCTCGGGGCAGGGCGATGAATAGGCGCAGTCCGACCCTTTGGCTGCGGTTTTTCATCGATCGCTTCACCAACCACATTAAACATACGGCCTTGGGTTTCTTTGCCAACCGGCACCTGAATAGGCGAGCCAGTCGCTTCAACTTCCGTGCCTCTTGCCAAGCCATCAGTACTCGAGAGCGCAATAGTGCGAACAGTATGTTCATCGAGGTGCTGGGCAACTTCCAACACAATCATCTTGTCGTCTCGTTGCACATGCAGCGCATCGTTAATAGCTGGCAGTAAGGCTCCTTCGGCAAACTCAACATCAACGACAACACCGACAATTTGTATAATTTTTCCTACGGTCTTATTCATTCTCTATCTCCTCTATCTTTCCTTTTTGGTAGCAGAAACTAATCCGGCAAGCTGCCTATTCACTATCGCCGCCTGTCTGGCAATCTCGTCAAAATAAGCCGATTTGAGATAGCCGACATCTCGAGCTATTAACAAGCAGTTTTGAAATTCTACCATGGCAGCGTTTGCGAGCACAAAAAAGTTCATTCTTTCGGCAGCCGAATCACAGGCGTATCCTTCGGCGATATTGTTCGTTACCGATACAACAGCTTTTTTCATTTCATCTCTAAGGCTAAATTGACCTTCGTCTGGAAAGGCCCGCAAAAATCGATAGGTAGTCAATACCAACTTGTGACCTTCATGCCAAGGCCTAAATTCGGTGAAATTTTTTGCTTTTGTTCCTTGCATATTCATATTCCTCCTGGTTATTATTGCGCCATCGCTTCCACTCCGCCCGATATTTCAGCTAACTCTTGGGTGATAGCTCCTTGTCGAGCTTTATTCATAGCTAGTTTCAAATCATCAACCAAGTCACTGGCATTATCGGTAGCATTTTTCATAGCAATCATACGCATACTATGCTCGCTAGCCCTTGCGTCAAGCAATGCTTGGAAGATTTTCGCGCCGATCATGCGTCGCGCCACACCATCCAGTACTTCGCTGGCTGAAGGTTCATAACGAACTTCTTCTGTGTCATTTTGGAATTCTTCAGGGTTTGAAAACGCTTCGGTTCCTGCTGGCAACAATCGAAGAATCTCCGCTTCTTGATTGATACTATTGATGAAATTGGTGTATACAATATTCACGGCGTCGACTTCATGCTTTGCATACATATCAACAGCCGTATCAAGAATCGTACGGAATATGATACCCCCAGGGTTATCCGGCACATCGTCAAACGCACCAACGATTTCCGTGTCTTTCAGTCGACTCGCAAACTGTGAAGCCTTTCGTCCAACCGTAAGCGTTTGATTAACAACACCTCTTTCATCATCTCGTTTCAGTAGCCCAAGATACTCCCTGAAAACATTTGTATTATATGCACCAGCCAATCCCTTATCGGCAGCAATGAGAATGATCAACCGTTTTGTGATTTTTCGTTTCACAAACAGTGGATGCTCATCGGTCGCCGTTTGAGCAGAAAATCGCTTTAGCAATTCGTTGGCAGCAACTACATATGGCGCTGAAGCCTTAGTGGCCTCCTGTGCTCGCCGCATTTTGCTCGCCGCTACCATTTGCATGGCACGAGTAATCTGCTTGGTGTTTCCCACCGAACGGATGCGAGATTTTAGCTGTTGCGTCGATGCCATGTGTTACGCCTCAAACCCTTTCGCGACCTTTTTCGTCAGTTCATCGATCGTCTTCAGGTGCGCATCAGTCGGCTTGTCGCCTTTATTTAGCTCACGCATCGCGTCTTTGTGGTCTTTCCAGAGCCGCGTAAGAAGGGAAGACTGAGCTTCTTTGATCTGTGCGGTTGGCACTTCATCGAACGCACCACTTGTTACTGCATGAATACTGACGAATTGCTCCCACACGCTCATTGGCTGGTATTGCGGTTGTTTCAGTAGCTCAGTAAGGCGTTGTCCGCGGTCAATTTGTGCCTTTGTGCTAGCGTCGAGATCGGAACCAAATTGGGCAAATGCTGCAAGTTCACGGAACTGGCTCAAACCAAGCTTCAAGTTGCCGCCAACCGACTTCACGGCCTTTGTTTGTGCAGCACCACCCACGCGACTCACCGACAAACCGGCAGAAATAGCCGGGCGAATACCTTGGTAGAATAAGTCCGTTTCAAGGAAAATCTGGCCATCCGTAATCGAAATAACATTGGTTGGGATATATGCTGAGATGTCACCCGCCTGTGTCTCAATGATCGGCAAAGCGGTCAGCGAACCTGCACCGAGTGCATCAGACAACTTCGCCGATCGTTCCAATAAGCGAGAGTGGAGATAAAACACATCACCTGGATATGCCTCACGGCCTGGCGGACGACGAAGTAGCAATGACATTTGGCGATACGCGACAGCATGCTTGGTTAAATCGTCATAAATCATTAAGGCATGCTCACCTTTGTCACGGAAATATTCGCCCATGGCCGTACCGGCGTACGGAGCAAGAAAAAGGAGGGAAGCGGCGTCGCTCGGACTGGTTGCTACGATGATAGTCTGGTCCATTACGCCTTCCTCTTTCAGGCGCTCAACCAAACGAGTAATCTTCGAGAGCTTCTGACCTATGGCGACATAGACATTTACCACGCCCGTCTTTTGCTTAGCTTGATTAATCATCGTGTCGATAGCAATTGCCGTCTTGCCGGTCTGACGGTCACCAATAATCAGTTCCCGCTGGCCACGGCCAATAGGGAACATCGCGTCAATCGCCATGATACCCGTCATCAATGGTTCATGCACCGACTTTCGTCCCATTACACCAATCGCTGGTCGCTCAATCAGTCCGCGCTCTTTCGTTTTAATTGCAGGACCGCCATCAAGCGGTCGCCCGAGCGGATCAACTACGCGACCGAGGAGCTCTTCGCCAACTGGCACGGTCAAGACTTCGCCCTTACGAGTCACTCTCGCGCCAGCACCAACTTTCGTCTCACCACCCAAAATAACCGCACCAATTTCGTCCTCCATGAGGTTGAGTGCAAATGCCTCGACAGGCCCATCAGATGACTCAATTTCGAGTACCTCGCTGTATCCGGCATTTCGTAGGCCATGCACCCACGCCACGCCGTCGCCCACACGAACCACAACACCGACATCTTCAAGACCTTCGGAATTTTCTAACCTAGCAATCGCATCCCGTAGATTCTTTGAAATTTCTGTTGCATCAATCTTGCTCATATTTTCTCCTTATTCGCTCATCGACCGAAGATCATTTAACTTTTTCAATACCGTTCTATCTAGCCGTTTCGTGGGCGTTGAAAGACGAATGCCGCCTATCAGTTCTGGTCGGACTGTCTCCTCGATATACACCGTCTGTCCATCAAATAGCTGCCGAATACTCGTTCTTGTTGCTTCATCGATTGGCTTCGCCGATTCAACTCGCACCACTATATGGCCCAGTTCAGCCAGCTGATCTTCGATATCTCGCACCAACAAACTCGTTTCCTGAGTCCGGTGTTCGCTCACCAATAGAGCAGCCAACTGGTCGAATATCTCTGTCTTGCCCTCTATAATAAGCCGTGCTGAGTGTTTTGCCAGTTTTCGGCGAGGCAATCGAGTCGGCATCAGCGGCCGCCCTCCAGTGCTTCCTGGATCAAAGCTTTGTCGACCTTAGCATCAACCTTCACCTCCGCCACTTTACCAGCCGCCATCGCGACCAGCTCGAGCGCGTCAGACTTGATGGCTTTTTTGGCACCATCAATTTCTTTAGCGATTTCTTCTTTCGCTGATTGTACAAGCGCTTCGGCTCGATGCTCGGCCTTTTTATGAATCGTCTCGGCCGTTCTCGTTGCTTCCTCATGCGCCGTTGCTACAATCTCCGCTGCTTCCTTTTTAGCCTCATCTATCAGCTCGGCCGTTCTCGTCTCCGCTTCGGCTGCATGCCGCTCTGCTTCCATGGCAGCATCAGCGCTCGCTTTTACTGCTTCGTCTCGCTTATCCAGCATAGCTACGAGCGGCGGATAGACAAAACGCCTCAAAATAAACAGCAGTATAAGAAACGCAACAACTTGCAATCCAAGCAGCGTCCAATTGATACCAATCGAACTAAATAGATCTTGTTGCTCGACCGCCGCCGTTCCAAATGTTAGTATTGCAATATCCACAAAATACCTCTCTATCCCTTTTCGTGAAAATTACATAACTTTTCCGACAATAGCCACAATGAAACCGATGATGGCCAAGGCATCGATAAATGAAATGCCAAGAATCATTAGTGTGCGCAAATCGTTGATTTTTTCTGGGTTGCGGCCTGCTGCGTTCATCGCTGCTGCGCCAACCAAACCTGCGCCGATTGCTGCAAATGCTGCTGGCAATGCGTATGCGAGTGAAAATGCTAGTGCTTCCATTGTTTTATATCTCCTTAATTATTTAATGATTTTACTTAATTATGTTTCATTCTCCGCCGTTTTAGTCAAAGCAGGGGAATGAGCATCGTCATGGGTCTCGTCGCCGTGATGGCTCAGACCGAGGGAAATAAACACCGTTGTCAGCATAAAGAATATATACGCCTGTATGCCGCCAATAAATAGCTCGAACAGGTAAAACGGCTGGAGCGCCAGTGGCGAAACAAATTGCGACAGATATGCGATCATGATGAGTAGCACTTCACCCGCCAATACATTACCGAACAAACGAAAACTCAGCCCTAGCAGGCGTGAAAACTCCGCGATAAGCTCGAGCAGCCCAACAAACGCCATAATAGGATCTTTCAGCGGATTCATGAAATAACGCCCCATGTTGCCCTTGAAGCCCATGTATTTGAACGCGTAAATCTGTGCCGCGACGATAGTCACAATAGCCAACGCAAAAGTCATATTGAGATCTGCCACAAACGGACGAAACAGGGGAGTGCCGTGTTCACCAACGGTAATAGGACCAACGATGGGCAAAATTCCCATCCAGTATTGTGATATAACGA
This sequence comes from uncultured Candidatus Saccharibacteria bacterium, assembly GCA_937858705.1. Lineage (GTDB taxonomy): Bacteria > Patescibacteriota > Saccharimonadia > Saccharimonadales > Saccharimonadaceae > SZUA-359. The sequence continues at coordinate 58,359 of CALLZM010000024.1, read as the reverse complement.
AGAAGAATATCGTGATAGCGACGGGGGCAACTTTTTTCGCCCACTTTTCATCGGGGATGACTTGCCGTACTGTACCGTAGAGCCCTTCAAATGTCCACATTGTCAACCGAGTGGCAAAGTTTGGTGCTCGTCGACCAAGCGCTACTGCTCGAGTGCGAAAGAGTAACCAAGCCAGGACAATGACACCAAGTGCCCCAAGTAAATGAGAATTAGTAATTGGTACACCAGCAAGGGTGAATAGCTGCTCGGCTTTTACTGATATATGTGGGCCTGTCGACGCAAAGAGGTTTATCATTTCTTCAGCTCCTTACGAGATTTCAGGTCACTCAACTGCTTTCTTACAAGCAATACTGCTCCTGCCAAACCAAGTATAATACCGCTCGTCATCAGCCATGGTTTCGTGCCGAATTGTCCGTCCAACCACACCCCTAAAAGAGTGAATCCAATACTTGGCACAAACATACGCCAAGTTGTGTCACCCAAAGTCACCAAAATCATCTGAGTCATTTCGACTTCAGAAGTTTTGCGTGGTGTTTTTTGGGCATTAGAAACCCCAGACTTACTCTCCATTACTTTTACAATTGTACCATCTCATAAGCTATACTGTCTATATGCCCCGACGAAATTACCCAAAAAAACCTTCGCGTCCAATTGCGGACAAAGCGAACGAGCAATCCGAACAGCACATTGCAACATGCACGAGCAAACGAAGATTTAGCAATCAACAAGCCGCCGAAAGAGAAGCCGAAGCACTATCATTGAGCAACTTTCAAACAGACCTCACTATATATCACTGTGAATATTGCAGAGGCTGGCACCTCACCAAGCAATCTTTAGAATAAAACTGCAGGTGTATCATTCGTATATTGGCTCGCTTTCGGTACCGAGCGGTTAACAGTAGTACCGTCGCCAAGTTGGCCATTAGCATTGTTACCGACGGTATATATTTGCCCCGACTCTGTCAAAATAATTGTAGTACCCAATCCCGTCTGAACTGACTTCGCCCGTATGCCAGCAGGCAAAGACATCAACTGAGGAGTAGTGTGGTACCCACCCATAGTACCTATCCCCAATGTGCCTAGTTGATTAGATCCAGTGCCCACAACGCTACCATTGTCCAATACTACAAAGGTGTTGGAATATTGATTACTCGATTCGTGCGACCCAGCCATAGCGGTATAAACATCGACTGCCGTACGCCCTGAAGGAAGAGCCATCTTCTTTAGTCTTGTAACAGCACTACTTGCGCCACCAATACCAAGCTGTCCACTATCGTTCGCGCCTGCCCCCCACACCTCGCCGTTATCAAGTAGTACTAAGGCCGAACGCTGATCTGTCGTTACACGCAAAGCTTTGGTGCCACTCGGCAAAGGAACAGCCGTAACACCAGTCGCGACATCAAGAACCCATTCCTGTCCTGCAGCTCTCGCAGCAGAACAACTCCATAATTGCGCCTTGTTATCACTTGCCAGATCAATGCATTTGTTTGTGTGGCTATTGAAAAATTTACCATCAGGTCTCAGCTCCCAATCTTGTCGCTCTATAAAAGTTGACCCACATGAACCTCTGGCTATTATCGTACCATCAGTTGTTCCGCCAATGTATCTTTCTATGCATAATCCTGCCGTCTCAACTCGTCCATCAGGCCTTAGTTTGAATAGCTGACTAGCATTATCTGTGGCACAAGCCTGTACGGTATAGTTTTCGCCCGCACCCATTTGCGTAAGACACTGTGAAGTATTAGACTTGCGTTTGATTCGCACAGGAGCCCCCATGAGCTGGCCACTCGCCGACTCGCCAGCCACAAATAGAGTACCTCTATCTGTTAGAATGTACAAGGTGTTTCCATCAAATGCCAGCTGAGTCGCCCTTGGGGCACTATTATCACCAAAAGGACCCACTTTTACAGGAGTGTCTTGACTTGTAGTTGTGCCATTGCCTAGTTGACCATAGTCATTATTTCCCCATCCATATACAGCTCCGCCCTTCATACGAATAAATACCGAAGCCCTATCGGCAACAATATTATCAGCTTGAATATTTCTTGATACAGGGTCAGGAATCGTGTTCAGATTATTCGTACTCGGTGTTGGCAACAAAACTCTTTGTGGTGTAGACTGATAGCTACAACCAGAATTATTGATACCCAACTGGCCACTTGCACATCTTCCGGCAGCATAGATATTATTATCGTCCCCCAAGACAAAGGTAGAACCTATGAGCATCGATACAAACTTTGCTTTCACTCCTGCTGGTAGATTGAACTTTAGAGGAGCAGATCGAGCATCTATTATCGGCGTATTGCCCAACTCGCCGTAGCTATTTTTACCTGCACCATACAAGTCACCTTTTTCCGTAATAACAAACATACCTCGACCAAGAGATAGATAGCTACTATAGATACTGGATCCTTTTTCGCCATTCGGTAGATCGAAGAAAGTCAACTGAGTGCTGGCAGTGGTTGTACCATTGCCTAGTTGGCCATAACTATTGGCGCCGACAGCGGCTACTCTACCGTCTGGATATACCGTACCAAAAAAGGATCCTCCCGCAATAGTGTAGCCAAAGGCGAGGGTTCTAAAGCTAATCTGTCCGCCTACAAGGCTCCTACCATCATACAGAAAAGTACGCCATTCGCCGCCATCACTCTCGCGAACTAGCTTTGTGATACCTTGCGATACGAGAAGGAACTTGTTGTCTGAAGAGTTCGTAGGAGCCTTCACGCTAAATGAAACCTTCAGATTTGGCTCATCGAGTAAATTTTCTGGATAGGTCGTTACAGGATCGCCATCACAATTAGTCTTTGGAGTAAGTGGCTTAGCATTTGTCCAGGTAACAACATAGTTGTTTCGCTCAAGACATTCTTCCGCCATAGCAGTACCGCTCTCAGCGGCCTCACGAGCAAGTTTATCGTAATACTGCTGACTGAGAGATGATTGTATACCAGCTGTCGAAGATAACGCAGCCATTAGAACCATCATAGCTACGACACTAGCGATCAGTACGCTCGGAAGCGCAAAACCTTTACCAAACGAACCTCTTGAAACTGCCATTCTAGACTAGATTATAGCATAAGCATCTATTTCACGCACCAATTTTTACCACCGTACCACGCATTTTTTCCCGGAAATAATTGTCGTGACTCACAAACAATATCGCGCCGCCATATTTTTGCAGCGCTGCCTCTAGCTCTTCGATACTGGGTAGGTCGAGGTGGTTTGTCGGCTCATCAAGAATAAGCAACTGCGGATCATTCGCAAGCATCTTGATGAGCTGGAATCGTGATTTTTGGCCGCCACTCAGGCGAGATAGGGGAGTTTCAAGGTCGGAAAGCTCAAATAGGTAGTCGCTCGCGAGCTGCCGTACCTTGGTAGCTGATATCGGCAACCTCTGGTCAAGATACAGCCGCTCAATCGCTTCACCAAGCGGCTTATCGAGATATTTCTCGTCGATTTCCTGCTCATATATACCCACTCTTGCTTGAGGGTCGAGAAAGAGCTCGCCATCAAAGACTGTTATTCTACTGGTGTTAGCAGGCAGCTCGACAGTGCTACCATCACCCCCTAACAACGCCCGTATCAGCGTTGTCTTCCCGGCACCATTTCGCCCATGTAGCTCAACCGCCTCGCCCTCACGAAGGTCCATATGCACACCCTCAAACAAAAGAGTATCACCATATCCAAGCGCTAGATTCTCCGCTCGCACCAATACACGATGCGACCGGCTTTTGTTGTCCTTAACCATCATGCGAATATTTCGCGCCTTGAACTTATCGTACTTTTCGGCCACCTTATAATTCAGCGATCCCACCGAATCTTTATCGATCCAAAACGATGGTTTTTCGGTTTTTTCGAGTTCAGCCAACTCTACCGCCGCCTGATTTTCGCGCCGCTTAAACTGCTGAATCGTACCAGGGTCGCGAGCTTTTTCTTTGAGGCGGCGAAATTGTACTACCTTATCACGCAAATTGGCTTTCCGCCGTTCAATCATCTCGTATTCCGTCATAGCAGCGCTGGTCGAACTGGTATTTTGCCGCAAATACGCGTCATAATTGCCTTTGAAACTGATGGAGCCGCCATCTTTTAGCTCAACAATTCTATCAACCTCTCGCAACACATCACGATCGTGCGTGATCACCAGCATCGCTTGGTCATGACTTGCTTTTAGCCAATCTATAAACTGCTGTTTAGCCACAAAATCCATGTGGTTCGTCGGTTCGTCGATGAGTGCCAAATGAGCATCGCTATGCATGATTTTCACAATTTCAACCAATCGTTTCTGCCCGCCACTTAGTGATGCCAGCGGTCGCTCTGCCAATCCACTCAACTGAAAATTGCTCAGTTCTTGCTGGATTTTTTCTTCTATCCAGTAAAAATCTTTGGCGCTAAACCGCTCAAGCGCCTCAGTGTATTCATGGATCATTGTGAGATTTTCACCCATCGTGTCGGGGTAGGTGTCGATAATAGTTTTGAGCTTGGCATATTCCGGCAGACCGTTCAAAATATAGCTCATCACCGTCTGATCACCCAGGCCATGATGTTCCTGGGCAGTACTGACCACTGTCACGCCGCGCCGATAAATAATTTCGCCCGTAAAATCGTGGTCAAGACCAGCTAGTATACCGAATAGTGTCGACTTTCCCACGCCATTCCGCCCAATCACCCCCACCTTTTCGCCCTCGTTTACCGAAAATTTGATATCTTTCATCAAAGACTTATCGCCAAAACTCTTTTCGGTTACAGAAATATCAACTAACATTAGTCTAGTATAGCAAACTACCGCTTTATTTTGCTGATTTTTTATAAAACTATTGCTTTTTTGTCAATTGTGTGCTATTATGTAAATATGAACGAATTTGATTGCATGAAACCAGAAGTGATACAAAGCGAAGCCGATGCGCTTCGAGACTTAGGGCACGACATAGATCACCCAGCAATGTCCATCGAAGATATAGAAGGCATACAGGCATTTGGAGAACTAGCGCATTATCTCTATTTCAACGCGGCAATGAACGGCGACTTCATTACTTGCGACAGAGCACTGGCATACCGCGACAGAATTGACTACAACAATCCTAGTTTCAATAGAATCGCCGTGAATGATGCGGCAGAAAAGCTCGTAGAAGAAGAAACCAAGCAATACCTTGGCACTCTCTCTGCATAGGTTTTACCTCCATCTGATATAATTGGACTATGTCCAAAAATCCCAAAGCAAAAACAGCCAGACCGAGCCAAATAGTCAACCGCCGAGCGCGGTTCGACTATCAATTGGGTGAAGAAATTGTCGCTGGACTCATACTGACAGGGCAGGAAGTACGCGCCGCCAGAGACGGGCATGTCCAGCTGAAGGGCGCTTTTGTAAGTATACGAAACGGCGAGCTATGGCTCAATAACACCAGTTTTTCGCTGCGGCTCAACCTGAAGGGGCAGGCGAACGCTCGCACAGTCGACACCAGTGCTCGTAAATTGCTCGCCAGCCGCCGCCAGATTGAACATTGTATGGCTGCCAAACAACAAGGCATGACGATTGTCCCAACAAAACTGCTCACAAACGGGAAATATATAAAGATTGTCATCGCACTCGGCAAGGGCAAAAAACGCTACGACAAACGAGAGACCATCAAGCGCCGCGACCAAGATCGCGAAGCTAAGCGGTCTATCTCTCGTCGATGATGCGCCGATAGAGTTTTTCGAGCTTCGCAACTTGGCGTTTCTCGGTATACTTTGAGGCTATTTTTTTGGCTGTTTCGCCATATTGTCGTCTTTTTTTGGGGTCTTCTAGTAGCTCGATGACGCCGTCGGCCATACTTCTTGGCGTATCTTCGACAAATATACCGCTTTCGCCGTTCACCGCTACCTCTGATACTTTTTGGTCAATCAGCACAATCGGTCTCTTCGCTTGAGCAGCCTCGTGTAAGACCCAGCCTTGCGTGTCTTTGAGCGAAGGAAAACAAAAAATATCGAGTACCGCATAGGCAACGCCCAGCTCCTCACGAGGCAAAGCTCCGGTGAAAATAATCCTATCTGCATAGTGCGTCGCTGCCGCCATCTCTTCTAGCGTTTCCTTATATTCAAAATCACCAACAAAAAGCAATTTTGATCGTGGTCGAGCCTCTGCGATATAATCATCGAAGGCTTCTATGAGAATTGGTAAGTTTTTCTCTTCACCGAGCCGACCCACAAATCCAAAGACTTCATCTGTATCATTCAGCCCCCATAGCTCGCGAAATGCCGCAACTTGCTGCTTGGTCGGGCGAGGCAGGGCATCGACGCCATTCGGCAAAATATCAATGGGGTAATTGTATTCTTCATCTTGCCAAGAATCGAGCTGCTCAGCACTTTTGCGACTGAGCGCGATAACTGCATCGGCTTTTGAATACAGCATAGTGATGACCTTTTCGATAATATCTCTGTTCCACCGCGTAACTCCCCGTCGCGGACGATGTAACTTCACAATTTCTAACAATTCTCGACCATCAAGTTTGACCGACATAGGAAATACCACGCCAGCGAGTGCCAATACTCCGGGTAAGACAGCAGGGTAGTGCTCGGCAAATTCGTACATATCAGTACAATGCTGGATCACTAAGGGAATATCATTCTTTTTGGCAGCCCGCACGCCAGCAAGACCAATTTGTGACGGCGTAAAAATATGGATAATATCAAGCTCGAGCTTTTTTATATTCGCCTGAACTTTTGGCGGGAAAAAAATAGAGGTATCATAATCATCAAAAAAAGCTCCTTTAATAGAAGGAAGACGGATGATATAGTCGTCTTCGTCGAGAGCTTCAGCATGTTTATTTGGCATGATAGATTTTGCGGGGCAGACGATAAACACTTCGTGACCAAGCGCTTCAAGCTCTCGCTTCAGCGACTCGACAACAAAAACGATGCCATTGATAGATGGTCGATAGGTGTCGGTAAATAATCCAATACGCATAAGCCTCTCCTATTGTATCACGAGCATAGGCTTCTTATTTTTCGAGAAGCTGCCGATAAAAAGCAACTGCCAGTTCAGCGCCATGACGACTATCGAAACGGTCACGAATACGCCTGGAGCCAGCAAGTGCTTCTTCACGAAACGCCGCATCATTTCTAATGTTTCGCACGGCACTCACGAATTCTGTATCAGTCGAAGCCATTATCGCGTGGCCCTTAAAAGAGTCGCTGTACTGTGGAATATCTCTCAAGACAATCGGCAAATTTGCGCCAGCCGCCTCTAACACGCACATGGGATGATTTTCTTGGCTCGCAGGGAGTACGAATGTATCAGCTACCGTATAATAATCACGAACTTCCTCAAGAGGTATAAGCCCTGTCATGGTGACATTCTCTGGTGCTTCTTTTACTAGTTTTTGCATTTTTTCATATTCAGCACCGATCTTACCAAATGGCGTACCTCCCACCCAAAAGAATTTCGCATCAGGCATAGCTTTCGCGATGGCAAAAAAAGTGTCAAGCCGCTTCCTGGGCTGGACCTGTCCGTTACCAACCACTACGAAGTCGTTTTTGTCCAAACCAAGTTTTTTTCTAGCAGCAACTCGTTCGGCTGGCGTTGCATCATATCGACGCATATCAATCGTGTTATAGAGCAGATCGACATGCTGAAGACCCATATCGTCATGTAGCTCATCGCGCACCATAGCCGAACAGCCAACTACCAAATCACCCTGACGATAGAATAGCTTCAGCCAGAGCCGAGCAAGGGGTTTCCAATATATAGCACCCCGTAATGAGCCGATAAAGCTATCGGGAACCAGATGAGCAGTGATGACTTTTTTGCCTTTAGCCGATAGTAATCGACGAAGAGAGAATAACCCAACAGTATGGACATGCACGATGTCAAAATCGCGTTGCTTTGAATTCACTGAGAGCTCTATGGCACTATGCTCCGAAAGTGCTCGTTTCATTTCTACAAACGCAGTGTGAACGCCATGGCCTTGCACTGTAAATTCACTCTCAGAAATAAGGTTAACGCGAATTTTTTTGGGTTGGGTTTTTTTAAGATTCATCAATAGCTCCTTCTATATAGCCAATGATCGCTCGATGACTGATCGAATGAGACGAATGCTCGGTTCGGTAAATTGTTCAAGAGTGCGAGTGAAAGAATTGTCGATGGATAGCACACCTACTTCAGCCGCCTTGGCAGACATTTTATCGAATTGCTCGTCCGACTCAATTGGTCGCAATACATCGAGCTCAAATGCCTCATGAAGGAAGACTGATGGGTCGCGCTTGCGCCTCGCGTCGGAACTATTGCGACGCGAAATATCTTCGGTGGTATAAATAAGACGAATGAGGTCTTCATTCGACAGTTCCTCGACAGGCGCAAAAAGCTGCGTCACTCTTCGAGCAGCCACCAGTGGTTCACACACCACATCGATAGCCAGAATGTGATCTACAACACCATCTGCCGCCAACCGATCTCCATATTTTTGCATGGCACGACCATCTATCATGATGACATCGTACAGACCAACTGCCGCCTGGACTTCTTTAAATAGCAGGTCGATCACCACATCATGCGTTGCCGACACTTTACCAAACATACCAGAAACATTTGAAACTTTATGCTGATAATAGGTATCTTTGAACTCATCGTCTGGCATATTCGCACCCGCGAGTAACCGCTCGACGACTTCCGCCTGATGATCTGCGTTCAGCACGAAATCCTGTATAGCATCGGTATTTTCATAGTCAAATCCTTGGTCGATAGCCATACGAGCAAACACCCGAAATTTTAGTCCTTGGTCGATAGTGTACACCCGAAAATCTTGTTCAAGCGAGGTCTGCAGTGCACGGGCGAGGCTGCCTTTTCCACCCCTGGCTTGACCTTGAATAGTGATGAGTTTTGGTGTTGTAAGCGGCTCTGGATATCGGTAGCGTGGTGTGTTCATCCATCTCACTATACCATAGAACTATATGCTACAATATGTATATGAATGAAGATCGATATACAAATGTCATCTTAGAGGAAATGCGCGGGCAAATACAAGCGGTGTTTGAAATCGTTGTTGGTATGCAGGAGCAAGTCCAATACATACCAGCCATGAAAGAAGATATCGCCGAGCTAAAAACAGATATTAAAATCATCAAACAAGCCGTCAAAGACACCAACGCCGATCTTCGCCTTCTTGACCGCCGCGTTACCAAACTCGAAAATGCCTCATGAAACTCTTTTCTTGGAATGTAAACGGAATTCGTGCTGTCATCAATAAAGGTGAATTTTCGAAGTTCGTCGAGACCTACGACCCCGATATCATATGCCTGCAAGAAACCAAAGCCAAGCAAGGCCAAGCGGTCATAGACATGCCACAATACGAAGAGTTTTGGAATAGTGCCGATAAGGCAGGCTATAGCGGCACTGCCATCTTTACTAAAGTAAAGCCGCTCTCAGTGTTATACGGCTTCGTTGACGCAATCGCTGCGAAATATGGCCTGATAGCAGACGGCTATGGCGATCCCACCAAGGAGGGGAGGGTGATTTCTGCGGAGTTCGATGATTTTTGGATAGTCACTGTATATACGCCAAATTCTAAGGGCGATTTGTCACGACTCGGCTTGCGCCACAAGCAGTGGGATCCAGCATTTCTAGAGCATGTCAAGGAGCTCGAAAAAGTGAAGCCAGTGCTCTTTTGCGGCGACCTCAATGTTGCCCACCAAGATATTGACTTGGCGAATCCTAAAGCGAATATCGGAAAACATGGTTTTACCGATGAAGAACGGAGTGGATTTCAACAATTTCTTCATGCAGGCTTCGTGGATACTTTTCGGCAGGCATACCCAGACAAGACTGAGGCGTATTCTTGGTGGACGCACTGGGCAAATGCAAGGGCACGCAATGTCGGCTGGCGGATCGATTATTGGCTGGCAAGTAGTGCTATCGCCGATAGAGTGAAACGACCACGCATCCATGCCGAGCAAATGGGCTCAGATCATTGCCCGGTCAGTATTGAAATAGGGGAGCGGTAGCGCCCATGCGTATTCGTAAGTCGACCAATCATCTGGCGTTATTCATCGCTATTGTCGTTGTCTTTGTCATAACTATCGGTGTCATTGCTCTTATATCTCATCAGTTCAGTAGTGAAAAAAGCAAGAAGAAGGCTCCTGAAGTAGCGCAAGAAGCACCAGTCCAAAAGGCAGTAGAACCAGCCACGAATAAACTTGAATTGCCGGGTGCAATACCCATCGAGAAAATGACGGGCGACTACACGGCAGACGATCATATCTGGCGTTTAGTCAACAAAAGCCACCCGCTGACAAACTCGAATTATCGGCCAGCAGAACTCACCCTATTTGCAGAACATTCCCGAACCGACAAAAGTAACGACGAACGATCTATTCGCTCGGATATTGCCCCGTATGCCGAGCAACTATTTGCTGATGCCAAAAAGGAGGGGTTCGATCTCATCATTGGCAGCGGCTTCAGAAGCCGTGACTTGCAAAACTTGTATTACACAAACTACAGCAACACCTACGGACAAGAAGCTGCCGACACTTTTAGCACCAAGCCGGGCTACAGCGAACATCAAACAGGCCTCGTCATGGACTTATCAACTCGCGATATGAAATGCTACCTCGAAGAGTGTTTCGGCGATACACCTGCGGGCAAATGGTTAGCAACTCACGCTCATGTATACGGATTCATTTTGCGCTATCCTAAAGATAAAAACGGCATTACCGATTTCATTTACGAACCGTGGCATTTTCGTTTCGTTGGCAAAAATCTCGCGACAGCACTCTACGAATCTGGTCTCACGCTCGATGAAGCATGGCCATATATGACTAAAGAATCTTGACCCCAGCAGAACCACCAAGCCACTGGCGTACTTTGCTATATCGCTCTTCAACTGTCACGCCAAAGAGTACTGCTTCTTCCTTTGCAGTTCGCAGTGGTTGTAGCTTGAGATTGGACCGTTTATCTAATCTATCGGCTGCTTTATCGGCCGCCGACCATTCATAGCTCATGAGTGTTGGCTCAAAAACGATATCCGAGATGGTCATTTTTCCTTCTTTTTTCGTGAGCGTAAACTTGGCGATACCACCTGTTAGCTGATCGACTTGCAATTGGCTCGAAAGCATATTGCCAATCGAATACCACACCAAAGTCGACTGCCCATCATCACGAGTGATCATCTCCGTGCCCTGCAATACATGCGGACCAGTACCGATGACAACATCGGCTCCCAGGCGAGAAAACAAACGAGCCGCCTCTTTCTGGTCTTGATTGACCTCATGCGAATCTTCAGTACCCCAGTGCGCCGACACTACCACAGCGTCGGCATTTTTACGAGCTTCCGTGAGCAATTGCGTCACCACCGTTTCGTCATGATACAAATTGACGCTATAAGAATGCGGCAAGGGAGCATTGCTAAAATCGGCGAACGCCACAAATGCTACTTTGAGCCCATTTTTTTCGAAATAACGAACAGTATTTTGCTCGGCCTGCGTGCGATTTGCCCCTGTTATAGCAAGTGGTTGCAACTTATCCCAGGCGTCGAGCGTCGCTTTAAGGGCAGCGGCGCCCTTATCAGCAATGTGATTATTGGCAAAATTTATAAGATTGCAGCCAGCTTCACTCAGGTCGCGCGAAAACTCTAGCGGAGCATTGAATGTCGGATAGCCGCTTATGCCAAATTCAGATCCTGCCGCTGGTGTTTCAGGATTGCAAAATACAACCTCGCTGTCTTTATATAATTGCCGAATGCTGGCAAAGTACGGCAAAAAATCATAGCTGCTGGCAGTTTTTGCTTGGTTGACCACCGAATCATGCGCTAGCATATCACCCATGGCCGCAAACTGTAGTGACGGCTCAGACTGGGGTTCATGTTCTTTTGGTATATTTGCTTGCTGGTCAGTTTTTTCCTCAGGCGTACGAGAGTTTTGCTTACTCAGCACACTATAAGTCACCACTATCGCGGCAGCCAAAACAAGCACGATGATAAGCCACCGCATACCTCGACTATTCCTACGAAGCTTCATATCATTAGTGTAACAAAATTGCCGTAAGTGGTATATACTATTGTCATGAAGGTGAGATTGGCGATAGCGGTAGCACTAGCAAGCTATGCAGTGTTTGTTTGCTGGTTTGTTGGCGCATTGGGCACTCTTGGCGATACTATCGACAAACACTATCAAGATATGGCTAATCAACCACTGCCATATGCTACAATCGTTCATCCAGAAGACGCTCGATATGGCCTAGTAGTACCAACTTGGCGATGGCTTGAAAATGGCGGTCAATGGCAATTGGTCTCCAAAACAGCACCGATAGACATAGGATTTACCCCAAAAAGTCTCGAAACGCTCAGTATTCCGTACGGAGATTGGATCATCGATAACCGCTTACAAACGGCCGCCAACAAGCAGCTTGCCGAGCTCGCACATGCTGCCGAAAAAGCCGGATATCCCATTATCGTCACGAGTAGTTTTCGTTCCAGTAGTGACCAGCAAGAACTACTAGAATCGTCCGTAGCCGAATATGGCGCCGCCTGGGCCAACGAATTTATCGCCACACCAGGTCATAGCGAACATCAGCTTGGACTAGCCGTCGATTTATCAAGCTACACGCCAGCTTGCAAAGCAAATTTTTCCAACTGTAACCTTGGTGAACCTACCGCCCAGTGGCTAGCCACACACGCCCCGCAATACGGATTTATTGTACGATACCCAGAAGATAAAGTCGCCATCACAGGAGTATCGCACGAATCATGGCATTTTCGTTTCGTTGGCAAACGGCTCGCAACATATCTCGACAGGGAAGGGCTAGTACTCGACCAAGTTGTACCATCGATCCTTGAGAAAAAACCATAATTCTTTTATAGTAGAGTCATATGCAAGATTACCCCTATTGGCAAAAGCAACAGCCCAATCAACCACTCTTTCCCGCTATGCTATGGAATAAACCAGAGCGCCGTGACCAAGCTGGTAACCTTGCTATCATCGGCGGCAACAAACTCGGCTTCGCAGGGGTCGCCGAAGCATATAGCATAGCCAGCGAGCTTGGTGTCGGTGCAATTCGTGTCGTATTGCCTTCAGCCCTAAAGCCCATTATTCCAAAAACCATCCCCAACACTCTGTATGTTGCCAGCACGCAGAGCGGCGGCGTTTCAAGCGAGGCGACAAACGATATGCTGGCGAGCCTTGCCTGGGCAGATACCTCGCTGTTCATCGGCGATGCTGGCAGGAATAGCCAGACTGCTATATGCTACGAAACCGTTCTTCAAAAGTCGGATGCGTTGGTGGTTATGACTCGCGATGCCATCGATCTCATCAAGAACGATACCAAAGCCATCGTCGAGCGAGAACAAACCGTACTAGTCGCTAGCTTTGCACAAGTGCAAAAGCTGTTTCAAGCAGTCTACTACCCAAAGATTCTGGTATTTAGCATGCAGTTGCTGCAACTTGTCGAAGCACTGCACAAATTCACCATTTCATATCCCGTCACCATCGTCACACTCCACCAAGACCACATCATCATTGCCGATAATGGACAGGTAGTTACTCAAGCCTGGGATAATCCTATGCGTATTTGGCGAGGCGACACCGCTACTCGCATCGCGAGCTATCTTCTTTGGTCACCTAGTCAAAAATTGGAGGCTATTGCGACAAGCCTCACTGATTCGCAATAGGTCACGATGGAATATTTACATCAATCGTGGGGTGTTTTTTCTGGAAATCACCTAAAGTAGCTATGCCGATATTTTTGTATTTATCATGAAACGCCGCATAAATCTCATACACACCGCTACCTGGAAGCATTTCAGGAATTGCTCCGATAAAACGAATGGCACTTTCTGCTGTACTTAGTATTTCTTCACTCGGTTCTGAGTGCTTGCCAAGAGCCTCTCGTAGACTGTCGAGAAAAGCACCAGTATAAAGCTCGTCCTCCTCGACTCTCACGAGCTCCGCTTCGATCTTAGCCCATCTTTTAGCCAGTGCAGATTGCTCGCTGTCTACCTTATGTTGATTATAGATAGGAGCAATCGTATCAATAAAATCAATCCAAGCCTGCTGATATTTCTGCTCTATTGCTTGAAGTGAGTTAGGCACAGATTCATCCACCAACCCATGAGATAGCCCATCATTTTTTACGCCATGTTGTTTCGAAAATCTCAAAGATCTTGCTATTTTTCCTAGAAACTTATAGTCGTGAGGATCAGGACCATGTACGAACGGGCCCTCTTGCTGCTGAGTCATGCCATTTGAGTCGTCAACAGTTGCGCCGAGTAATATAGAAACACCCTCATTGTCCGCACCCATATTTTTCCGAGTTTCTGCTGCATGCATGTGCTTGTTTAGTTCATCTTCTTCTTGTTTTGCCTGTTCACGAGCATGTAGCAGATCACGCAATGGCTCCCACATCTCATGCGGACCTACAGACAGAGACAACATCGTAACCAAATTAGAAAAACGGCCATACTCACTCAAGCCCAATTCAACCCCAAGCTTCTCTGCAGAGTATTCGTTTATTGGTCCCCCCGAAGGCAGTTCCTTCCCCGATTCGGGGTTGAACCTTATAGTCAGATTCTGTCACTGGAGTGATTGACCTATTGGGGTTGCAGATGCTACCCACACTCAACTCACTCAATACATTGCACTTCGCCAACTCATACACCATAACAGCTTGTTCCTTGGCCCACAAGGCAGGATCTCGGATATGCGATGGGCGAGCCTGCTCTTCAATAAGCATCCCGCCCAGAACTCCCGCCGTCCCCGTAACAAGTGCCGGCCAAATACTACCGCCGCTCGCCAAATGAGAATTAGCCCCCGCCAATCCACAAATAACAGCTCCTGTGCCCAGTGCAATAATGCGGTGCAAACCATAGCGCCCTGGTAAGGTTTGCTCACCGTCCTTTGCCGCCTCGATCTCGCCTCGCCACTGTCCAACTATAGCAACGAGAGTGGAGTTGTCAAAGAAAGTTAACTTCTTATTTGAGATCCAAGGACCATCATAGCGGCGGAGATAACTGTTCTCTTCTTCGCGAAACACCAAGCCTCCCAAGGTATATATCTCGAGGTTCTTACCTGCACGACGAATTGCCAACTTCGCTTCATCGGTCAAATTACCCAACTCATCCATAAACCCATTCTTAACCAGCTACTCGATAGGGGATGGTGAGCGATCAAGTTCACGCCCCCTCAAAGATTCCTGACTCATCTTTTCATTATATCATACTTCATGGGTATTTGTCAATTTCGATACCCGTTCACCCCATATTGCCGCTCAAAATATATATCACTTCGTGACTCTATGCTATAATACATCTTGCACAAATACCTATGCCGCGGTGATGGAATTGGTAGACATGAGGGACTCAAAATCCCTTGAGCATTACGCTCGTGCCGGTTCAAGTCCGGCTCGCGGTACCAAAAACGAACTTTTCGGGAAATTGCCGCCCTCTGGGGCGGTTTTTTCTAGCGTTTTGCGAAAAAATACTAAAGAATACAAGGCGCGGGCGTTGCTCGCCCAAAGAAAAAAATTTGTTTTAATTTTTTGGAGCAGCTATCTACTTAATTGACCAGATATGGCAACATCATGTCTGTAAAAGGCGTCGAGAGCTTGTTCAAGTTGCGCTTGCCCGCGCACATCTCCATGGTAGGCGTTAAAGAGTACAGCAAAGTGATTATTCTTGCCAGCTTTGAATTGCTCATGAAGCGCAAGCACGGCAAACACAGGCACTCTATACGGCACATCTTGTCGAATGCGCATGCTGCCGTCTGCCAGTCGCTCAATACCAGGGCTACCAACCGATAGTTGCGCAAGGTATTCCGTCATGCCCTCGTTTGCTTCTAGCCCCTCGCCATTTATCTGAAGCCCACAACGATAATTTTCTTGCGTCTGAGCCGAACCAGCATGATGCAACTCATGTGCTACGACATGATAAGCGTCTGAACCGCTGCGTAATCTTGCCGAGCGAACACTACCGTCAAATTGTACTTCTACGCGCAATGAGCCTATTCGATAATCACCAGCAGCACCGCTATTGTCTGAAGTTACCAAGCCTTCCAAGTGGTCAAAACTGCCGAAGGTTGATCGTTGTAGCTGTCCTGCTGCACGCTCCAGCATATCAATGCCGAGACCGGTTGTTGCGCCAATTCTTTGCGTGGTCGCGTAAACATTACCTTTGGCACGCTCTAATACTTCACCATACTGTTGCTTCAGGTATTTTTCGCCCTCAAGAGAGCGGCCAGCCAAATACACAGCAAGCGTTGTCATGAGTTCTGTGTCTGGGTTTTCAGTAATGGCAGCCAAAAGGCGGTCTTTGCCTACGCTGTCATTTGACCCGGCTATGTCATATATTGAAGCACCTGTGCGACGACGCAATAGTTCATCAAATTGTCTTGCCCAAGGCAAGCGAGCGTCAAGAAAGCCAGTAGCGTTTACAAAGAAGTTATGGCCGATCGGCTGGTCTTGAGGTCCTGACGCAACTCGTTCGTGTAGGTTTTGTACAGGCCTAGAAAGTATCTCTGGATAAGTAGTGGCAATATCACCAACAGTACCGGCTTGATACGCCTCAAGGATTGCCGTCCGCTGTGCCGTGAACATCCTGCCCACATCACGCAGTGGCGTAACGCCATCGTCAAAATCTCGTGCGAGCCGAGCAACATCTTGGGGAGCTGATAGCTCAGATGCAAGATGAGCCGTATCTGTCGGCAGTCTTTCGTATTGACCACGAACATGCATTTGGCCTAGTACAGATGTAGATTCCGGTCGTTCCACTATAAGACTTATTGTAGCATAAAATGCTGTAAAACGCAAGCGTTTTATTCAAAATTAAACAAAAATCACCCCTCTTTTTCTATCGCTTCGCGCAGCAAAACCCAAATTACACATAGGCGAAACGGTGAGCGATCCACGCTTAAAAAAAGTGATCTGGGTAAATGGAGAGGTCTTATTGCAATCGTCAGATTTGACGGCGAATGCTTGATTTTTCATAAGTAGTTTGCCATATTGATAGATAAGAGGCGCCGCTCTTGCTGCACAGCTTGGGCCGCGTCTCTTTTTATATGTATTCTGGCCGTCATGCTGACGGTGGCAATCTCTATCGACGGCGCACATTAGGCGATAGAGTTCATGTAAAAAACTGCTTATGCTGTCGCAAAATCGCCAGATATTGTATACTTAGATATAAGTAGAAATTTCGTATGCAGCCAAATAATCGCCCCTCAGTTCATCCATATACTCGCTCGCGCGCAGCGGGTGCTGTTTCGACTGCCCAGCGGCATGCGGTTTCGCAGGCGGCTGTGGCCGATATGACCAGAGGGCACATCGATCAGCTCTACAGCCAAGACCCGCATCACCAAATGCCCGTGCCACAACCAGCAGTAACAGATAACCAAGGCCCAACAACCAGCGGCTCCGCACTACCACCACCTCAGTCCACCCCCACACCCCAGCCAGAACAACAAGCAGCTGCCATCTATGACAAAACTCTTGGCGACAAACAGCCGCAAGTCGATCCAGATGCCTGGAAAAAATATCATAGTTCTTGGCAAAATTATTACCAGCAGTATTTTTATCGTTACTATGCTGGCCATATGCAGCAAGCTCAACAGATCGTCAGTGAGAAAGATGCCAGACTGAAAGAATACGAGCAAAAAGCCAGTGAACAAACGCCAGAAGAAGCTTTGACGGACTTGCGCTCAAAACTCCGGCAGACCGTTCAAAAAAAAGCAACCGAAGTCCGCAAAAGCCGCCACTTCAGACCTATTTTTGCTGCATGCATGGTCATGCTGGTATTTGCCGTGCTGCAATACAACTCGGTCGCACTCGCCGCATATCATGCCTATATCGAACCTGCGGGCTCAGACCCTACGAATCTCATTGTCGACCCAACCGAAAGTATCGATGTTGGCCCAGACCCTCGACTAATCATCCCGAAAATTGGCGTCGATGTGCCAGTCGTCTGGAACACTAAGCCAGATCACGATTCACAGATGAAAGCCATGGAAAAAGGAGTGGCATGGTTTGGCATACCAGGAGCGAACAGCAAGCCAGGGCAGGTAGGCAACACCGTTCTATCGGGGCACTCAAGTAACGACTGGACCGAAACTGGCGAGCATAAATTTGTATTTGCGCGGCTCGATCGCCTTACGGTAGGAGATACCTTCTTCATCAACTACGAAGGTGTTCGATATGCCTACACCGTTACCAAAAAAAGAATTGTTATGCCAGATAATGTCGCTTCGCTCACTTACAAGACCGACAAACCAGAAGTCACCCTTATCACCTGTACGCCACTCGGTACGGCCGATAAGCGACTCCTCGTTACCGCTGAGCAAATCAGCCCCAGCCCAGCCGAAGCAAAGCCGAGCGAAGTTGAGCCCGTAGAAACGGCCGAAGCCGAAATGCCAGGAAAAGGGCAAACTGTCTTTGAAAAAATAGGGTCAGCACTCGGTTTTTAGCTGGCGATCAAGCTAACTTGAACAAGTCGCAAAACACCATCAACTTGTCGAAACCCATAGAGAGACTTTTGGTTGTTCGATAACACTACCGCTTGACCGGTAGCAACTGGCGTTATCTCCTGGATATTATTGCCATCAAATTCATAAGTCACGATTTCACCCCCTCGATCGCTCCATAGCATCGCTCCATCGAGCCAATCAAGCTGGTAGGTTTTGTCGAGCCCTCTTAAAGGTGTGCTCGCAAGCGCCCCCAGTTCGAGGTCGTAGGTCATGAATCCTCCCTGATGCACCATGAGAACAAACCGATTCGCAGGTGAAAAAGATACCGTACTCGTCGTATCGGGCACTGCAATAGTCACCAGACTCGACTGAGTAAGTGCTTGCGTACTGTCGCTCGTCCCCAACGCTACAAGATTAACTTCAACCGTCGAACCATACTGCAAGGCAATGTACTGTTTTCTCACATATTCGCCAATTCGTATTCTCAACACTTTCGAACCATCGTCGTACACCGTTCGAATAGGGTACGGCTTGGCAGCTCCTTTTGTATAGTAGCCAACTGTTCGTTGATTTGTTTTTGCGTCACGAACTGAAGTATACGCTAAGATGCCTTGACTGCTTTGGCTAAATTCTGAGACGCCATTAATGATGGGCGCTGAGATCGTCATCGAGCGGGTATCGATAATTCGTACCGATTGGTTCGCCAGCACATATAGCTGCCGTGGATTTTTTGCCATAAAGTCAACCTGCGATATGGCCTGGCCAGCGATATTTGTTGCATTCACTGATTGGTCGATTGCTTCAGTGTCAATACTCAGCCACTCTGAGCCATTTGTGTATCGATGCTTCATGAGTATATATCGACCATCTTCACTCCATGCAACCATTTGGAATGAGCTCTTGGCTTTATCGGCATACAGATCCTCTGGCAAATCCAATTCTGTCGGCTTCACCGTATCGCCCTGAATTTTCAGAAGGGTTATGCGTGCCTGGTCGGGTCGTGGCATGACCGCAATCACTTTACCATTACGCGCCGCAAGGGAAGCGGCAGTGAGCGGAAACTCATTCAGCTCTGCCACTTGTAGTTCTTTTGGAAAGAGTCGAGCATAGTTGAGCCACAATATTCTGCCCGGGTCTATATTGACCGTTTTTTGCCACGGTCGATAGCCATCGAGTTGCATCATCACCGTATGTAATCCCGAAGATAAATCAGTCCGATTTGGCGTTCTGCCATCGATTTTTTTGCTATCTACCGTTACCGTAGCACCAGCAGGCCGTGAGTCGAGTTGCAATAAACCCCCTTGAGTTATTTCGCGGTCATTCAAGTTAAAACGATAGCCGAGAATATGCAGCATAAGGAGTGCCGACACCAAAAGGATCAATATTGGCGTGATAATATAGAGTGCGGTCAAACGATACCGCATGGCTTTTTTATTCGGTGGTCGGTGCATAGTATCATTGTATACTATTTCGCTCGCGATAGCTTATTGATTTTTAGGTAGTGCTTATAGTAAGATGAATGTATCTAGGGTAAATAAGAGGGGATATCATGCAAAAACGAATAGTTACTATCAACGGACGAGACTACGATACACGGACTGGTCTACCGGTCGTGCAAAAAGTTGCCGCACCGAGCAAACACGCCACGGCACACTCGACCGTTCTCCATCAGTCAACTCAGAGGTCGCAAACGCTCAACCGTCGCTTTGTGCACAATCCTTACGCCAGCCCATCACAAGCCGCTCCAACCCCTCAGGCAGTTGCCGCACCCCAAACGACCCCAGCTATTACCAAGTTTTACCGCGAACCAGCAAAGCCAGTGAGTGCGCCGCGGCCAAAAACCACCGCTGTCTTTAGCGACATTCGCCCAAGCATACCACACCCAACCGTTGAGCGAGCTATCGCCAAACAGCAGCACAAACAAGCCCCGCAAGCTATGCACACTATGCCAAAGCCTTCAGATGTCCTCAAAAGAGAAGCCATCGAAACATCCCTCAAAGCTGCGCCAAGTCATACTTCCAGAGAGCAAGTAAAACGACATAAGAGTCCGAAGAAGTCGAAATGGTCATTTGCACGACTTGCCACAGCTGGCGCTACGCTGGTGCTCGTCGGCGCATACTTTACTTACCTCAATATGCCAAGCCTCTCTGTCCGTATCGCCGCTGCACAAGCCGGTATTGATGCCAGTTATCCGTCATATCAACCAACAGGCTACAGCTTGTCTGGCCCAATTGCCTATGACAATGGCCAGGTCCGTATGCGGTTCGCCATGAACGGATCTGATCGATCGTTCAATCTCGACCAAACAAAATCTGGCTGGGACTCCAGCGCCGTCTATGAAAATTTCGTCAAGCCGAAGGTGGGCGATGATTATACAACTACCCGCAGCAACGGCATCACTATTTACACCTACGACAATAACGCCGCTTGGGTAAATAACGGTATCCTCTATACCGTCAGTGGCGACGCACCACTATCACCAGAGCAGATTCAGCGCATCGCTAGTAGTATGTAGTACTAGACCTACGCTACATATAGCGTAGGTACACTAGATATAGCGTCTTGTGAAAAGCTGTCGAAAAAAGCAAAACGCTACAATTATACTGGTAGCTATTTGCTTTTTATAGAAAAATATGCTATAATGAAAGGATGGAGTATTCACAGTATCCACCCCTGATAGAAAACGACGCGGCCTCTTTGCCAGAGCGGGATATTGTGGATGTTGTAAAGCAGCACAAGTTCTACGATCGTCTACCGTACGGCATTGTGGCACTAGGCAGTATCGTCGGTGCTAGTACGGCAGGCTTCTTCCATAATCTCCGGACCAATCGCAGGACTCTCGAAGGAATAGCCGACTATACGGCTTATGCCTCTCCGCCTATGATTGCATTAGCTGGGATAGGCATCATAGTTTCCATCAATTCCGATCGAAAGATTCAAAAACAACTAGAAGCAATTCGACAGGCAGAAGAAGAACTGGGAGAACCGATCGACATCGTTCGATCGGTGACAAAGCACCAAGAATCAACAACAGTCCGTTGGTACGGGCTCGATCATACAGACAAACTTTCCATAGCCGACATTGCTCGAGTGCGAAAAATGTCTGAATGGTCCGATCAACACAATGCCACCATAGCTGTTGGTACTGCATGGATGAACGATGATACAGTAGCGCAACTTGAAGCAGCCGGTGCACTGCACGACGGCTCAACTATTTTAGGCACACAAAAGTGGGGCGAAGGCAAGCATAGTCCAGCACTCACTGATACGGATGCGTCAGAGTTAGTTGCGTTGCTGAGCCCCGACGAGCTCCGCACACTAGCACTTGCCGAACACGATGCCAAGCAAGAATTACTGGCTCGCATAGGAAATAGCGACTGGAATGCGCTTTACGATGCTGCCAAAAACGGTGACCCACTGCTTATGCGGCAGCTACAGATGGCGGTCAAGAATGCACTAGAGCAAAGCATCAACGGTGAGCTAGTCCCTCAAAGGACTAGTGATGGTGGTCGCTCTTATCCAACCATGCAAATACATAAAGGCCGTCTACAACAAATGAGTTATAGCAGGCATCCTGTTGCTGGTGAATCCACAGAGACGGGTGAGCGAGTGGCTATCTTACGACATCTCAAAGCACCATCACTAGAAGAACTATTACAGCGCATCGGCACCGATGACTCACAGGCTGGGGCTCGGCAGGACCAGCTGGCCGCACTCTACCTGCTACTCTTGGACGACACGGCCGCGACTATACAAAGCGCTCGTACTCAGCAACAGCTTCACCACAACACTCTGCCACAATCGCTCCATGCACGAGTGGCGAAAGACACCATAGCACAAACGAAACGCCGAGAGCGATCGTATTCTCTACGGAAACCCTTTCCTAAGTTGAAGAAGCTTGGCGCAGGACTACTAGGTATAGCGTGTATCTCTGGTGCTTCTGCATTAGGAGCCGAGGCTAGTCGGATACAGTTCGACGACGACCAACGGGCGCGGCAGTACGGATTCGCCATCTCTGAAAATGAAGAGCAGGGCGGTGAAGAAAACTATCGACAATTCTTACAAGAGAAATATGGCGATAGTGGAGTACGCGATAGGCAGATAGCTGAAGCTGTCGAGACAATACGGTCAGGAGACAAGGCATACCGTGAGTGGAAAGAGCGCATAATAAGATCTTTCTTCGACCCTGAAGCCCGCGGGAATTCAGGCGTTGAACCAATATATTATGGTGCTTCCATGGCGTTTGGAGATACAGAGCCTGATAACACACCTATGTTCACTGTCACTTCTTTGGGTGGCAAGTCGACCCAAGGGTATTGGCCTGCGGGCAGTGGCGGCACACTAGCTTTGCGTAACCTGAATTTCGGCATAAAGAAATACCCAATAATCGAATACCGTGACCCTTCGGATGAAACAATCGTATTTGACGATAGCTTCGATCCATCCAGCGATGCGGACTTTATGATAGAGAGCAATACCATAGGAATAGCAGAACTGCCAGTTAAGGCTGGTACAGAAATAGTGTACGCAGAAGGTTACAATACCACCACCGAAGAAAGAATTCCTCTAAAGCTATCGAGAAATAAAAATAACAAGATTCTTTTTATACTAGACACAAACCTGGCGCGCACCTGGTATGAAAAGAATTGGACCACACGATATTATGCACGAGCAGTTGCACCAGACGAACAATCTGTTTCGTATCGTGAAACAAGTTTTCTTGAAGACGATGAAAGAGATAGGGTTGTGACGGCCGAACTTCAAGAAGTAGCCGCCGCTACAAGACGGGCGCTCGGCCTGCCAAACGACGCAACCGTAGAAGAGATTTATGCCGCTATACGAAATAATTACAGCTATTCTTTTACGCCGCTCAAAGATGCAGGCATGAAAGAAGTGAATGATACAGTACAATCAAATGCGAGCGATATGGAAGCATTGAAGCAAGTTGGTCAGGCTCTTGCTGCAATGGAAACGCACAATTGTAACACTGCACAGCTGTTGGCACTCATCGCTACCGCCGACAAAGATTTTATCGGCGCAACGGTCGGATTTTATAACGATGGCGATGACATATTGGCCAATGATGAACAGCACGCATGGTCTACTATGACGGATGGCACTATCCTCGACCCTACACCCTCCGGGACTGTAGAGGCAACGACCACCCAACGGGAGAGAAAAGATATTGATCCAACGAATATACTCCTGACTGGGGCAGGGGCTTTGACTGCTGCACTCGCTACAGTCGTGTTGTATCGCAGACGAAAACAACTCCAAAAGAAGTATCAAGAAATATCCGATAAGCAAGCCGTGAAGTCAACCAACACAACTGAGGGACGACGAGCCGCCGCTCTGTTGTCGCAAGCGCTATATGGTAGGCCAGGCGTACCTTTTGACATATCGAAAAAAATAGACGGCGCTCCAGGTGAATGGTACCATCATAATGTCACCGAGATTGGCGCAGACATATCGGTTGATGATATTGTTCGGCAAGCAAAAGAAAATGGAGTTGAATTGCCACAACCAACCATCGAAGCCATGAGGCAACTCCAAAAGCACAGCGACAGTTTCAGCCGAATATATTCATGATATACTGATACCTATGAATATTCGTACTCGTTTCGCTCCTAGTCCTACTGGTTTTTTGCATGTTGGCGGTATCCGTACTGCACTTTTTGCGTATTTAGTCGCAAAGCAGTCTGATGGACAGTTTGTGTTACGACTGGAAGATACCGACAAGGCAAGAGAAGTACCAGGCAGTCGTGAACATCTTATCGCTAGCCTGAAAGCATTAGGATTGGATTATGACGAAGGACCAGATATTGGCGGCGAATATGGGCCGTATGTTCAGTCCGAACGACTCGATATCTACAAAACATATGCCCAGAAGCTCATCGACCAAGGCCTAGCATATGCCGACCCATATACTTCCGAACAAATGCAAGCATTTCGCGAAAAAGCTCAAGCCGAAAAACGGGCGTTCCGTTATCGCGACCATCGCCCAGAACATCCACCCGTTTGGGATGGCACACAACCCCTTCGTTTCAAAAGTACACCAAAAAGCTATACCTATCATGATGAAGTAATGGGCGACATCACCACCAGCCCAGAAGTTGTCGACGACTTCATTCTCATCAAGTCTGACGGCTACCCAACTTATAACTTTGCGCACATTGTCGACGATGCCGAAATGGAGATTACTCATGTGATTCGCGGGCAAGAGTTCATTTCTAGTATGCCGAACTACCTGGCACTTTATGAAGCTTTAGGGTTTCGCCTTGCGCCAGCTCGGGTGGCACGAGGCGGGGCAGCACCCACTTCGAGTTTACGAGAAGTAGGGGCGGACCGAGTGACAGGACCCGAGGGCAGCGACCTACATAGCGAAGCGTATGACGGGAGCGGGGTTCAACTACCTAAGTTCGCGCATATGCCCCACATCATGAACGAACAAGGAAACAAGAAACTTGGTAAACGAGACGGCGCCAAAGATGTGCTCGACTACATTCGCGATGGCTACCTCCCCGAAGCACTCGACAGCTTCATCGCCACCCTCGGCTGGAACGACGGCACCGAGCAGGAAATTTTCACCATGCAAGAGCTGATAGATAAATTCAGCCTCGACAGAGTACAACGGTCTGGTGCACGATTCGACGAAAAGCGACTGCTCTGGGTCAATGGTCATTTCATTCGAGAATTGCCCCTCGATGAACTCTATCACAGGGTAGAGTTTTTCTGGCCAGAAGCTGCCGGCAAATACCCAGAAGAATACAAAAAACAAGTGTTACACTTAGCCCAAGATCGCCTCAAAACACTCCGTGACCTCAACGGGCTCACCGAATATTTCTTCGAGGAACCTTCTCCTCGTCCAGAACTCATCTCCGACAACAAACAGCTAAAAAAACTATCTGAGCAAGAGAAAAACCAACTGCTTCATACCAGCCTACAAGAATTCGAAAAACTACCCGACTGGACAAGTCATGCCCTTCAAGACTGCCTCAATCAACTACTAGAAATGACCGGCCAAAAACCAGGCACCTTATTTAGCCTCATTCGCATCGTTGTCACTTGGGCGGATTTCAGCCCGCAACTAAACGACACTCTCGCACTTCTCGGCAAAGACCGAGTGATAGAGCGCATGAAAAAAACTGTGCAATAGGGTATACTAAACATAAGCATGAACATACTCAAATCTCCGAAAGTTATCGCCTGTAGGTCATTTATTGACCGCCATCGTATCGCTACCATGCTTATATGTAGCAGTGTGCTCGTTTTTCTCCTCGGTTGGCTCATGCTATGGCCGATATTGCAGCCTCTCCCTCCCGTAGAAACACCAGATATCGTAGTGAAAAAACCAGATCCAGTGTATTATTCGACGCTCACTGGCAAAAAAGTGAAAGATGAAGCTATGACAACCTGGCCGACAGCTGCTATTATGATCGAAAACAGTCCCGATGCCAGGCCACAATCTGGCCTCAAACAAGCCGGTGTCGTCTACGAAGCTATCGCCGAAGGCGGCATTACGCGATTTCTCGCACTGTACCAGGAAGATAAGCCGACGCTTATCGGACCAGTTCGTTCATTGCGCCCTTATTTCGTCGACTGGCTCACGCCATACAATGCGAGCGTTGTTCATGTCGGTGGAAGTTCAGCCGCCTTGAAGCGAATTCGTAATGGTGAATACCGCGATATTGATCAGTTTTTCAATGCCAGTACTTATTGGCGCTCAACCGACCGCTATGCACCGCACAATGTCTATACAAATTTCAATCGAATCGATGCGTTAAATAAAGCCAAAAAATACACTAACTCAACCTTTACTGGCTTTGACCGAGTAGACGGTGAGTCGGCCGAAAAACCTACCGCCACTACCATCACTATCAATTTTTCATCAAACCTATTTAATACTCAGTATAAGTATAACGCTAAGAAAAACAACTATGAACGATACTTAGCAGGAGAAAAACATATAGACCGCGAGAAGGGTGCCATAGCTCCAGATGCCGTCATTGCTATGAAGGTAAACCAAAAAATAGTCATGGAAGATGGCTATCGCGAATCGATCGAAACAATCGGTACGGGTGAAGCAATCATTTTTCAAAATGGCACAGCAACCAAAGCAGCTTGGTCAAAACCTTCTCGCAAAGATTCCATTACATTTAAAAATAAAGAAGGAAAGTCAATCCCGCTCGTTCGTGGACAAACCTGGATAGCGGCCGTGCCAAATGGGCAAGGAAGTATAACATGGTAAAAAAACGCAAAAGTACAATCAAAGACTACTGGCCTCGTTATCGCCGACAAATGATGCTCGCGACTATTTCTATGCAGATCATCGTCACTGTTATTGTTGGCGTTGCGCTTATCATCGCCGGCATACCTCCGCTGTCCTTTGAATACGGAATAGTTATGCTCGTCGCGTTTATTACCACTCTCTTAGCAAATCTGCTCCTTGTATTTAGTATCGTTGTGTTGCCGCTCGAGACGCTCACGACCGCCATCACCGTTGTTTCTGGCGAACCAACCGACCTTATCATGCCAAATCCAAATACGCAGTACAATGAACGCAATGGACTGAAACCACTACTTCAATATCTCTATACACTCGCCACCGACAAACAGTCACCAACAAGCGAGAATGCACCAAGTTTGCTCGATACAGCCATGACGAATACTTCGGCAAGTATCGTTATCCTCGATCACCATGGCACCATTCAATATGCTAGCCCCAAAGCGCCTATCACTGTGACGAGTGACAATACGAAAGTCTTGGAGCTACTATTTGATGATGCCGAATCATTCAGCGATTGGCTTGCCAGTTGCCACGATCAAATTCGAGCCGAAAAGTCATGGCTCCGTATTCCCAACAAGATTGTTGGCAGTGAAGGCCGTCGCATATTCGACATGACTGCTTCTTTTGAAAAA
Source organism: uncultured Candidatus Saccharibacteria bacterium (assembly GCA_937858705.1). Lineage (GTDB taxonomy): Bacteria > Patescibacteriota > Saccharimonadia > Saccharimonadales > Saccharimonadaceae > SZUA-359. The sequence continues at coordinate 31,033 of CALLZM010000024.1, read as the reverse complement.
GGCAATCCGGCCGAAGTAGTATTGGTACTCTTCGATAGAACAACCGTCTACCAGCCAGAAGATAACCAGCTTGATTTTATCGCCTTTGCCGCTCACGAGTTACGAGGGCCAATCACTGTCATTCGCGGATATCTCGATGTGTTGTCGCGCGAAATATCCGAAGAACCGCAGTTCAGAGAGCAGCATCTCTTGCTTAGCCGCATCACCGTCTCGGCAAATCGTCTCAGCGGGTATATCAACAACATCCTCAATACTTCTCGATTTGATCGACGACACCTCAAAGTCAACCTAGCCGAACAATCACTCTCGCATATTTATGACTCAATCAACGACGACATGCAACTTCGTGCCTCTACTCAGAATCGTACGCTCTCTATCTCTATACCAGACGACCTACCGACTGTAGCAGCAGACTTATCGAGCATCGGTGAAGTTTTCTCGAACCTCATTGACAATGCTATAAAATATTCCAATGATGGCGGGCTTATTCAGGTCGGCGCCACCCCAGAAGGTGATTTCGTGAGGGTAGATGTAACCGACCATGGCATCGGTATGCCGGCAAATGTCGTAAATAATCTATTTCACAAGTTCTATCGCTCGCATCGTAGCCGAGAGACTGTCGCTGGTACGGGTATCGGGCTCTATATCACGAAGGCTGTCATCGAATCGCACGGAGGCACTATTGAAGTCAAGAGTGAAGAAGGAAAAGGATCGATCTTTAGCTTTACGCTTCCTATCTATGCAACGGTTGCCAAAACCATCGCCACAGGCGATAATGTAACAAGCGGCATTATGAGAAATAACGATAATTACATCAAAAATCACGCAAAATTTAGGGGATAATATGGCTATAAAAACAATTCTGTGCATTGAAGACGACCGATTTATTGGCGAAATGTATGTTCGCAGTCTCCAGAAAGCTGGATATACTATCGACTGGGTAGTTGACGGCCAAGATGGACTGGTTGCGGCGCAAAATAAACCATACGACCTCATTATTCTCGATATCATGCTGCCAGAGATGCGTGGCAACGAAATACTTGATGCACTACGAAGCGGCGAGGAAGATAATATACCGAACACCAAGGTCATTATACTGACCAACTTCGACCAAGATGAAGAAACTCGCATGGCCATGCGTTTGAAAGTTGATGCCTATCTCGTAAAGGCTGAAATCACCCCGCATAAACTGCTCGAAACTATCGCCGAACTAGGCCACGAAGACTAGATTTTTCATACCCTATATGTTACTATCAGATAAGTCATTTATTATGGCCTCATCGTCTAACGGTTAGGACACCAGGTTTTCATCCTGGCAATCCGGGTTCGATTCCCGGTGAGGTCACCAGTGAAAGCACCCCAGTGTATCTGGGGTGTTTTCACTGGTGGTTTTCAGAAATAGCACTTGGCAACTCTACCGTAAAAACAGACCCCTTGCCAACAGTGCTCTTCACCGACAACACTGCTCCGAGCTGCTCGGCCATTTTCTTAGCAATAGACAGTCCTAGACCATATCCAGATGTGTCGATCGTGGCTCGAGATTTATCTGCACGATAAAATCGATCGAAAACAGAAGGCAAGTCAGACGCATGAATGCCCATGCCCTGATCGGCAACTTGTATCATAATTTTCTTGCCGCTCTTTTTAGCCGATACTACGACTTTTGTCGACTCATAACTATACTTCACCGCATTATCGAGAAGAATAACGATAATTCTTGTCAACAATACTCGATCTGTTTGTATCGTCATCGTCGGAACCGTATCTTCAATGACGATATCTTTTTCTTGTGCAATTTCAACGACCGAAGCCAACGCATCGCTCACAACTTCCTGTACATCAACCGGCTGTAGCGCAATTGGTGCGTTGGAATCTTTCAATAAATCGAGCAGAGAATTTGACAAATCTCGCAGTTTCTTCACCTCCTCAACATTATGCTCCACAAGCACCCGAGCCTCTTTTTCCGTCAGCTTCTTTTTTCGGAGAGCCACCTCGTTACTCGTTTGCAGCACAGTCAGCGGGGTACGGAGCTCATGTGATGCGTCGGACACGAATTGCATCTGCGCTTCCATACTTTCTTCAATTGGCCGAAGCGACCAACGAGCCAAAAGATAGCTCACAACACCACCCAGCAGCAGTGCCATGAGGTTTATCCAGACTAGTCTTACGGCAAGTTCTTGTCGCGTCTGATTGAACCGCTCTTCGATAGCACTTCTTATATCGCCATTGAATCGTCCCATCACGCCATCGTTTATGCCGCCAAATTGCGGCAATGGTCGAGCAAACTGGCGGTCCGATGTGTGGTACAACACAACACTAAAGGAAACACTCATGAGCATGATAATGGCCAGGTGGATAGCCGCCAAACGAATAGTCGGCGTGCTAAAAAATCGTTTTATGTGTTCGACTGTCATAGCGTATCTCCCATTCTATAGCCAAAGCCTCGTACGGTTTGTATGAGTGGTGGTGTCGTAAATGGCTTGTCTATTTTAGCTCGCAGATAGGTGATGAACACCTCCACTGTATTCGGCAAAATATCCGCATCAAAATCCCATACATGCGTCATGATATTATTTTTACTGAGTATTCGCCCAGGATTTCGCATCATATATTCTAAAATCGCAAATTCTTTGGCCGATAGTTGAATAACCGTGCCGCCACGAGTCACTTTTTTGGCAGCAGGATCGAGAGTGAGATCCTCTACCTGCAACATTTCACCTAAAGTCTCGTGAGGACGACGCAATAACGCTCGAATGCGCGCCAATAATACATCGAAAGAAAATGGCTTTGCGAGATAATCATCGGCACCACTATCGAGTCCTGCTACTATGTCGCGATCTTGATCTTTGGCGGTGAGCATCAGAATAATCGTACGGCTACCGTCATCTCGTAGCTTTTTGCATATATCGTTGCCATTCATCGACGGCAGCATGACATCGAGAATGATAAGGTCATACTCGTCGGTGCGCGCCGTATTGTATCCTTCCTCGCCATCATGAACAATGTCGACCGCGTACGATTCTTGCTCCAACCCTTCCTTGATAGCTCGTGCTATCCGGCGTTCATCTTCGACAACTAATATTCTCATATCATTCATTATATCGCGTAAACTCTTAAAAAATCCTTAAAACAGCGCCTCTTACGCATAGGCCTCTGGCCAAAGATAGTGAATAGCCTGTCTACCTTGGCTGGTCAGCGTAATGATAATTTCGCCATACTTATTGTAGATATGTACTAAACCTCGCCGCTTCAGTGCCGTCAATTGCTGCATAATACGCCCTCGCGGCTCACGCAATTCTTCTACAATATCGTTTACTTCTTCTTCGCCAGCCTCGCTCAGTTGTTGTAATATGAGCGCGTCGCTTGTCGAAATGGTTGCTGTAAGTTGGTTCATGAGAGCCCTCCTTTGCAGTTATGTTATATGAACGCTTTTTACTATGAATCTTCATCATTTAAAAAACCTGAAACAAGCCTTAAAGCAAAAAAATAAACTTTTAAGCAAGTTTTAATGAACCTGGGTCTCAAAACCTCCCCAAACAAGTAAAAAAGCGCTACAATTTCCCTGTAAACCCATAAACAAATACGGAGGAAAAAGTATGCGCTTTTTACGTTCTCATCATATAACAAAATTGCTGGCAGTGGTAGATAGTATGGTGCCACCTTTGCCGGCCAACCCCTTGGGTGGCCGGCCGGTAGTGCTGCGCCAAAACGAAGTCATCTCACTGCTTGTCTTCTCGTGCTTCGTGAGTCCACAACACACGTTAAAGGGAGTGTATATGTGGGCACAGACGTTTTACTACCGCCGGTTTCATCTCTGTAGCTACAAGTCATGGGTTAGGAAGTGCCATCAGGCACTCCCTATACTTCTCGAGCTGTTGGACCGACTGCTCGAGAAAACCGCCACCATCCGCCTCCTCGACAGCAGTATGCTGCATGTCTGCAGGCTGGTGCGTGCCAACAGACATCGAGTCGCCAAAGGGCTGGCCACCTTTGGCAAGAACTGGCAGGGCTGGCACTTTGGCTTTAAGCTGCATGTAGCCGTTACGCCCGAAGGCAGGTTGGCGGCCGTTCATTTTACGCCTGCCAACGAGCATGATGCCCAGCAGATACCGTACCTCGTGAATGACCACACCACCATCGCTGTGGGCGATGGCACCTACGGTGCCAGCGTTATGCGACGTAAGATGTGGCAAAAGCATAAAGCCTACATTCTGGCGCCACCTCATCCCAAACAAAAGAAGAAGCTCATGGCAGACTGGCAGCACCTCCTCCTCAAGAAACGCACAAAAGTAGAGTGCACCTTTGACTACCTCAAAGAACACCTGCACCTTGAAACCAGCTTCCCACGGAGTGTAGACGGCTACGCCGTCCACTACCTGCGAGTGCTGGTGAGTTACCAGATGGGGAGGTTTTGAGACTCAGGTATTTATACCTGAGTCTCAAAACCTCCCCAAACAAGTAAAAAAGCGCTACAATTTCCCTGTAAACCCATAAACAAATACGGAGGAAAAAGTATGCGCTTTTTACGTTCTCATCATATAACAAAATTGCTGGCAGTGGTAGATAGTATGGTGCCACCTTTGCCGGCCAACCCCTTGGGTGGCCGGCCGGTAGTGCTGCGCCAAAACGAAGTCATCTCACTGCTTGTCTTCTCGTGCTTCGTGAGTCCACAACACACGTTAAAGGGAGTGTATATGTGGGCACAGACGTTTTACTACCGCCGGTTTCATCTCTGTAGCTACAAGTCATGGGTTAGGAAGTGCCATCAGGCACTCCCTATACTTCTCGAGCTGTTGGACCGACTGCTCGAGAAAACCGCCACCATCCGCCTCCTCGACAGCAGTATGCTGCATGTCTGCAGGCTGGTGCGTGCCAACAGACATCGAGTCGCCAAAGGGCTGGCCACCTTTGGCAAGAACTGGCAGGGCTGGCACTTTGGCTTTAAGCTGCATGTAGCCGTTACGCCCGAAGGCAGGTTGGCGGCCGTTCATTTTACGCCTGCCAACGAGCATGATGCCCAGCAGATACCGTACCTCGTGAATGACCACACCACCATCGCTGTGGGCGATGGCACCTACGGTGCCAGCGTTATGCGACGTAAGATGTGGCAAAAGCATAAAGCCTACATTCTGGCGCCACCTCATCCCAAACAAAAGAAGAAGCTCATGGCAGACTGGCAGCACCTCCTCCTCAAGAAACGCACAAAAGTAGAGTGCACCTTTGACTACCTCAAAGAACACCTGCACCTTGAAACCAGCTTCCCACGGAGTGTAGACGGCTACGCCGTCCACTACCTGCGAGTGCTGGTGAGTTACCAGATGGGGAGGTTTTGAGACTCAGGTTTAATGATTGCTCCGTCATAATGACACGCGATATGGTAACTATTAAACGATAAGGAGGATAACACATACTATGTCGGATCAAGGTAAAGGCAGTACATTTGAAGAACTGTATTTGCAACAAAGAAAAAAGAGTTCAATGCTGCTCATTGCCGTCATAGTACTCGCGGTAACTACTGCCGGGAGCGTCGCATGGGGAATGAGCAAAACTACTACAAGCAATCCATCGAACAGGCCGTCCGACTTCCAAGGACAGGGGTTTGATGGGCAAAATAGTCCTAGAGGAGGCATGAGGGGTGGCATGAATATGAATATAAAACAATTCTTCAAAGATGACGGTTCGGTCGATACGAGCGCCGTTGACTCATTTATGAGCAGAATGCCTTCGGGTGGACAAGCCGGCAATTCTGGCTTTAATTTCCTGGACCGTTTTAAGGAAATGATCGACCAATCAGTAGAAAAAGGCGACATTACCGAAGACCAGGGAAATGCTCTCATGGACGCATTCGAAGCGGAGAACAATGCGAATGAAGCCTAACAAGAAATATCCAGTCATTGAACTTACCGACATAAAAAAGACTTATACTACTTCCGCTGGTGTTGAGACAAGGGCCTTACGGGGTGTCAATCTTACTATCCACGAGGGTGACTTTGTGGCTATCATGGGTGCAAGCGGCTCCGGCAAGTCGAGCCTGATGAGCATCATCGGACTCCTCGATAAACACTTCGAAGGCACCTATAAACTGGAAGGGAAAGATATTTCTGAGCTGTCCGATGGAACCATGTCGGAGCTTCGTAGCAAAAGTATTGGGTTTATTTTTCAGCAATTCAATCTCTTGAAACGCACAACGGTTCTAGAAAATGTACTCCTACCAACAACTTATCGCAGTCGTCCAGACGACGAAATTCGTGCGCTCAATGCCATTAAGCAAGTTGGCCTTGAACAATATATCGATAATCATACAAATCAACTGTCTGGCGGACAAATGCAGCGAGTAGCAATTGCCAGGGCGCTGATGATGAACCCGAGTATTTTACTAGCAGACGAGCCAACAGGAAATCTCGACCATAAAACAGCACATGAGATCATGGACTTGTTCACAACGATCAATAAACAAGGTACGACCATCGTTCTCATTACTCACGAAGACGATATCGCCGCTTATGCAAAGCAGCGATATGAACTATACGACGGATTATTCAAGAAAGGAAGCGACCAATGAAAGTCACTGCGCTCATAAAACAGAGTCTGAAGAGTATTTTGTCAAACAAGGTGCGAAGTTCACTGACTATTCTTGGCATTGTCATCGGCATTGCAGCAGTGATATCGCTGGTCGGACTTGGCAAGGGTTTGCAAAACAATGTCACAAACAGCATCAGCAACCTCGGCACCACTGATATTACTATCCAGTCACAAGACCCTGAACGACAAACCAGCCAACGAGGTCCTGGTGCTAGAGGTGGTGGCATACCAGGTAGCAGTGGGGCGCGAGGTGGCTTTAGCTTTGGTGGCGGCAATACTGCATCCATCACACTTGATGAGTATAGTTTCATTAAAAACCATGACGGCATTTCGCTGGCATCACCAAGCGAATCGGTACAAGTAGCAGTCACCAAGTCTGCCGATAGCGACATGGCATCGCAATACCAGTTATATGGTATCGACGCAGATTATCTGGAGTTAAACGACCTCGAAATTACCGAGGGGGCAATGCTGACACAAGCACAAATAGACAATAGCGAAAAGGTTGCCTTGATCGGGAAGAATGCGGCTGAAGAGTTATTTAAAGACGAATCAGCGGTTGGCAAAACAATTTTGTTCGACGAAACCAAGTATACAATCGTCGGCGTACTGCAACAAAAAGAATCCGAAGATGAAGGGCAAGGCGGACAAATGGGCGGTATGCGTGGTGGTCCTGGTGGCGTTGGACGCATAACAAGCAGCTTTGTCACTGGCTACAATACATGGCTTGCTCAAACAGACAAAGAAAAACTCAGTAGCGTGTCGGCTCGTGCTGAGAGTGAAGATGTCGTTGAAGAGGTATCCTCGGCTATCGAGACAAAGCTATTCGAAAACCGCGGTGTCACCGATGCAGAGAAGGCAACTGTTGCCGTAACAACCAGTGAAGACCTGCTCAGCACAGTTAGTAGCGTCGCAACCAGCTTTACTTCAACACTCACTGGCATCGCAGCCATATCACTCTTGGTTGGTGGTATCGGCATCATGAACATCATGCTCGTGACCGTTACTGAACGAACTCGTGAAATTGGCTTGCGTCGAGCATTGGGTGCAAAAAGTAGGCATATCGTCTATCAATTCTTACTAGAATCGCTCTTACTCACTCTCATCGGTGGACTCATGGGTGTAGCAATCGGTATCGCTTTCGGCTCAAATGTCACAAGTCTCGTCAGCACTGGTTTTGGCGGTGGCATGGGTGCAGGAGGCGCAGGCACACAGGTGGTCATCGATCTGTCGACCATTCTACTCGCCGTTGGCATTTCTATGGGCATCGGTATCCTCTTCGGACTCTTCCCGGCGCTTAAGGCATCTCGCCTCGACCCAGTGGAAGCATTGCGATATGAGTAATTATGCTATCATATGAGGATGAAACACATCATCTCACTCGACCAACACGCATTGGGTTTTTACGAAGAAGACGACCGACCAATTGACCGAACCCGTCGAGCTGCCAGGGCAGTGTTGCGTAATGAGAGTGGTCAAATTGCCTTAATGCGCTTCTCGACCACTGGCTCATACAAGCTACCTGGAGGAGGTATTGATGAGGGTGAATCTGTAGAAGCAGCACTGGCTCGGGAAATTCGTGAAGAAACAGGCTACACCATATCTTCCATGCAGCCCCTCGGTATCATCGAAGAAGACCGCTATTTCTGCGGTATGCATCAAACCTCCTATTGCTTTAGCGCGCTTACCGACGCATTCGTGGGAACCGAGCTAACCGACAAGGAGCTAGCGAGAGGTATGGAATTGGCGTGGTTTGGCTCTATCGATCAAGCAATTGCAGCCGTTCAACGGAGTTCAATCGCCGACGAAGATGGCAGCATAGCTGGCCTAGAGATGATGAAGCTCCGTGAAGTAGCCATACTCAACAGCGCCCTGATGCAAGAATCAGGAAAAGAGTGAAGCTAGACAATTTCAGATGGCTCGACATACCTGCCGAAGAAGCAGCACGACGATTGCTGGGATGTGAGTTGATACGAGACATTAATGAACAGCATATTCGCGTAAGAATTGTCGAAACAGAAGCGTATGACCAGACAGACGAAGCTAGCCATACCTTCAATGGTCGTAGCGCGCGTAACCAGGCAATGTTTAAAAGCGCTGGACATTTATATGTCTACTCCACCTATGGTATGCATCATTGCTGCAATGTTGTGTGCGGCCCAGAAGGCTATGGTTCAGGTGTACTGATCCGTGCAGTCGAGCCACTTGAAGGCTTAGATATCATCGAAACACACCGCGCCATGACGGGCGTTTCCGTAACAAATGGCCCAGGGAAAATCTGCTCAGCACTCGATATCGATCGACAACTAAGTGGACATGATCTTGCCAAGTCACCCATACGACTCATTAAGAAACCAGCGCTTGCAGACGAGCAAATCACCGTCAGCAAGCGCATTGGCATATCGAAAGCTATACATGAGCTACGACGATTCTATATCACCAACAATCCATATATCTCAAAAAGATAGGGTCAGTTGAGAACAGCAACACCAACATTGAGGTAGGTCGCAAAGAGCACCCACGCAAGATAGGGAACGAAAAGCCACAACGACGCTGGCACAAACCGACGGAATTCCTTCATAGTCATAACAATCGAAGCAATGAGAGCGATGATGACCGCTACTGCCACCCATGGTTGATGCAAACCAAAAAAGACAATTGACCAAAGCGTATTCAACACCAACTGCACACCAAACCATATATACGCGTATTTCTTGCTATTTGCCTGGTGCAATATGACTAGTGCCAAAGCAATACCCATCAAAATATACAGTGCTGTCCACACTGGCCCAAATAGTTCATTTGGTGGAAGCAATGGTGGTTTATCTAGCCCTGCGTACCATGATGGAATATTTGGTACGGTTGCGACTGAACCAATACCGCCTGCAGCCAACGAAATGAGAATCGAAACAATAAAGACAACGACCTTCCGTACCATAACTATAGTATACTATACTTATGGCAGGTCACCGTATATATACTATCTCTATCGCAGCCGTATACCCGCTCTACATCAATAAAGCCGAGCGGAAACAACGAACAAAAGCCGAAGTAGATGAGATTATTTGTTGGCTCACTGGGTATAGCCAAGCAGAACTTGAAGCAGAGGTAGTAAAAAACACTACTCTTGAAGCATTTTTCACAAATGCACCACGCCTACATCCAAAGCGAATCCATATTTCTGGAGTTATTTGTGGAGTACGAATTGAAAATATCGAGGACCCTCTCATGCGCGAAATTCGCTATCTCGATAAGCTCATTGACGAGCTAGCAAAAGGCAAACCTATGGAGAAGATATTGCGAAAGGACATAGCATGAGCCCTTTACGAAGTGTCACTGTCGAGACACCTGTAGGTGATTTTCATATCATCATCGATACCGCGGAGATAGCTCGAGCCTCTGGTTTCGGAACACTCGCAAATCTCACAGCATGGTTACCTGAAGATGTACGGAGTATGGCAATTGAGTCGATAGACAACCACAAATACGCCACACTCGTTCAAGCATATTTTCGTGGCGACCGAACTGCGCTCGATACCATTCCTCGCACTCAGCCAGGTACGGAATTCCAAAAAGCCTGCTGGCATGCTATCGGTACCGTCCCATTCGGCCACACTATTTCATATAAACAACTCGCGAACATAGCAGGCAAACCCGCCGCTATCCGTGCTGCTGGCACGATATGCGGAAAAAATCGCCTAGCACTGCTCATACCGTGTCATCGCATTCTCAAAAGCGACGGCAGTGTCGGCAGTTATTTATACGGGAGCGACATAAAAGAAGAGCTATTGAAGCATGAACAAAACTTCCTATCAACCGACACTACGACTGATAAATTTCGTCAAAGAATAACCGAACAATCATAGCACTTCATTATTCCCAGGACCATAAGCGATATGCTACAATTATTACCAGTAGTCTATAGATAAATAGGGGGCGCATATTCAGCCAGTTACACTCAGTCGTTTTTGGCATCATCGCATTTGCGAGTCGGTCATGCTCATATCTGGGCTTATCTTAGCCCTCTTTGGTTGGACCTTTTTTTCAGGGCTCAGCAACATCCCTGGTGCGCTATTCATTAGCAATGCAGCAGCTATCGTAGCTGGTCTGGCATTCCTAGGTGCCGCCGGCACCTACTTGTGGACACCTCGATCAAAAATGGAGCTAAGTGCCTTTATCGAATACTGCCTTGTATTAGCAATGATCATTCTGCTCTTGCTTGATTCTGGCATCAGTAGCTCGCCATTTATTGCCCTATGGATGCTTGCAGTCTTTTTTGCACCAGTATTTGGCAAAAATGGCATCGCAGCCATCAGCATTCCTGCGGCAGCTTTCGTTGTGCGACAGATTGTCGATCAGCAGGCAGACTTCGGCACTATTTCAGCGATGCTCTTGTTCGTTATCATGCCGCTCGGTATAGGGTTATTGTTATGGCGACGAACACAAACTACGGAAAATAAAGAAGATCGGTCGTTTAGCGAGCTAGCGAGTAAGCTCAGTACTGTATCTGGTCAATCAGAAGTCGTCATTTCGGCCATTTCCGATGGCGTCCTCGCACTCGACCAAAAAGGGACTATCAAGCTCATCAACCCAGCCGCTCAAAAAATTATTGGATGGGGAAGTGATGATGCCCTAGGCCTCGACTACAAGTCGGTGCTACAATTACTTGACTCGCAAGATAAACTTGTTGAAGATAGTAATAATCCAATCGAGCAAGCACTTTCAGAACAAAAAGAAAATTCCAGTGATCACTATTCCATTCTTACCGCCGACTCAAACCGCAAAGTGCTCTTATCGATAAGCGTATCGCCTGTTGGTGCAGCTGGTTCAGGTGCTATTGTCGTTTTCCGTGACATCACGAACGCCAAAGCTGAAGAGCGAGAACAAGCCGAGTTTATCTCGACCGCTAGTCACGAGATGCGTACACCAGTTGCCTCCATCGAAGGATATTTGGGACTTGCGCTCAATCCATCAACTGCTCAAATAGACGACAAAGCTCGCGATTTCATCACCAAAGCGCATCAATCCGCTCAGCATCTTGGGCGATTATTTCAAGATTTACTTGATGTCAGTAAGGCTGACGATGGTCGATTGTCCAATAACCCCACCGTCATCGATATCGTAGAACTCACTCACAATGTCGCTGAAGGGCTATTGCCCCAAGCAAATGCCAAAGGTCTTCGGATTGATTTTAAGCCTCGTCCAGACCTTTACGATACTGCCGATAAACGAGATGACCGCACAGTAACACCTGTTTACTACACTAAAGCCGATGCAGATCATCTTCGAGAAATACTCAATAATCTTGTTGAAAATGCCATTAAATACACTCTTGAAGGCGGGGTGGTTATCGATGTAAAAGGCGACGATAATTCCATCGTAGTCAGCATACAGGATTCTGGTATCGGTATCCCGAAAGAAGATATCGGTCACTTATTTCAAAAATTCTACCGTGTCGACAACTCAGATACTAGGGAAATTGGCGGAACTGGTCTTGGCCTTTACTTATCGCGCAAGCTCATTGAAGCCATCGGCGGTACAATTTGGGTTGAAAGTACCTATAAACAGGGAAGTACCTTTTTCATAAAACTACCTCGTCTCGACACTATTGCTGCGAAACACGAGATAGAAGCCGTTATACCAGAACCCGCCCTTGAAGGCGTCTTACCGCCAGCCCCGACGACAGTGGCAGCTGAGACCCCTATAAATTTTGCACCATCTCAGCCGACAAGTCCTGCTCCTGCCGAAGCACTACAGCCTATTGCTACACCTATGCAATCATCGGTCCAACCAGTTGCAGTCGCTGCACCCGAGATGATACCCGTAGCTCAGCCTCAACCACTACAACCAGCGCCTCAGCCAATACACCAATACGCTCAATCACCGCAGCCAAACCCTGCCATATATCAATCCACAGCACCAAACCAAACTGTCCTCCCGCCAAGTCCTGCCCCCACAGCCCAAGCACTAGCTATTCAGCCTATGCCTATACAAAATACCTCACCGCCAGCCCCGACACCACAGCCTCCAACCTCAAACTCAGCACCTTTAGCCTAAATTTTAAATAACCACTAGCTTTTTAAAGATACATTAAGTACAATAGGAATCATAATGACCAAGATTTTACTGGTAGAAGACGACAAAAGCCTGCGCGAAATATACGGTGTTCGGCTGCAAGCTGAAGGATATGAAATAACTTCCGCTGGCAATGGCGAGGAAGCCCTAGCTCTCGCCATAAAAGAACGACCAAATCTTATCATCAGTGATGTTATGATGCCAAAAATATCTGGCTTCGATATGCTAGATATCCTTCGTTCTACCACAGAGACAAAAGATATACGCGTAATTATGATGACAGCCCTTGGATCAGAAGATCAACGGCAAAGAGGTGAGGCCTTGGGTGCCGACCGCTACTTAGTAAAGTCCCAGGTGGGTATCGAAGATGTTGTCCGCACCGTTCACGAGGTGCTAGGTGATCTTCCGGGTGCCAATGCAGCCGCTTCACAGCAACCACATCCAGTCGGTCAGACAACCACTCCAGTACCAGTAGCGGCACCAGAGCCCGCAGTGCCTTCTCAGTATATTGCCCCGACAGCCGCACCAATTCAGCCAACTCCACCACAACCAACACAACCACCGCAGCAGCCCGCTCCAAGTATGCCCGCTACCCCAACACCGCCTCCTATGGTTCCAGTAGCACCCGTCCCACCACAACCTCAACCCATGGCACAACCAACACCCGCACCACAACTACCGCAAATGCCAGCAGCAGCGCCGCCTCAACCAAATATCGCACCTCCTGCTCCAACACCCGCACCGCAAGCAAATCCTATAACCGAACCACATTTACCAGAACCAATGGCACCATTTTCCTCGCCACGACCAAGCAATCTCGGCGACCGTATCATTCAACCACTCACTGACACCCAAATCGGGCCACCAAGCGACCTAGCAGACAGAATGTCTCTCGAACTGTCTGGAAATATCCAAATACCCACTCCACCAGCTCCAACCTCTACTGCGCCTCTTCCAACGCCTCCACCAGCTGTACCCGCGCCACCTCAACCTGTAGCACCAGTAGCATCGACACCGCAAGTACCACAGATGCCTCCAATGCCAGCAGCGCCACAGGCACAACCAAGCATGCCTGCTCCTCAGTCTGAACAGCTAAATCCAGCTACACCCCAAGCGCAACCTATGCCGCCTCCAGCCCCCGCGCCACAACAACCGCAAGCTACTGTTCCCGCACCCAATCTTGAATTTGAAGAAACTCCTCGCAATTAAAAAAATCACCACCATACTGGTACGATCCTCTTCATTCAGAGCTTACGCTATTGACATATATCCCACTATAGTGGTATAATAAGGAGATGACAATGACCTCCGTTCGTCTCAATAAGTTTCTCGCCACACATCACGGCCTCTCTCGTCGTCAAGCTGATGAGAAAATTGCTAGTGGGGAAGTTCTCGTAAACGGTATAGCCGCCAGGATAGGGCAAACGGTTGGACCGAACGATCACATTAGCGTAGATGACCAATCTGTCACCACACAACAAACAACTTTATTAGCACTCCATAAACCAATTGGCTTTGTCTGTTCCCGCAGGCAACAAGGGGACAGTCCCACTATCTATTCGCTGCTACCAGAACACTATCATTCCCTCAAAACCGTAGGACGACTTGATCGTGACAGCTCTGGCATCATACTTCTTACGAATAATGGCGATTTAGCACACCAGATGATGCATCCGCAATTTCACAAAACCAAGGCATACCAGGTGGAGCTCGACCAGCCCCTGGCACCATTGCATCAACAAATGATCAGTGACTTTGGCATTCAGCTAGATGATGGCGTAAGCCAACTTCACCTGACACGACAAAAAGAGGGCGACAGCATACATTGGAATCTCACTATGCACGAAGGCCGCAATCGCCAAATTCGCCGCACCTTTGCCGCCCTAGGCTACACAGTCATAAAACTCCACCGTACAGACTTCGGCAATTATTCACTTGGTGATATAAAGTGTGGTAAATTCGAAATAATAAAAATGCTATAGGTGATATATTGCCGTGTTCAATATGGTATACTGTGTGTATAGAACATGAGTTAACGGGAGAATAACATTGATGAATCATCTTACCATGCGCGCACTCACTGTCGCCACAATTATAGTCCTTGCGATTACGAACACTGTCGGCTTTGCTAACACAGCGCACGCGGCCGTAGCTACAAGCCCATCACAGCCAGCCGCACCAGAAAAATGTGGTAAAAAGTATAAATTTATCGCAAGATATCGCGATTTTATCGATTACCTACAAGGGTCTCCCACCAAGGGCAAGGTGAATAGAAATATAGCCGAAGTCCATGTATACCACCACAAGACCGAGCGTAAGCTTTGCATCGTCAACTACAAGTTAAAAGATATCGGCAAGAAAACAGACAACATTCTCTCGGTGAGAATTAATATAATGCGCCCGAAGTTAAAAGAGTTATGGCAGTATAAATGGTCAAAAACAAACCACGACGCAGGATATTATAAATATTACGCCGGGCCCGTATATCTCAACTACGGCAAAGCCGGCAAACTGAAAGACTATGATCTAGGATACATCACGGCAGGCTACGGTCAGTACTGGAAGGACCTCTACTTTACCTATACCGAATCTTCTCTGAAGATTTACACCAAGAAGCCGTTGTAGTAAGCCATCAAGACTCAAAAATGAGATCATAAGTGCCATTCCCACGAAAAGTTCTTGATGCCGCTTACGCTCGCAAAATCTCACCACCTCTGATATAATTAAGTAATCATGGCATCAAAATTACCTACCGTCGCAGTTATTGGCCGAGCAAATGCAGGCAAAAGCTCGCTTTTTAACCGTTTGGTTCGGTCACAGCAGGCAATTGTTGCGAGGGAAGCTGGCACTACTCGAGATAGCGTAGTTGGCAAAGTCCAGTATCTTCGTAGAGATGTCCTCGAGCCCTCTTCAACTGGAGAGGCAGACCCCTATTCAGAATTCTGGTTAGTTGATACGGCTGGCCTAAAAGACCCTGAAGATGAGTTCGAGGCTGGCATCCAAGAACAGATTATCGAAGCTACCGAAGCCGCCGATGTTATCTTGGTCACGGTTGACAGCACCGAATACCCCAGCGACGAAGACAAGCTCGTTGCCAAAAAAGCCCTCAAATCACGCAAGCCAGTATTTCTACTACTCAACAAAGCCGACCTCAAAAATTCACTCCCAGCCGACGAATTCCGCCGCCTTGGTATCAAAAACATCATCCGCACCAGCGCCGAACATAACATTGGCATATCTGAGCTGCTCGACAAGCTGGCCGACATACTACCAGCGGCTCATGATAGCGAACCAGACGATATCGTGCGCATCGCCCTCATCGGCCGCCCAAATGTTGGCAAAAGCTATCTGTTCAACACGCTCGCTGGCAAACAACAGGCTATCGTCGCCAATGTCGCTGGCACTACCCGTGATCTCAACCGCGTCAGCATCAACTATCACAAACAATCCATCGAACTCATCGACACCGCTGGCATTCGCCGCCAAGGCAAGCAAGAAGTTGGTATCGAAAAATTCTCAGTACTCCGAACTCTCCAGGCTATTGAAGAATCGTCCGTTTGCTTTTTATTGATGGATGTCAATGAACTCAATGTCGCCCTCGACCAAAAACTCGCCGGCATGATAGCCGAAGCAGGGAAGGGTCTCGTGTTGGTTGTCAGCAAATGGGACAGCGTCGAAGGTAAAGATGCGTACACTAGAGATGCTCTTGCACCGAAAATCGCCTACAATTTCGACTTTGTGCCATGGGCACCGCTCATTTTCACTAGCTCTGTCACTGGGCAAAATGTCACCAAGCTGTTCGATCTCGCTCTCGACATCATCAACCGTCGTGAACAACCAACCAAAACCCGTGTGCTAAACGACCTTTTGCAAAAAGCTACCCAAAAACATCCGCCCGCTGGCCTGAAAAACACTCACCCAAAACTTCGTTATATCGTACAAACCGACACTATGCCACCATGGTTCGTTATCTACGGTAGCAACCTCAAATTTGTTCACTGGAGCTACAAGCGCTACCTCGAGCGATTAGTCCGTGAGACCTACAACTACAGTGGTACCCCAATCCGTTTTAGTTTCCGTGATGAAAAACAGATCAAAATGAATAAAGAACGCGTCGCCAAAGGGCTAGAGCCAGTCACTAAAGCCTATAAGCAAGCCAAGGAAGCTGCTAAACTCATGCCTCCAGAAGAAGAAAAGTAACACCGTATCCTTTCATTGTAGCATATTATTAAATAAAAGTCAATATTATACAGTCATGAAACTCATTGTCGCCCAAGGCAACCCCGGACCAGAATACGCCAATACTCGGCATAATGCTGGTTGGTTGGTGCTCGATCGATTTATATCAGATAGTAATGGCTCCTTTCGCGCTATGCCTAAATGTAAAGCCGACATCGCCGAACTCACCATAGCAGGGGAGAAGGTACTATGTGCCAAGCCAACTACTTATTACAACCAAACGGGCGAATCAGCTCAAGCAATTGCCAATTTTTATAAAATACCCCCCGAAGATACGCTCATCATACACGACGAGCTCGCGCTCGATTTTGGCACCATTCGCACTCGCCTCGGTGGCTCTGACGCTGGAAACAAAGGCATAAAATCGATCACCGCCCACCTTGGACCACACACTGCACGACTCCGCATCGGTATCAACCGTGAACGACCTGCCGAGATGGACAATGCCGACTTCGTTCTGAGCCGTCTATCACTAGAGGAGCTCAAAATGCTCGATAATCTTGCGTCAAAAATCGCCGACAATATACGAAATTTCATCGCTGGAAACTTCGAAACCACTACTCATAGAGAAACTAGACCATCTGCCGAATAACTTCTACTAGTCGATCAATATCGTCATGCGTCGTATAGGCCTGCATGCTGATACGGACGAAGTCTTGATCGGCGAACTCTGGCGACACACAGTGGTCGCCGCCACGGACTGAGATGTTGTGCTCATCAAGAAATAGCATGACATCGGTCGATGACAACCCGCGCAGTTTGAATGACACAATACCGCTGCCAGTACACATATCGAGTGCCTGAGTGATGCCCTTAGAAAATACTACGCCTGGCACCGTTTCGAGCACACTGATAGCATAGCCCGTCAGCTCCGCAAGATACTTATCTCGCTCGAACATAGATTGACTCGCCAAAATATCAATAGCCCTGCCCATAGAAGCTATCGCGAGCAGCGGTAACGACGCACCACCAAAATCCGTAGGTTTCCACCGGCCATGATGGGCTTTTGCAACGAATAACACGCCAGACCCGCCCATTGCACCGAGCTTGTGGCCAGAGAAATAGAGCGCGTCTGCCTGCATGGCTTTCACATCTACTTCTAATCGTGAGATTGATTGCGAAGCATCGACCACCAGCCGAGAATTCGGATATCGCTCCTTTATGTCGCTCGGTACAATATCTGTGCCATACAAATGATGCAGATGGTTTACAAAGTATACCGAAGCTTCTGCAAGATTTTGATACTGACCAGTTTCGTTATACGCCAGCAGACGCAAGCGATCAGGTGCCATATTCGCCAACGCTCGACTCGTTGCGGTGTGATCTTCAGGCGAATAAGCAACTGTCGCTGTTGTATCCCGCAAACACCACTCTTCGGCCAGCAAGCGTGCTGCTTCAGTGGCACTGCTGACGAAAAATACTTCCGAGCTATCGGCGTTGATATATTTCGCTATCTTCTGGCGGGTTTGCTCAACAATTGCCGAGGCCTGATAGCCATCGCCATACTGCGCCTTGCCCGGCATGCCCACCAGCGAACTCGCTAGCGCCGATACGCTGTTAATGATGACTTCATGCAGCGGAAAGCCGTTCGAAGCATCGAGATAGATCAATTCTGGGCGATCTCGCAGCACAGGATAGCGATGTCGTTCCATCAGTTACCAACCTTTACTCGTTCTAGCGGTTGGCCCGACTGCCGCCACTCCATCAAGCCACCTTTAAGACTATAGGCCGTCACCCCTCGCTGTTGTAATAAGCCAGCATATAGCTTGCTTCGATCGCCCTTCGGACACACAAAAACCACTTCATCGGCCGCAAAAGGTGCGCCATCTTCGAACAATTCCTGCAATAGCTGCTCGGGATAGCAAAGCGACCCTGCAATGTGGAATAAACCATAAGCCTTCACACCCCTAGTATCAATAACTAGCGGCGGCGTAGGTGAAGCCAGTTTTTTAGCCAGCTCTGCCACCTCGATGTCTGGCACTTCACCATATTCGCTCAACTGATACACATCATTGCGGCTGGTCAAACCAAACCGCTCTGGCAACCGCTTTTTGAGATACGACATATACGGCTCCAGCCGATCGCAAGCAACCAACACCAAAGTTTTTCGCGAACCGTCCTCGCGCAACGCATCATGTGCTTTCGACCACTCCAGCGCCGCCGCAAAATTAGCACCGGTCGTCGGCCCAGCCAACACGCCCTCGCGCCGCACTAATATATCAAGTGCTTCGAGCGCCGCTTCGGTAGTGACTTCTGTGATATCAGCAAACCATCGTTCTTGAAACAGCGGCGTCTCAAACAGTTCGTTCTTGGTACGAATACCCGGCAAAAAATCGCTCGGGTGCGCCACCACGCCAACGCATTCAGTCGATAGATCGTGCTCTTTGATATATTCCAGCACCCCACCGCTCGAGCCGCCAGTGCCAACACCAGTGACAATATAGTCGATAGTTTCAAGATCTGCATATAATTCCTTGGCTGTAGTCTCCCGATGCGCCTTTGGGTTATCCAGATTGGTATACTGCGAAGTGTGGTGGTACTTTTCGGGCTCAACATTCACCATATGCTCAATCGTTGCGATTGCATTATCTGAATCATTTGGATCGGGACACTCTGAACGACCAGGCAGCGACACAATATCGGTGCCAAGATAGCGCAATACATCTTCGACTTCTGGGATCTTGATGCGATTCGTCACCGAGGTAAACCCAACACCCTCGCGATGGGCGATCATTTGCAAGGCTTTGGCAGTATTACCACTCGAACTTTCGATGAGTTTTGCTTTGTTGTGGCGTAGTTCTGCGAAATCAATATTTTGCACTAGATACTTCGCCGTTCGGTCCTTAATCGACCCAAATGGGTTGAGATATTCCAACTTTACATATATATCGACATGTTGCACGCCATAGTCTGCGGCATTGAGCCGCAGCAAGGGAGTGTCGCCGATAATATCTTCTATTCTGTTATAAATCATACTTCGTCCTTTATTAGCTTTCCTTGTTCATAGCGATACCGGGCCAAGTCTGGGTGCATAATAGCGTTCGATTGGCTCATATGCATACGATAGGCGCCAGCGTAGGGCCACAGCAGCAGATCGCCCGGTTGCGGTCGCTGAGAAAATGACATCAACCGCCGCGATAGCACATCGCGTTCCATACAGAGCTGTCCGTGAATGTACGCAGCATAGGTATCTCCGTTTTCATCTTTGGTGCGCGGTATAAACACGGGATCAATCGGCACTTCATTGCCATCAAATTGTAGCTGCATATACGACGCATTGGTCACCACCGCACCGACGCCATCGCGCTCACTGCTGTCGATGATTTCCGTCGCTACTACACCAGCGTTTGTAAATATGGCACTTCCTGGTTCACACCATATCTCAATCAGTCGCTCGTTTACTTGCTCGGACAAGGTGCTGCCATCATAATTTGCCTCAAACAAAGCGCGAACTCGGTCAGGGCCATTCGGAGACACTGGTATGTCCATACCGTTCCAGTTGCCCGTAATGCTGCCATCCGCTTGCTTTTTGAAGCCAAACGCCGTTTGCTGCCAAGTGTCGAGCCGGTTTTCTTGCAAGTCACGCCGAATAGTCGTCTCAAATTGACTCACCAACTCGGGCGACAGACCATAGCTTGCGCCGTAACCACCACCAATATCAAGCACCGTGGCATCAAAACCATCCAAAGAAAGCTCCGACAACAAGCCCAAAGCAACTTTTATAGCATACGACTTTTCGTTCACATCTATAGAATCAAGATGAAACGCCAAACCACGGAGCGTCACCCGATGAGTATCCCGTAACAGAGCAAGAGCGGATTTATAGCCAGCCATGTCCAGGCCAAATCGACCAACTTTAGTAATGCCTGGCATATTCGTCATAGTGCGCGACAGTCGCAACAACACTTCTGGTAACTCCGTAGATTCAATCACCAATAAGCGCTCCAGTTCGCCCAGACTATCGATGACGATAGCTCGACATCGCACCTCAACGGCTCGCTCCAACAACCGAGTCGATTTCGGACCCGTAACAATGATATCGGCAGGATTAATACCACAAGCCAGCGCCGCCTCTAGTTCGCCCAGCGATGCCACATCAACACCGACGCCGAGCTCTCTCGTTAGCCGTTTTACCACATGCGTGCGATCGGTCGCTTTATGCACTACGAATATCCGATAAGCTAGCGACAGGTCATCAAGTTCCCGTTGGAATTTCTGCGTTGCTAGCACTGCTTCATCTGGCAGACTTATCGCCAACGCTCTTCTTTCGACCCGCATCAGCTCAGCCATGTCGTCCGATTTATCCACCAACTCCTGCATCAGTGGCGTGAGCATAGGAGGCATAGTCACGGCCGATACTCCTCGTCGATTTGATCCTCTAGTCCTTTACGGTACGCACCAGCCACCCAACTCTGGCTCGCCACTTTGCGGTGCATCGCTATCGACTCTCTATGTCGCTCCTCGGGGGGCTGAACACAAGTCTGCGCTTTGGCCAGAATAGTATCGAACACTTCTTTGTCGGCTGGACGAATATGCTTAAGTCCAAGAGGCATATCGTCGAGCCGATCGTCAACGATAACTTGATTGGCCCGAATAACCCCCAAAAGAGCACTATCGGGCACATGCTCGCGCAGATACGCTTCTTGCCGGTCAGAAGAAACTTGGTTACCGATCGCAAAAACCCGCTCGCCAACACCGGCCTCCGTCGCCAGTTGCAAAAATCGCTGAAACACATCAATGCCCTCGCGCTCTGGCTTGACCACGAAAATCAACATATCCTGCATAAACAGCGTATTACCGAATGTATCATTACCCGCCACGCTATCAATCACCACCATATCATCATCTGCCAACTGAGCGTGAGATAGCATATTCTCCGCGATTTCTTGTGCGCCGTGATGACAGTCTATACCTATTCGATCGACACTATACGACCCGACGGTAAATACTCGTGCGCCATGCTTCACTACAACACCGAACGCCCGGGTGATAGGATTATTCTCATCGAGTGTCCATACACCGCTCTCGCGACCCGGAGGGGTAGTATTGAGGAACTCGTGCACCTCTACTCTAGGATTTGCGCCTTTCAGATGACTCCGAATATCGTGCACCGACTCACTACCCGCTAGCTCGATAACTGGCTCCGTCACCCCTAGCATACTTGCCGTATGGCTATTAACATCGACATCGAGCAGCGCCACTCGCTTGTTTTTTTCGGCAGCGTACAGAGTGAATAACCCAGATATAGTGCTCTTGCCACTGCCACCTTTTCCTAAAAATGCTATTCTCATAACTCATCATTTTATAGGCCGCGCCAATCTATTGCAAATTTGTTGCAATAGTAAGTATAATTGCAACATGGAACGCCTCGAAACATTACTCCGCACCAGCAAACATCGCCTGACCGCGCCGCGCAAACAAGTATTTACAGCTCTTAAAAAAGCACAGCAACCATTGTCGCTTCAGCAGCTCACTCGCTCGGTTCCTGCAATCGATCGCACCAGCCTATACCGCACGCTCGAATTGTTCGTTCAGCTGAACATCGTCCGCGTTATCCATACTGGTTGGAAAAAGCAATACGAGCTAGCGGATCCATTCAAGCCACACCATCATCATTTACAGTGCACTCGCTGCAAAGAACTTATCGAGGTAAAAAATCCTCAGCTAGAACAGCTAATAGACCGTATCGTCCGTGAGCATCATTACGCATTGACCAATCACCATTTCGAACTCGAAGGGCTGTGCCAGAATTGTCGAAACTAAAAAAGCGCCAGGTAAGGGTGGGCATCACCTGGCGCCATATTACCCTTCAACCCACCCTGGGCTTGAGTGTTTGAAGCGATCGCATCTAACTCCACGAAGATGGTCGCCTGAGCCGTAACAGCTCACTACTGGATAGTCAAACCCTAAAGTTCAGCCTTTGAAAAAGGGGTGTTAAAGGGGTTAGTATACATATAATGCTTCTTTCCAGAGAAAGGAGCCATAGAAAGTGGAGGGTAGTTACTCTTTATGGCACATTATATGCAACCTAACGAGATTCCTAAAATAGGAATTCTTGTTAAAATAGGGGGTATAAGGTGCTTGATTATCCTCGCAGGAATAATCAATCACTTTCAATATTAGCACACAATTGACATTTAGTCAACACTTTTTGAAACATTTATGGATAATATCAATATAATCAACCCCCAAGAGCACGACTACCTCAAGATAAGCGAGTGTATTGCTGATTTATCAGATAAGTTGTATGTTATGGGAGAATTACCCGCTACCAGGCAGCCGTCCGTGGCAATTGTTGGCTCACGGAAGCCGACTGCCTACGGTAAAGAAATAACCGAAAGAATTGCTGGGGAGCTGGCAAAAAAAGGAGTGGTTATCATTAGTGGACTGGCCATCGGAGTAGATGCGTTAGCTCATAAGGCAGCGCTGGCGGCAAGCGGTACCACTATCGCAGTTCTCGCAAATGGGCTGCATCGTATATATCCGAACACTAACCGCGAGCTTGCCAAAACCATCCTAGCTAAAAATGGTGCTATTTTGAGCGAATATGAGCCTGGGGTTGAGCCAATGCAGCATCGGTTTCTCGAGCGAAATCGAATTGTCAGTGGACTATCAGATATCGTTATCGTGACGGAAGCCGCAAGCCGTAGCGGTACGCTCAATACTGCCGCCCATGCGCTGAATCAAGGAAAAATAGTGTTCGCCGTGCCAGGAAATATCACCAGCCCCATGAGCGCAGGCTGCAACCAACTCATCAAGCAAGGTGCGATACCCGTGCTAGACACTCAAGATATTCTAGAAGCCCTCGGCCTCCTCGACAACACCAAGCAAACACTATTGCCAATAGGCTCTACTCCTCTGGAAAATGATATCCTCAAGTCCCTGCAAAAAGGCATACGAGATGGCGATGCCATATTGCAAACACTAGGTGCCAATCCAAGCGAGTTTAATACCGCCCTCACTATGCTCGAGATAAACGGTGTCATCAAAGCCCTCGGGGCGAATCAGTGGGCATTGAGCTAGTGTTCCCATGAAGGGGCTTCAGCGGCAGCAGCACCGATGCCAGCTGGCACCTCCTCGCGCAATACATCTTCGGGTCGCAAAAAGTCCATCCCTGCTTCAGTCATTTGCGGAAGGAAATACTCTGGATCTCTCGGAATCATAGCCTTACTGGGGTCATATGCATTGCTTGTTCCCACGCCATTGACTTCACCATAGCCACTATCCATACTATTTCTCCTTCCGGCAATAATATTATCTATATGCGTAGTATACTCTTATTCGCTATAAGTACAAGCTTTTCGCACGCTTCTTTCACAAAGCTGGACTTTTCTCGAATATAAAGATGAGGCGTATCGAATTCACACTCAAAAGCATTGCAAACAGCCGCACATGAGAGGATTCGGACCGAATTTAGCGATGGAATACAAGATTTATTACCTCGTTTTGAAGCATTATAACTACGACGACAGTCAATATATTTGTTTTTTCCAGGCATTACCGTTACTATAGTAAACGATATGAGCAAAAATCTAGTTATCGTTGAGAGCCCAGCAAAAGCTAAAACCATAGAGAAGTACCTCGGTAAGGATTTTCAGGTGCTCTCAAGCATTGGCCATATCCGCTCTATTGTGAAGAAAACCAAGGACGGCACGCCACCAATTGATATTAAGAATGATTTTTACACTCAGTACGAAGTTGACCCCGAGAAAAAGAAGGTCATTACCGAACTGAAAAAGGCCGTCAAAGCCGTTGGCAAAGAACATGTCTGGCTGGCGACCGATGAAGACCGCGAAGGGGAGGCAATTGCCTGGCACCTCTGTAAAGTGCTCGATTTACCACCCGAAACAACCAGGCGCATCGTCTTTCACGAAATCACCAAAAGCGCCATCGAAGAAGCGGTGAAACACCCGCGAACCGTCGACATGAACCTCGTTCAAGCGCAGCAAGCACGGCAAATCCTCGACCGCATCGTCGGGTTCGAGCTGAGCCCAGTCGTGTGGCAGAAGGTCCCCGGCGGCAAGTCGGCGGGACGCGTGCAGAGTCCGGCCGTACGACTGCTTGTCGAGCGCGAACAAGAAATCACGGCGTTTGAAGGCAGCTCGCAGTTCAAGGTTGTCGCGCTGTTTATCCACGACAATCAAGAGTTCAAAGCAGAGCTCAATCAGCGATTCGACACCGAGAAGGAAGCAACCGAGTTCCTCGAACACCTCAAAGGTTCATCCTTTACAGTGGCGGACATCACGAAATCACCTGGAACACGCAACCCAGCCGCGCCATTTACCACCTCAACTTTACAACAAGAGGCCAACGCAAAGCTCGGCTTCAGCTCCAAAGCTACCATGGCGGCGGCCCAAAAACTCTACCAAGCCGGTAAAATTACCTACATGCGAACCGATTCAGTCAACCTCAGCGGCCAAGCCATCGCCGCTGCAACCGACTTCATCAAACAACTCTACGGCCCAGAGTACTCAACCGTTCGCAAGTTCAAAACCAAGTCCGCCTCCGCCCAAGAAGCTCACGAAGCCATCCGACCAACCGACATCACCCGAGAGTCAGTCTCCTCGAACGAATACGACCAAAGGCTTTACGATCTCATCCGCCGTCGCACACTAGCCAGCCAGATGAGCCCAGCTAAGCTCGAGAAAACGACGATCACCATCGATATTACATCGGTAGAGCCGCTTGCTACCTCTTTTTCAGAAGCCTCTGCAGCCCGAGTTTCTCCGAGCGCCGGGGCCTCGGCCGAAACCCGGAGCGAAGCCGATTCTGAAAAAGACGGTAGCAAGAAGGCAACCGCAAAAACCACTCTCATATTTGAAGCAAAAGGCGAAGTCATCATCTTCGACGGATTTCTCCGTGTCTACGGCGGTGGTAAGGAAGAACTACTGCCAAAAGTAACCTCTGGCGACACACTCTCCACCCACCACATCGAAGCCCGCCAAACCTTTGCCCGCCCACCAGCCCGCTACACCGAAGGTTCGCTCGTCAAAAAACTGGAAGACCTCGGCATCGGCCGCCCAAGCACCTACGCCACCATCATCGACACCATCCAAACCCGCGGCTACGCCGAAAAGGGCATGGGTGAGGGTGAACCGCGCGACATCATCGTCATCACCTACAACGGCGAAACGGTCGACAGGGAAGTCGTCCAAGAAAAAACTGGCTCCAACAAAGGCAAACTCCTGCCAACTCCAAGCGGCGAGCTCATCGCCGGCTTCCTCGGCAACCACTTTACCCAAGTTATCGACTACGATTTTACTGCCAATGTCGAGAAGGAATTTGACCAAATCGCTGACGCTAAACTGGCCAAAAGCGACATGCTGCGTGCATTTTACACGCCATTTCACGGATTGATCGAACAATCTGACAACATTGACCGCTCGAAAGTTGGCACAAACCGCGAAGTTGGTATCGACCCGAAATCCAGCAAGCCAATCATCGCCCGCTTTGGCCGTTTTGGGCCCATGCTACAACTGGGCACCACCGAAGATGATGAAAAGCCACAGTTTGCGCCGCTGCCAAAGGGTACGAAGATTGAGACTATCACGCTCGAGCGAGCCCTCGAAGCATTTAAGCTGCCACGAATCGTCGGTCAAACACCAGATGGCGTCGATATCCGTGCCAATGTTGGCCGGTTTGGCCCATTTATCCAGATTGGCACCAAAACAAAGACCACCACACCACTGTATGTTAGCCTCAAAGAAGATGACCCGCACGACATCACGCTCGAGCGAGCTCTTGAACTCTATGCCGAAAAGCTGAAAGCCGAAGCCGAGAAGAACATCGCAGACTTTGGCGATGGCATCAAAGTCCTGAACGGCCGTTTTGGCCCGTACGCCACCGATGGTAAGAAAAATGCTAAAGTTCCAAAAGATACCGACCCAAAATCCATTACTCATACGCAAGCCAAAGAATTACTCGCAAATGCCCCTGCTAAACGAGGGAGAGTTCGTAACACTGGCAAGAAAACAACCACAAAAAAGACCGCAACAAAAAAATCTACCTCTAAAAAATCATAAGTTTATGTATCTATCGTCAAATATAGTGTTATCTTAACCATATATCTCAAATACAAAAAGTCTCAAAAAATCATTTACCATAAGCGCCAAAGATGTGCTATAATAAGATTATCCACCATTATGTTTGACATAGAACAAATTTTGTTCTATAATGAAAACAAGTTAATCAATATAAATGAAGTAATAGCGGTGAGGCAGAAGGGCGTAACCAGCGATGGAACAACCGGCAGATAACAATTCTTCAATCGTAAAGCAAGCGACTGATGAGGTTCTGAAAACAATCGAACAAGAGAGAGAGCGAGAGATCATATCTCGTCGATTTGGACTTTTTGATCGCAAAGAAACGCTTGAGCAAATTGGTGAAATGCTCGGCATCACCAGAGAGCGCGTACGACAGTTAGAGAAAGCCATTCTCATTCGAATAAAGCTTGCTGCTGAAAAAGGCGATATCGCAGGACTACCCGAAGCAGAAAAACTGATCGTTCGCGACCTCAGCGAAAATGGCCGTGTATCGAGAGTAGATGCAGCCGCCGAACGAATTGTTGGAGCAAAGCTTGCCAAAAGCCTCAAATCACAAATAGCATTCGTAGCTGAACTTTCACCAAAACTCACCGTCGTAACCGAAAACGACGATTTTTACCAAGCGATTGGTATCACCGAATATGGCAACGACAAAGATATCAAGCAACATGTCGAAGATATCGTGAAGGCCATCAAAAAGCACGGCGAACCAATCCACATCGAAGCTTTGCATGATAGCCTCTCATATGAACATCCTAGCCATGTAGCTGGTCTTGCAAGCGTATCCAAGAAGCTATCGACCCTGAAAGATGTGTGGGGCCTCAACAAATGGCCAACGGTAAACCCAAAAAATATTCGCGACAAAATCTTCGTTATCTTAGCAGAAAACGGCAAACCACTTCATTTTTCAGACATTGCCGCTCGTATAAAAGAAAGTGATTTCAAGCGACGAAATGTCACTACTCAGGCTATTCACAACGAACTCATCAAAGACAAGCGCTTCGTACTCATTGGCCGCGGCATTTATGCCCTCGAATCATGGGGATACACCCGAGGTACTGTCACTGATGTGATTCGCAGCGTCCTCGAAGAGGCAGACGAGCCGCTCCACCGTGACGAAATTGTCAAACGAGTTCTCGACAAACGACAGGTAAAGGAAACGACTATCTTGCTAAACCTACAAAGCAAACCAGAGTTCAAGCGCGTCGCCAAAGCGACCTACGCGCCCATGAAACCAGCCGACAAATAGCTATTGCTCACACAGACCAGTCGCGAGCACACAGTAGCAATCCAGGAGCTCACTACGCGCATCGATCGTATCGGATAGTAGAATAGCTGTCATTATTTCTCAGTACCTCTTGCTTTTTTTCACCATTCGTGGTATGATAAAATAGATATGAATGTATTACAGTGGTTTTTCAGCATCATAACCCAGTGGTATGTTTGGGTGCCCATCACTGTTATATTGCTGTATCTCGCATGGCGCAATACCAAACAAGTTGAAGCCATTAAATCGATAGACAGCACTCTGTTATCGCTCGAAATACCTCGATCAAACGACAAAAAAGAGCCAACCGCCGAGCAATTATTCGCTAGTTTACACGGTATTCTAAGAGATGCCAAAGAATTAAAGCTCAACGACGGCATGCAAGAGCATTTAAGCTTCGAAATCATCTCTGTTGGTGGTAAAATTCGTTTTCTCATTTGGACACCGAAAAATCTCCAAGGATTCGTCGAAGGACAGTTGTATGCACAGTATCCCGACATACAGGTGACTGCCACTACTGAAGATTATGTCAGCCACGAACGACAGCACTCTATTGTCTATACCTCTGAAGTTACTCTCACAGGCAATGAATTTTTACCCATAAAGACCTACTCGGAATTTGACGCAGACCCACTAGCTGGCATTACGAACACTCTGTCAAAACTAGAAAATACCAAAGATGAGATATGGATTCAGCTATTAGTTCGTCCAGTGGGCAATGATTGGCAGCGAGCGGCTGAAAATTGGGGTGGTTCGGCTAACATGAGCAGTCCGCTGGCACTTATCAACTCTGGCGGCTTTAACCTGCGATGGTTTGCCGGACTCTTTGAAGCCCTCTGGAAACCGCCTCAACAGGGAAGTGGCACTAGAACGACTAGCCAAGATACTGCTATAGCCGATGCGGTGGCTAAAAAAGCTGGCAAATTGGGCTATCAGGCAAAAATTCGTATCGCTGTGCTCAGTAATAATCAGTCAAATGCTAGACTAAAAATGCAGTCAATCGTCAGTACTTTCAAGCAGTTTAATCAAACGGGGCTCAATGGCTTTAAGATGGTAAACGATAGCTTCAATAAGGAAGATTTAGGGCGCTACAAGGTACGACTCTTTTCCGATAGGGGATACCTGCTGAATATCGAAGAGTTAGCAAGTATTTTTCATCTGCCACATACTGCCGCGGCAGCTCCAAATATATCGTGGGCGGGCAGCAAAACGGCCGAACCACCTGCGTCGTTGCCGGTTATTTCGGGCGACCAGACTATCGATCAACATATCAGTGCGTTTGGTATGACGAACTTTCGTGGGCTGAATCATCAGTTTGGTATCTTACGACAAGACCGTTCAAGGCATATGTACATCATTGGTCATACGGGAGCAGGGAAGACGGGAACGCTCGAGCTATTAGCGCTGAGTGATATTTTTCACAAGCAGGGCTATGCCATTATTGATCCGCATGGTGATTTTGCTATCAATAATCTGAAATTTATTCCTGCCTCACGATTGAACGATGTCGTGTATTTTAATCCAGCCGATACCGAGCACCCGCTTGGTTTTAATCCGCTGGAAATAACTGACCCCAACCAAAAATCAATTGTTTCATCAGAGCTCATAGGTGTGTTCAAGCGAATGTTTGGTGACTCGTGGGGCCCACGACTTGAATATATTTTGCGCTACACCATTTTGGCGTTACTCGATAGGCCCGATCCAACGCTTCTCGACATCACCCGAATGCTCACAGATAAAGAGTTTCGAGAAGAGACACTCGTGTATTGTACCGACGCTGTTGTATTGCAGTTTTGGCGGGTCGAGTTTGCGTCGTGGAGTGACCGCTTCCAGACAGAGGCTATAGCGCCCGTCCTGAATAAAGTGGGGGCTTTTACGGCTAATCCGATTATCCGCAACATCGTTGGCCAGCCAAAAAGTAGCTTCAATATTCGCGAGATAATGGATAGCGGTAAGATTTTGGTCGTCAACCTATCGAAAGGGCTCATCGGCGAAGATAACGCCGCTGTTTTGGGCGCTTTTGTCATCACAAAGATTCAGCTTGCCGCCATGAGCCGCTCTGATATACCAAACATCGAAGATCGACGACCGTTTTATCTATATGTCGATGAATTTCAAAACTTCGCTACCGATTCTTTTGCAACCATTCTTTCAGAAGCACGAAAATACGGCCTGAATTTGACCGTCGCCAACCAATATATTAGCCAGATGAACGAGGCGGTTCGCGATGCAGTGTTCGGCAATGTTGGTACTATCATGTCGTTTCGGGTGTCGCCAGACGATTCGACAAGCCTCGTCAAACAGTTTGCACCCACATTTGAGGCGAACGATTTATTACAGCTGCATAATCGGGATTTTGTCATCAACATGGTGATTGACGGCGAAAAGCAGCCGGCCTTTAGTGGCAGAACGCTCAATTTACCACCAGAGCAAACGAGTCTTTTGACACAAATCATCGCTGAAGCTCGTCAAAAATATAGCCGACCAAAGGCTGAAGTTGAAGCAGAAATTCGTGAGAAAGTACTGCTACGGCCAGTTGAGGTAACGCCGGCGCCCGCCCTAACGCCACTAGTGCAGGCAGCACCCCCTGTTTTCGATAGAGAGGAGCATACTCAAGCTCCCAGTGCCTCTACTATTCCAACACATCCACGCAAGCGCCGCAGCCGAAGCCGTCGGAAAAAGCAAACTAATAGCGCAAGCGACGGTTCGTTGTTTATTCGGCATTAAAAGTTGCGCCATATGACAGATGAGGTATAATGGTTGTACAGTCCCTTAAGTAAGGATTGTACAACTATCCAAATGCGTTAGGTTTCTATAATAATTTAGT
>CALLZM010000023.1 GCA_937858705.1 uncultured Candidatus Saccharibacteria bacterium | reverse complement strand
CGAATGGACAAGCTGGAGCCACAGGCGCAACGGGAACCCCAGGCCAAGGCGTACCGACCGGAGGAACCACTGGACAAGTCCTGGCCAAGAACTCTGGGACGAATTTTGATGCGGGGTGGGTGACGGTGAGTGGGGGACAGCCCCTACCGGCAACAAGCATTTTACAAATCGATGATTTCCCTGGTGCAACTGATGATGCTAAACATGTGGCCGCTTGGACCGCCGCCGCAAACGCAACGCGTAAGCCTATCTTGCAATATCCTGCGCGAACATTTGGTCCTCTTTCGACACCGATTGTAGCGTTTTCAGGCATGCGTGCTATTGGACCAGACTCTACGGGAAGCGACGGTCCGAAAAATCAAGAGTTAAGTAGCGGCAACTATGTGCCGCATAGGGTCAATGTCTCCTGCGGTACGGGCGCCGCATCGCTTTTCGTTCAGTCGGAAACTCTGCGAGAAGTTGTCTTCATGAATATATCGTGGTCGGGAACAGCGAGTTCACAGTGGTGGCACAACACAAATGGCAATTCCTATACCATCTACCCGGGGCAATTCCATTCGTTGGCATTTGATAACTTTAACTCAGTACTCGGCAATAGCACGAACCAGTTTACCTGTACGCAGTTCATTTTCTCTGGTCACTGGACGGTGCTGAACTTCCAGAATACGCCGATTCACATCGGTGGTTCAGACAACTCTTTATGGATGACGGGGTATATTAACGCCAATAGCCCGGCCTCTGTAGCTGGCGGAGGTAAGCCGATTCTCCACCTTGATTATCTCGAGAAAACGGACATTGGATATGTGTATGTTACGGCTGAAAACGGCTGGAGTGGCGTGCGTATCGAAGGTCCCGTCTCGCGTGCTGTGCGGTTTTATGGCGGGGTGTTTGAGGGGCGCGCAGCGGGTAACCCTGCGACCTACCCGGTTATCGATATCCGCGGCTGCCACACTGTTTTTCACAGTCCAAGCGTGGGGCAAGTGACAACGGCCAACGGTGCTATCGTTCAGTCGGGTGGCGTAACAGAGCTCTACTCACCCCACTACTACAAGGCAACGGCAGTGGGCGCGACCTACCCGATGTTCTACCAGACGGGCGGTATCGCGAGTATTGTTCGACCGTTTTCGGGCGATGGCAATGCTATCCGTATCCGCTGGAAAGACGCTGCGCTTGGTGCTCAAGACGAAGATATCCCGTACCCAACAGGTAATAGCCGTACGAACTGGAGCTAAGGAGGGCACTAAGGCATGCATACTCTCAGAGGCTTCACCATCGTCGAACTCCTCATCGTCATCGTGGTGATTGCTATTCTGGCTGCTCTATCTGTTGTTGGGTACACCAATATCCAGCAGCGAGTGAAAAATACGACCAAGGTAAGCACGGTGCAACAGTCAATCAGACTCCTACAGCTCTACAGGGCCAATAACGATGACTATCCGCAGGACCCTGGGAATGATTTCTGCCTCACCGTAGACAATATCTGCACCAACTATGCTGGAACGCCAAACCCAGCCAATAATACCGCACTTATGAATAGCTTGCGCGAATACGGGACGCCTATCGCGCAGTCGGGCGATTCCACTACTGATGCACGATATGGCATTACCTACAGTCACTTGCCAGCTCGTACGCTGAACTCTCAGCCAAATCCCGTGTTGATTACATTCTTCTTGGACGGGACCGACCAGGCTTGCAGCGGTCTTATGTCGGGAATGGTGAGCGTGGCTGACGGTGGAGCTACGAATAACTTCGTGCCAGCTACTCGCTCGAGTGGCAACTCTGGCGGCAAGACGCGGTGCTATGTGATGTTTCCGAACTAAATGACGAAGAATAATAAAAATGTTGGCACTCTATTGACACGAGTGCTAATATTCGCTACACTGAAAGTATTGGCACTCACGGGCAAAGAGTGCTAGAATAGATACATAGATATAACACAAGAAAGGAGGAGCTTCGTTCCAAGACCAAGGAAAAAGAGCAGCCCATCCCGAGCGATTTACTCGCTCGCATGGCGCGATGAGAAAAAACCTTGGTTTTGTCTCATGAGCGAAGCGTAACATTATGGGTAAAATTATAGGAATCGACCTCGGTACAACAAACAGCGCGTTTGCGTACATGGTGGCAGGTAAGCCAGAGGTTATCACAAATGCAGAAGGCAATCGCACGACGCCAAGCGTTGTTGCGGTGAACAAGAGCGGCGAGCGACTGGTGGGCCAGGTAGCCCAGCGCCAGCGCGTGACCAACGCGAAGAACACGATTTACGGTGTGAAGCGCCTCATCGGTCGCAAATTTAACGACAAAGAAGTCCAAAAAGACCTCGACATCATGCCGTTTCAGATTGTCAAGAAAAACGGTGGCGTTGCAGTTGAGATGGGTGGTAAAGAATACACGCCAGAAGAAGTTTCGGCGATGATTCTCAGCAAAATCAAAGCTGATGCTGAAGCGTTTTTGGGCGAGAAAGTCACCGAAGCGGTTATCACTGTGCCGGCATACTTCGACGATGCGCAGCGACAGGCCACCAAAGACGCTGGTAAAATCGCTGGTCTCGAAGTCAAGCGAATCATCAATGAGCCAACGGCGGCAGCACTGGCCTATGGCCTGGACAATGCCAAAGAAGAAAAAATCGCCGTGTTCGACCTCGGAGGCGGTACTTTCGATGTGTCTATCCTCGAGCTAGGCGACGGTGTGTTTGAAGTGAAATCAACCAATGGTGACACGCACCTCGGCGGTGAAGACTTCGACAACACTATCGTCAACTACTTCATCGACGATTTCAAGGCAAAAGAAGGTATCGACTTGCGAAAAGACAACGCAGCGATGCAGCGCCTCAAGGACGAAGCAGAGAAAGCCAAGAAGGAGCTCTCAAGCACCAACGAATATGAGGTGAACATACCGTTTATTACTGCCGATGCTGATGGACCAAAGCACTTTGAACTGAAGCTGACGCGTGCCAAGCTGGAAGAGCTGGTCGCGCCGCTGTTGGAGCGTTTGGCTGGACCTGTTGAGAAGGCGCTCAAAGACGCGAAATTGTCCGCAAGCGACATCCAGTCGGTGGTGCTCGTCGGTGGTATGACCCGCATGCCGGCGGTTGTTGAGAAAGTGAAAGCAATTTTCGGCAAAGACCCGATGCAGGGTGTGAATCCTGACGAAGTCGTGGCGGTCGGTGCGGCTATCCAGGGCGGTGTGCTGGCGGGTGATGTCAAAGATGTCTTACTGCTCGATGTGACACCACTGACGCTTGGTATCGAAACGGCGGGCGGTGTGCGTACGGCGATGATTGACCGTAACACGACCGTGCCAACCAGTAAATCACAAGTGTTCTCGACCTACGCAGACAATCAACCGCAGGTGGAAATTCATGTACTTCAGGGTGAGCGAGAAATGGCAACGGACAACAAGAGCCTCGGAACTTTCTTGCTTGATGGTATCGCGCCAGCACCGCGTGGTGTGCCGCAGATAGAAGTGACATTTAACATCGATGCCAATGGTATCTTGAATGTGACAGCCAAAGATAAGGGTACGGGCAAAGAGCAATCGATTACCATCCAAGACTCGGGTAACATGAGCAAAGAAGATATCGAAAAAGCGCAAAAAGAGGCTGAACTCCACGCTGACGATGACAAGAAGAAGCGCGAAGCGGTTGAGTCTCGCAACACGCTTGAAAATGCCATCTACCAGGCAGAGAAAATGCCATCAGAGTTCAAGGACAAGATTTCTGACGATGACAAAAAAGTCATCGAAACAGCGGTCGAAGCAGCCAAAAAAGTCAAAGATGATGACAAGGCTGACAAAGACACGCTGGAAGCGGCTGCCAAAGAGCTGACCGACACCATCATGCCTATCGGCGCTAAGCTCTACGAGGAAGCCGCCAAAGAAGATGCTCCAGCCGAAGACGCAGCTGAAGCGGATGACAAAAAGGGCAAGAAATCCAAGAAGTCTAAAGCCGACGAAGCAGTCGAAGGCGAAGTCGTCGACGAAAAGTAGGCTCCCGTCTTATAGATACATAACACTCCTCTTTGTATGGGGGAGTGTTATTTCTTCAGAGCATACTAATATCCCGCTGTCCATCCAGCGCTAGATTTCATCCAATGCGCATATCTTCCGGCATTATCGGGTATATTGGCGAGGTTGGTGCAGGTATCAGTTGCAGATGATGTACCTGCTACGGCCGACTCTTTGAGGGAAATTGAAGAACCTAACACAAACCATTTATCATTGCCTTGTTGACGGGCTATCAGTGAGTATTCACTGCCATTGCTACAGTACCCCACCCATACATAGGGGTCTGGTGAACGGGTCCATGTGGCAGCTTTGATTACAGGCGTACTGCCTGTGTCGCCTTGGTATAACTGTGTTTGGGTAACAGGATAGCTACCTTCTTGCGCCTTGTATATTTCTAGCTGCTTGGCCGCACCATTGAGATTTGATTGAATAACTGCGCTACGAGCACGATCTTGGATACCCCTATAGGTTGCCACGCTGATCATTGCCAAGATTGCAATTACTACGATTACAATGAGTAGCTCTACAATTGTAAAACCATGAAGTTTTTTAGTCATGCTTATGATTTTACTTCCAGGGGGGGGGGTGTCAAGTGTCTAAGGTGATACGGTATATGAGGCATGATTGTATGTTATGATAAACATATGCACAATCGAGGCTTTACAGTAGTTGAATTGGTAATAACAATTGCTGTTGTAGCGATACTGGCTGGCATTACTGCCGCGGGATATAGTATCGTTCAATCTGATACGGCGAAAAGTACGCTTGAATATGATTTACAAGCGGCAGCCACGGCAATGGAGCAAGAACGCAATTTTAGTGGTAGTTTCCCTTCTTCACTACCAACTAGTTATAGCCAGAGTAAAAATTCTACCCTTACGGTTATGTCGGCATCGACAACTTCCTTTTGTATCAGAGGAGTGAGTACGGTCGACACAAAGCTCACTATGCGATTTCGTAAAACTGAGAATGAACCAAGGGTAGGCAATTGCTAGGCGATATGTCTTTTTGGCTGAGCTTATTGCCGATCATTATTTTGCTCGGATTGGTGGTGCTGGGCCGATTTAGCGTGTTGCTGTCGGCGATTGTGACGACCTTTGTGACACTGGTTATATCTGTGCTGTACTGGGGTGTTCCATATGAAGTGCTTGGGGGTGCTTCACTACGAGGCGTGTTATTGGCAGCAGAAATTGGGCTCATCATAGCTAGTGCGCTGGTAATTGTCGAGATATTGAAGCATCAAAAGCTATTTCATTCATTACAGCTTATGCTAGAGCGACTTTCTGGGGATTATCGAGTACAGACGCTTCTTATTGGTTTTGCGCTCATCTATTTCATAGAGGGTATGGCTGGGTTCGGTACACCGATGATTGTTGCGCTGCCTATTCTTGTTGCCTTGGGTATGAAGCCGCTTCACGCCACAATTGTTACCCTGATTGCAGCGACAGTGCCAGGCGTTTTTGGCGGCATAGGATTACCCATTACTTATGGTATTCAGTCGGTTATCAGTAGCTCTAGTGCAGATGCAGGGGCCATTATGTCCGAGCTGATTCATCTGGCTGCCCTATGGTATATCCCCGCGACCATGGTATTGGCGCTTACTATCGTGGGAGTTATCACCTGGCTTCGGAGAGAGAGCTTCCGATCTTTTGTAGAAATAGTGCCATTTGCTACAGTAGCCAGCCTTACTATCTCTATTCCTGCGGCGCTGACGGCGTATTTTATCGGTCCGGAATTGCCGACGGCTTTGGGTGGATTGGTTGGCCTCGTGTGCATATCATTCATGTCGCATCATCGTATTTTGACACCAAGAACGGTGATTCGCCACGATAAGGAAGCGCCGGTTATCGCGGGTAAAGCCATGAAGCTGCCGGAACTGGGTAAAATATTGTGGCCATATCTACTGCTTATAGTGCTGTTGATTGTCTCGAGGATGCCGAGTCTTGGTCTTGCAGACACGCTTCAGCAGTGGCGTATGGGTTTTAGCAATATATTTGGCTCTGGCATTGATTATTCGTTTGCGCCGCTGTATTCAGCGCCAGCGCTGCTCTTTATGGTAGCCGTGTGCACACTTATTGTATTTCGTCTTCAGGGATATCGAAAAGAAAAGGTGATATTGAAAGAAGTGCAGCAACGAATTACTCGCCCAGTGTTGACGCTGATGGTTGTTCTGGTGTTTGTGCAGCTGTTTATTTACTCGAATGGCACGCATGTGGCTGCAACCATGCCGTCGGTCATTGCAGAAGGATTCGCGAGTATTAGCGGTGCCGCCTGGCCATTTGTTGCGCCTTTCATGGGGGCTGTTGGTGCTGGTGTGGCTGGCAGCACGACCATGTCAAACCTTATTTTTTCCGGGTTGCAATTTGATATTGCTATGTCTTTAGGGCTGAGCGTGGTCGGAGTGCTTTTATTGCAGCTTTTTGGTGCTGCATTAGGCAACATGATAGCCTTGCATAATATAGTGGCGGCTCTGGCAGTTGCGGGAATATCGGAAAAAGAGAGCCACAAAATCATCAAATCGAACGGTAAAGTATTGCTCGTGTTAGTGACGCTCTGCGGCCTTATAGGATTGGCGATTTTGGCTGTTTAGCACTCTTGTATATCGAGTGCTAAACGAGTATAATAAAAGGCATGTCTAAACAGGATTATTATGAGGTTTTGGGCGTGTCCAAGACTGCTTCAGAAGATGAAATTAAAAAAGCCTTTCGTAAGGCTGCGGTTAAGCATCACCCCGACAAAGAGGGTGGTGATGAGGCGAAGTTCAAAGAGATAAACGAAGCCTACGAGGTGCTCAAAGATAAGCAAAAGCGCCAGCGCTACGACCAATTTGGTCATGCTGGTGTTGGTGGTGCGTCGGGCGGAGGCTATCAGGGTAATCCATTTGAAGGATTTGGAGGCTTCAACGGCCAAAATATCAACTTCGATTTTGGCGATGGTGGGCTGGGCGATATATTTGGTCAGTTCTTTGGTGGTGGATTTGGCGGCCGCGCAGAACCTCGCCGGGGGCGAGATGTTGAGACGACGGTATCGTTAGAGTTTTCTGAAGCAATATTTGGTGTTGAAAAAGAGCTGAAACTTACTATCGCGGTTGAATGCGAGCACTGCAAGGGTAGCACTGTTGAGCCAGGCTATAGCCTTAAAACTTGTCCAGACTGCGGCGGATCTGGCCAGCAAACAAGAGTCGTCAACTCGCTATTTGGGCAAATACAGCAGGCAGTGACTTGTCCAACTTGCCGGGGTAAGGGAAAGGTGCCAGAAAAAGCTTGTACTGTATGCCGAGGCAGTGGCGTTGAGCGAAAAGAGCAGGTCATTAAGGTCAAAATCCCAGCCGGCATCGATGATGGTGCGACGATTCGTCTTCGTGACCATGGCGAAGCGATTGGTGATGGCCCAAGGGGTGATCTCTTCGTGCATGTGCGCGTAAAAGCTCACAAAAAGTTTACCAGGGAAGGCAATATTATCTTATCGTATGAGCATATTTCTATGGTTGAAGCGGCACTTGGCGCTGAGATAGAGGTCGACACAGTCGATGGCAAAGTGCGCATGAAAGTTCCTGCCGGTACCCAAAACGGCACTGATTTCAAACTTTCCAGTCACGGCGTACCAAATCTCCGCAGCGACTCCCGCGGTCCGCACATAGTCGGCATCATTGTCGATACTCCGACGAAGCTGACGAAGAAGCAGAAAGAGCTACTGGAAGAGTTTGGGAAGAGTGGTAAGAAGGGGCTGTTTGGACTATAGTCTGCCGATAGATTGAGCGCTTACCACGCAATCGCAAAAGTAAGCATAGACGCCTTGCTTTTTTTGAAAAAGTGTGCTATGATTTAAATTATGGCACCTGAAATACAAAAAACTCACCACTCAGACGCACTGGAAGCCGGGTATAGCGGGCTCTACCTTGAACGAAGTGGAGTAAATGTAGCGATGCTTTCGGAGGAGTTGGTCGCGGCTCCTCGCAGTCCACTTGACGATGATGATAAAATTGCTGTTCGTCAGTTTGAGGCGGATATGTTGGCGACTCGAGTTGCGGTCGGCATGACACTTGAGGATACCCTTAAAATACCAATGGTCGAAACCTCTGTTTCGCCACTCTTTTTTGCTGAGGGCTTGATTGAGGGAAAAGTGACGCTTGAAGGAGTTGATATTCCTCAATTTTCATCGTCTGAAGAAGTGTATCGATGGGTGGCGACTTGCGGGTTGGATAAGAAGACACTGCTAGAGCTATCCAAGAAAAGCACTGAAGTATATCAGGAGAGGGTCGTCGAGGCTTTAGTGGAAGGCCAGGTAATCGATGATAAAGTAACCGAGGCGCGTGCGATTGTTCTTGACCCTGAAGACTTTGCTCGAAATATTGGCTCTATCAGCGCAGCGCGTAAAATGATTCTACAGCAGAAGCGAGAATTACCTCGAGATACTGATTTGAATGATGCGAAAGTGGCTTTTTGCGATATCTTTCTTGCAAAGGTGAATACGCTTCTTGCCTCGGGTATCCCTATTGTACAACACTTGCGCAGTCAGGCTGAGCTAGCCGATAACCAAGCGCTCATAGAAAAGGCAGATGACCTTTTGTCTGCTGGTTTTACCCAGGCGATTGCGCAAGATGAGTCTCGTCAACGCTTGTTTCGCCGACTCGATTTTTTGCGCAATGGAATTGGGTATGGACAGGACGGTGTGGCGACTGGCGTGAGCGCCGAGTTGAAGCTGGGCACTGCTGAGCAGCCTCGAGGAGGTATTTTTACTTCCGAGCAAATGCAGGAGATGAAAGAGATAATGTTAAGTCCTGAGGAGATGAAGCATATATTTCGCAGCATACTGTCGCGAGCAGGTCTTTTGAGTGCCGAAGATGAATCAACATATAGTCTTGGCCGCACGCATCGAGCAGCTGATGGGCTCTTTCAGGTGATTATTAACCCTAGTAAGTCTACATTTGAAGTTGATTCTGTCTCGGGTGCATATAAAGTTTCATCGCAGCCACGATCACTATACGATGTTATGCTCGTGGGCGGATTTCACGAACTCGAGCATATTAACCAGGCTTTTGGTGATGACGCGGTCGGCGAAACGACCAAAATCGCTAAAATCAAAGGCAAGCGCGTAGCGGGGCTACGGGAGGCTGGTGCGAATATACGCCAACGGCAAGCAGCGGATAAATTATTTGGATATAAGGGTGCGTATGTTGATACCTATGCAAGCGCCCTGAAGGTGCTTGAAGAAGGCGGGTCAATGGGTGACGCAATTAAAGCCTTTTACGACGCAAGGCTTCAGTCTCAACCTGGCATTAGTCTCGAGAAAGCGGCGAAAGAAGCGTCCGATCGAGTGCTGCGGCTCGTTCGTGGAGGCATAAATTCGCAAGCGATGGTGTATGCCGAAGAATCAATCATGATGCACGGATTATCAGAAGCAACTCCCGCTGCGCAGCAGCGAGCATTGGCAGTGACGGGTCTTGACCTCGTAGATCAGGTGCGCCTGCATCGGTTTGGATTGCTTGATGTGCCGACGACGAGAACATCGATTGATTGGTTGGAGCATATCATGGTTGAATTGATACAATATATACCAGAGAAGAGGGGTGATAATGGCGAACATCTTGATACTGATAGGTGATAAACCTGAGGCTCGAAGCGAGGGGTATTATACATTTCAAAAACTGCAGCAACGAGAACGAGACACCTATACATGCGCTCGCTATCGTGATGTGGAATTCAGATTGACGCCTGCAGTGACAAGTATAATGGTTAACGGTGTCTCCATAGATGAGTATGATCTCGTTTATATTCGTGATTTCCATGGCTATGAGCCAGAGCGCAACACGATTGCCGATTATTGCAAAAAGAATGGTGTAGTGTTTGCCAATCAAGACACGGCTGTGTCGCAAAAAATCAGTAAACTCGCGCAATATATGATATTTGCCTCTCATGATATACCGTTCCCAGAGTCAGTGTACGCGCATACTTCGCGATTGGCACAGGCCGCCGAAGAGACGCTGGCTTACCCTATGATTGTCAAATCTATCCTTGCGAGTAGCGGTGACGATAACTACTATGTTGAGTCTCGCGAGCAGCTAGACGAGATACTGTCACGACATGCAGACCAGAAGTTTATTGCTCAGGAGGCTGTGCCAAATGAGGGTGATTTCAGGATTGTTACGCTAGGTGATCGGGCCTTGACGGTGTACCGTCGGGTTGCAGCGTCTGGGGATCATCGCAATAATGTCAGCAAAGGGGGCGATAGTCAGTATATTTCTCACGAGGATACCCCTGATGGCATGCATGATATTGCGCTAAAGGTGTCGCGGGCTGTTGGCCGTGATGTGTGTGGCGTGGATGTTATGGTTGATACGCGCGATGAGAGTATGGTGGTGCTTGAGGCGAATTTCAACTTCGGTGTTACGACTGCTCCGGAGGGGTTGTTTGATGCAATGGCTGAGTATTTTCATGACCAGGCAACGAGGAAGAAATAAGCAGTGGCTCGACAGTTGGTATTGACATGGTCGGTACTATTGTTCGCGAGATTGTAGTATGATGGCTATATGAAGTTTTTCCTCATTACATCGACACGACCAACAAATCAGGGAGTGGTCGAATTGCTGCTTGCTGCAGCCAGCGCAAAGAATATCGAAGTTGTGCGTATCGATAGTGACTGTCAGCTACTAGCCGACATGGATAGTTATGAGTCGCGCTCTACTGACATTGTGTATCGAGAGGCGCTAGGTGAAAAAGCTCGAGCCATCGAAGCGGGATTTTTGTATCGGCCAGCATCGCACCGGCCGTCAGGTATGCGTCGGCCTAGTCAGAATATTGAATTAACATTCCCGTGGAGTCCTTTATTGAGATATCAGCAATTGGGTATTCCTGCTATTCCAACGATTCTTCTAGACGGCGTGTTCGTTGAGCAGAGCGATGATGAGATTGCGCGCAGAGTGCAAACTATCGGAGGATTTCCTGTCATCTTGAAGCAGGTCGGATTATCCCACGGTGCAGGTGTGCAAAAGATTGACTCAATGCGGCAGTTGAGGGATGTGCTGCGCACAGTCGATGGTCGAGATATACAGAAATATGCTCTGAGGCAATATCTTGCGGTGTATAGGCACGCACGGCTGGTGGTTCTTGATGGACGAGTGATTGACAGTATCGAATACATTGTGCCAGAAGATGACTTTCGGACAAACGCCGGTACTGTGTCGGTAGTGCCTCAGAAGTTTGATGTCGAAGTTGAAAAGGCTGCAATCGACACGGTCAATTCGCTGGCAGCGGTGATGGGAGGAGTTGATATATTGATAGATGTAGCAACGCAAACGCCGTATGTCGCTGAGTGCAATAGCCCATGTAATTTTTGGCGTAATCAGAATACTACTGGCGTACCAATCGCAGAGAAAATCATAGAATATCTTGCGGGTGATAGAACATAAGTAGTCAAGACGGCATAGAGATGGTGTCTGACCTGCGGCCATCACTAGCGAATCTAGTTTATTGGTGTAGCGGTGATATGTATATGGTCACGCAGGTATTTTTGGTCACGATGAAACTGAATCGCATCGCTGCTATGAAGAATAACAACGGCTGACATTTTATATCCGTCACTTGCCTTTCCAACTAATTGTCCTGGTTTTGCCTTAATGCTCAGATAGTTAAGGGATGGAAGTGAGCGCAGCGCATCCTCGTTTTTAATGCCTTGGAATATACCTGGTGTTTTTGGGAATAATTCAAATACGCCAACGGGGTCGTTCTTTTTTGGCGCAATGTCGAGTGGCTGATTGAGCGCCAGCGCAAGTGCGTTTTTTGTAATGTCAATATCGTTTGCGAGACGGTGCATGCGTTCGCGATAGCCTCCGTTCCGAGCGCCAATCTCAACAATACGCGGCCCATCTTTGGTGTAGATAATCTCGATGTGTGCAGGGCTGGAGGTCATGCCAAGTGCGCGACAGCCGGTAGTGGCTATCTGGCGAATTGCTTTAATTTTATCTGCAGGCAGTTGCGATGGTAGTAGCCGTGAGTAGTGGAAGTTGTCGTTATGGCCAATGTCGTAGCCTGTTTGGTAGTCAACGACATTTTCCAGCACATGTGGCACGCCATTGGCGTCAACAAATGCATCCACAGAGAATATTGGGCCCTCCATAAACTCTTCGATGAGGAGCTTTGGTGTTTGGCCAGGAGCGTATTTTGCGTACACGCTGGTAATTTGTTTGACAGTTTTTCGGTAATTGGTGATGAGCTCTTCGAATGAGGTACTTTTAGTGACGAGCAAGCTTTTTGAAAGATTCGCCGGCTTAATAATGAGCGGAAAACCATGTGACTTGGCAAAAGTCTGTACATCTTTTTCTGAGGTGATGACGGCGGAATCTGGACTTATCTTGGCTGGCGCTTGAGAGAATAACTCGCGCATAAGTTCTTTGTCGGTGCATGCTTGGGCCGCTTTTTCACTCATACCGGAGAGCCCTAGGTGTGTGGATATCCGTGATGCATGCAGGACATAATTTTCGTAAATTGTCACGACGCCATCTATGGGCTTTTTTTTATGTATAGCGCTGCTTGCTTCTAGGAGGGCGTTTGGGTTGGCAAAGTCGACGACTAAGCGGTTTTTTAGGTGTTTTTCGGGAGATTTTGT
The DNA here is from genome assembly GCA_937858705.1 of uncultured Candidatus Saccharibacteria bacterium. Classification (GTDB taxonomy): domain Bacteria; phylum Patescibacteriota; class Saccharimonadia; order Saccharimonadales; family Saccharimonadaceae; genus SZUA-359. Next base: position 3,140 of record CALLZM010000023.1, on the reverse strand, counting down.
TGCAAGTTTATCTTGGAGGACTGTATATTGATAACCATGAGTAATAAGATGGTCTTTAAGCCCCGAGAACGATTTGCCAATGATAAGAATATGCGTCATAGTATTGATTATTGTAACAATCTATGCTATAATAGTCAAGATAGACTTTATCAAACATAAGGAATATAGTAACGAGATATGGCAACACGAAATGACTTTCACAAACTCATCATCGGTCGCTCTGAGCGGTTGAACTTTGTTGATTTCCATATTCATGGTGTTCCAGCAAAGGTTGATACGGGTGCGTATCGTTCGGCCATACACGCCTCGGATATAACGGAGCATGATGGGGAAGTGTCGTTTACGGTGCTCGGTAATCATCCGGTATGTGGTAATATGGCGCAGCGACTTTCGACTCGCGAGTTCAGTAAGGTGGTGGTCGCTAATTCATTTGGACACGAGGAAGAGCGCTATGATGTGAAGTTCAGAGTAAAGCTCGGGCCGAAGATTTTCAAAGCCAAGTTTACGCTGGCTGATCGCTCGAAGAAAATCTATCCAATTCTGCTTGGGCGAACAATGCTCAATCGTCGTTTTCTTATAGATACAAATGAATCAGCGGTTGATAGGATACAACTGAAAAAAGAATACGGTATTGATTTTCCAAATGACGAAGAAGAAGGGCGGGAATAACTCATGAAGATTGCAATTTTATCAAACGGTCCGGGAAATTATTCTACGAAGCGCCTTAAAGAAGTGGCGAAGCTTCGCGGGCACACCGTTCGCATCATAAAATACAAGGAGTGTTACGCCTCTATTGAGCATAACAATCCAACGGTGAGCTATCGGGGTGAGGATTTGAACGGGTACGATGTGATTATTCCGCGAATCGCGAATTATATGACGCGATATGGCTCAGCGATTGTACGACAATTGGAGACACAAGGGGTGTATACGATTTCAAGCTCCATCGCCATCTCGCGCTCACGCGATAAATTGCGCAGTATGCAGCTGCTTTCAAAGGCAGGGGTAGCAATTCCTAAGACGGTATTTAGTCGTAACTCGGCCGATATTGACGACCTTATCGATAAGCTTGGTGGCGCACCTGTTATCATTAAGCTTGCGCGGAGCACGCAGGGCAAGGGTGTTGTTCTGGCGGAGAGCAAGAAAGCCGCGCGCTCGGTGCTCCAAGCATTTTACTTGACAAATGAAGACGGCACGAACATCTTGCTGCAAGAATTCATCAAAGAGTCAGCTGGTGCGGACATCCGTGCGTTTGTGGTGGGCGGTCGAGTGGTGGCAAGTATGAAGCGTCAGAGTTTGGACGATGATTTTCGGTCGAACCTGCACAAGGGTGGCGAGGGCACGAAAATTAAACTCACCGAAGATGAGCGCAAGATGGCGGTTAAGGCGGCGCGCGCGATGGGCTTAAATGTGGCTGGTGTGGACATGATGCGCTCAGTGCGCGGACCGCTGGTACTTGAGGTGAACGCCAGTCCTGGATTTGGTATCGAAAAGGTGACGGGTCGCGATGTGGCGACGCCTATCATCGAGTATATCGAGCAAAATGCCAAGCGGCGGCCCAAAAAAGACAAAATCGGCGCATAGTGTACAATATAGCTATGAGCATAGTGCTACTGTTTATAGTGTTGATCATCGTTTTTTTCGCACTGAGCTTTTTTAGCAGGCGGCGGTTTGGTGTGTTGGGGCTGGCACTCGCTACAGGGGTAGTTCTGAGCGATTTTTGGGCGATGCCACTCGCGGATTTTTTCGAGAGGAGTGGCCTATCGACTGGTGCTCTCACGGTGCCAAGCGTGACTGCCGGATTGCTTATCATTGCTCCGGCGGCTATTTTGTTTACCGGCGGCCCATCCTATAACAAGCTTGCTATGCGAATAATTGGCTCGCTCTGCTTTACATTGTTGCTCGTTGCATTACTGATTGAGCCACTAGGTAATTCTCTTGTATTGACGGGCGAGAATAAGCAAGTATACGATTGGTTATCAGAGCATCGTTATATTGTGATATCTATTGGATTTATCTTTGCAATTATCGATATTTTATTAATTCATTCATCGAAAAAATATAAAAAACATTGAGATGATCTAATTGGTTTTTTCTAGTCAAAATGCTAGAGTAAAGAAAAGGATACGCATGAAACATAAAAAACAAGCAGAGAAACAACGGAATAAACGAGGAACATTGGTGCTTATTTGCACTACAGTAGTGGCGTTGGGATTTGGTCTTGGCATGGGGATCGGCTGGCTTGTTTTTGGTACCGATAAAGAGGAGTTGCAATCGAAGCAGACTCAGCCAGTGGCTCAGCAAACACAAAAGCAAGATACGGTGGATACGGCGCAGCCAGAAGATATTACGGATACAATTCGAAAGGTTTATGCTGCCAAGTATACGCTGCTTGAGATAGATCAGAACAATCAACCACAATCAGGCGAAATGAGTATTCGCGTGAGCGAAACCTCGCCTGTGTATAAAGCGGAAGATTCTCCTGTATACACTGATTATGAAGGTGGTTCGACGATTGATATGATGTTACCGGCACAAGGTGTAGAAAGCGTACTGCCAAGTCTAGACGAAACGAAGCTACGAACTGAGCTCGCTGGTATACTGCAGGAAGCTGGCCTTACGAAAACCGATACCACTGGTAGTGAAGGGGGTGACAGCGCAGTAGATACTTATATAGGGAAGGGTTTGGTGTGCACAACTGAAGCACCTATGGCTCCAGTAAGTCCAAGCTCAGTGAGCTGTGGTCTTATTTCGGAATACAAGACGGCGATAGAGAAGATGAAGCCCTTTATAAATGCGCTGCCGAGTGTTCAGCCAACGACTGTATTGACTGGTTTAAAGATCACCGATAGCCTTGTGAGTGGTTACCAGCGAGCTGGCGTAAATGTGAGCGGAATCGGTGGCATTGGTGGTTCGGTGGCGTTGTTCTACAGAAAGAGTACCGGTACTTGGGTGTATTTCACGAATGTGCAGCAAGCCATTTCTTGTTCTGAGTATGATACGGATGATCTGAAAAATGCGTTCAAGGGCGAGACATGTTACAGTGAGGATAATCGTGAGGTGAAGTTGTAGTATATGGTAACTCAACGAAAAACAGAGGTTAAACAACCTCTGTTTTTCGTTGGTACAACTATCAGAGG
>CALLZM010000022.1 GCA_937858705.1 uncultured Candidatus Saccharibacteria bacterium | reverse complement strand
TTAAGTAAGGATTGTACAACTATCCAAATGCGTTAGGTTTCTATAATAATTTAGTTTATTATGAACTAAAGCAAAGCTCTAATCCGTCCGTAAGGGCGGATTATCTTTTGCCATCACACTTATGCTCGCTTTTTTGGCAATTTTACGCTATAAATAGTATATGAAATATTCTCTTGGACTCGATATTGGTACAACATCTATTGGTTGGGCGGTGATAGATTTAGATAATGAACGCATCCATGATGTGGGGGTGCGTATTTTTGAAAAGCCTGAAGATCCACAGAGCGGCAAGAGCTTGGCCGAACCCAGGCGAACTGCCCGCAGCACCCGCCGTCGGTTGAAGCGTCGTCGTCAGCGACTCAATACACTCAAGGCATTCTTTGTCGAGCACAGGCTACTGACACGCGAGAAGATTGAAGAACTCCTCGCTCCGAATCATCAGTACGACCCGTATGAAATCCGTACTCGTGCTGTCGTCGAGAAAGTATCAAACGAAGAATTATTCCTCGCGCTTTATCACATTGCCAAGCGCCGCGGCTACAAAAGTAATCGCAAATCGCTAGAGGAAAAAGATACTGAGGGTTCGCGCGTGCTTTCTGCGCTCTCTGATAACGCACAAATCCTCGCCAGCTATCCATCAGTTGGCACAGCACTTCGCCACGACGCAAAGTTTACCGACCATCGCCGTAACAAGCGCGATGACTATACCAATTCTTTCGGCCGCGCTAATTTCCTCGATGAGACGAAAAAAATTATTGAAACGCAACAGGCGAACGGACTGGAGCTATCTAACGACGCCATCAAGGAGCTGTTATTTGCCGACGAACATAGCGGCGACTTCAGCGGCATATTCTCGCAGCGACCGTTCATGACCAGCGAGCTGATTCAAAAGATGCGCGGCACATGTGAGCTCGAACCAAGCCAACCGCGTGCACCACGCGCTAGTTACAGCTTCGAGCTATTCCGCCTCGCGCAGAATCTCTCGCACCTTCGTATCGTCATATCTGGCGAAACACGGGCATTAACACCAGACGAAATTGCCCAAATTGTCGAGAAAGCCAAAAATATCAAGACACTCAAATACACACATATCCGTGAAGTTTTGGGCTACAAAAACAACCCAGACTTTAGCTTTGCGCGCGGCATGATTCGCGGCAAGGTAAAGCCAGAGGACAAGACAAACGGCGAGGCGAATAAGTTTGATGAACTGACATTTTATCATGCTGTTAAATCCGCACTGAAAGATTCGCCAGCAGATTGGAGCAGGGGAGAGAGCAATCCTGAACTACTGGATACTATCGGCGAAATCCTGACCATCAATAAAGATGACATTAACTTACAAAAGGCACTGGCTGAAATTGAATTATCACCCGAAAGTATCGCGAACCTTCTGAGGCTCAACTTTAGCGGCTTCGGGCATCTGTCGCTGCGGGCACTCCACAACATCACACCGCACCTACTGGACGGCAAGAACTACGACGAAGCAGTCGTTGCGGCAGGCTATCGATTCAGCCAAACGCTCTCGGGCGATAAAACGAAACTGCCACCACTAAACGAGCAGCAATCACAGCAGCTTACTAACCCAATCGTCAAGCGTGCCGTCTCGCAAACGATCAAAGTCGTCAATGCAATCATTCGTAAATATGGCATGCCGACCCGCATTGGCATCGAGGCGGCGGGCGATCTGTCGAAAAACTTCCAGGAACGCGGCAAAATCAAAAAGTCGCAAGACGAAAATGCCGCCACCAACGAAAAGATCATCGACCGCCTCAAAAATGAATTTGGTGTCGCCACACCGACAGGGCTACAAATCACCAAGTTCAAACTCTACAACCAGCAAAACGGTGAGTGTATGTATTCTGGCAAGCAGCTCAACCTTAATCAACTTTTTGCCGACGAACGCTACGGCGAAATTGACCATATTATTCCATTTTCACGCTGCGGTAACGATGGGCTCGTCAATAAGGTTCTCGTACTGACGGAAGAAAACCAAAACAAAGGCAACCTAACGCCATACGAAGCGTGGGGGCATGACGAGGCAAAATGGGCAGAGTACGAAGCCCGTGTCAAAGCAACATTCTTGCCATTTGGCAAAAAAGATCGCTTGCTTACGAAAAGCCCGCCCGCCGAAGAATGGAACGAACGCGCGCTCAACGACACGCGCTATATCTCCAAATTCCTCCGCCGCTACTTCCGCGAGAACCTCAAACCAACCCGAGAAGAAGATGACAAGGGCAAACAGTGGGTCATCACGCCAAGCGGACCGATCACCTCATACCTCCGAAAACGATGGCAAGTTGGCAGTAAATCTCGCAAAGAAAACAACCTCCACCATGCTACCGACGCGTGCATTGTGGCATGCGTCAACCAAGGAGCAATTCAAAAGATATCAAGTCTTAATAAATACTACGAATTATTCCCCAAGGGTGGAGTAGAAACCGATGAAGTAGTAGACAAACTAACAGGTCAGTATGTCCATCGTGGCGACCTCGAGCAGCACATCGTCGATACTTTGCCGTGGGAAGATTTTGGCAAGGAAGTGCGATTACGGACAGGAACGGAGAGGAATAAACCCTATGCAACACCTACGGAGCTACACGAAGCACTCATTGGACTAGGCAATTATGACGACGGTTTCAGACTATCGGTAAAACCGATATTTGTATCACGCATGCCAAAACGAGGCGGCAAAGGCTCGACCAACCAAGAAACCATCCGCTCGCCGAAAGTCGTCGAAGGTTACGAAAATGACAAGGGCGGAAATGTCATCGCTCGCAAACAGCGCGTCGCGCTTTCAAGCCTGAAACTCAAGGACCTAGAGGATTCTCCACTCAAAGATGAGTACAACCGAACCAAGAGTAAGGACTCTTCAGGCATGAAATCGCTCTATGAAATACTCAAACAGCGGCTCGAAGACAATGGCGATGACCCAAAGAAAGCGTTTGCCGAACCAGTCTACAAGCCGACCAAAACAGGCGAGCAAGGCAACATCGTGCGAAGCGTGAAAGTATACGACACACTCAAATCAAAGACTGGATTCTATATCAATGACGGCAAGGCGTTTGTAAATAATGGCTCAACTATTCGGCTCGATGTTTACAAGCGCAAAAACTTCAAAGGTGAGCATGAATACTACTTCGCGCCGGTTTACACACACCTCATTCACGCTGATAAAGTCGAGATATTGCCGACACCGACAGGACGAAGCAACGATGACAAATCAGACCTAAATACAATTCGCGAAGCAGACGGAAAGATTTACGCGACAGTCGAAAACGGATTTGAGAAGCAGTTTTCGATTTACCCAAATGATTATGTGCGAATTTATATGGGCAATAAGATTGTTGAAGGATACTATTCAAAGTATGACATAGTCAATGCTGTATTCTCGCTCGTGGCTCACTCAAGTTCAGATAAGAGCACATTTATTAAGGCGTCACCACGGACGGCAGTTGATATTCAACGCCTCGACATCTCTGTCCTTGGCGATAACTACAAATGGATATAACCCCATGGCATGGCAAGTGATCGGCATCAGCAACCCCGCACAGCTCAGTGTCAAAGACCACCAGCTGGTCATCAAGCAAGACGACACGGTGTCGCTTCCTATCGAGGATATCGACGCGCTTATTCTTGATAGTTACGGACTAACATTTACCGCAAACCTCATCACCGAGCTGTCTACGAGTGGTACGACGGTGGTGATCTGCGACGAGAAACACTTGCCGTCGAGCGTTATCTTGCCGTACAGCCAACATTCACGCGGGGCAAAAGTATCGCGCCAGCAACTTGCCATGGGCGCAACACTGAAAAAGCAGCTATGGTCGCGAATTATCGTGCAAAAGATTACGAACCAAGCTGATGTACTCGCAAAGCATCACTACGATGATGCATTCCTACGCAAGCTTGCAAGTGAAGTTAAATCAGGCGACCCCACCAACCGCGAATCGCAAGCCGCCCGGGCGTATTTCTCGGCGCTCCTCGATGACGCCACCCGCCGCAAGCCTATGTGGCACAACGCTGCATTAAACTATGGCTACTCCATGGTGCGCAGCCATATCGCACGCCACATTGCTGCTCGCGGACTCATCGCCTCGCAAGGTATATTTCATCACAGCGAACTCAACGGTTTCAATCTGGCAGATGATATCATCGAGCCATATCGTGCCGCCGTCGATGACTATGTGCTCTCTGTTGTTGCACTGCGCCATATCGGTGATGCAGATGCCAGCCTGACACGCGAAGATCGACAACTTATCGTTGATGTCCTCAATATGCCCATTATATTACAAGGCAAGCAATTTACGCTCAAACACGCTGTCGAGCGGACTATAGAAAGCTTCATACAAGCAATTCAAGATGATACACCCGCCTCGTTGCTTCTTCCAGATATAAAAATAGGGAATTCACCCCTATAGCTATTGACAATGAGCCACATTATGTGATATAATGGAAGTATGAGTATACATGAGGCGAGGAATGTATAAATTTATGCGAGTTGTTGTTTTATTCGATTTGCCAACTGGCACAAAAGCAGAGCGCCGTGCCGCAACACAGTTTCGCAAATCGTTGCTCGATGATGGCTTTGACATGCTGCAATACAGCGTCTATTCACGCCTATGCCCTAATCGTGACGGGGCAGAGAAGCATATGCTCCGAGTCAAGCGAAGTGCGCCCGACAGCGGCTCCGTGCGCGTTTTATACCTTACTGAGCATCAATTTACCAATATGCACATTATCGTGGGTGAGAAAACGACACAAGAAGAGCTTTTACCCACAAAACAACTAGCATTTTTCTGAGTGTAATTTTTACAACAATGTTACAATTATGTTTAGTCATTTTACCTAGAAATACGACCTCGACGAATATATAAACCAATTTTCCCAAACAAAAAATCACCTCATTACAGGGGTGATTTTTCGTAAGTATTATACAACTATCCAAATTGTTAGGGAACTATAACCGC
>CALLZM010000021.1 GCA_937858705.1 uncultured Candidatus Saccharibacteria bacterium | reverse complement strand
CCTGCCAAGCATATTTTGAATGAAAGCAAACAAAAATCCCACCCTTGTTGGGTTTTTGCTGACTACTTACGCTATTTACCTGCGTCCCGATTATACAGATACTTTACAAACTCTGGGTCGTCGTGGTTGACAAACAAGCCTTTGTTTTCGTCGAGCGTGGCAATTTTAGCCATATCGTCGCCACTCAATTCAAAGTCAAAGATGTCAAAGTTTTCGGCAATTCGCTCTTTACGAACAGATTTCGGAATAGCCACGATACCGCGCTGCATGTTCCAGCGCAGGACTACTTGACCGATACTTTTTGCATGTTTCTCGGCAATTTTTGCTAGAACTTCGTTGGTAAATAAGTCTTGACGACCCTCGGCAAACGGTGCCCAGCCCTCATGAACGATATTATATTCTGCCATGACTTTGTGCGCTTCGGCCTGTTGGTTGAATGGGTGTGTTTCAATCTGGTTTACCATTGGCTTGATATTGGTGTTGAGTACAAAGTCGACCAGCTTGGCGCTCGCAAAATTTGAAACGCCGATTGATTTTACCTTGCCAGCCTCATATAGTTCTTCCATGGCTCGCCATGCGCCAAATACATCGTTGTACGGCTGGTGAATGAGATAAAGGTCGATATAATCCAATCCAAGATTATCAAGCGAGCGCTGAAACGCCTTTTTTGCGCCCGCATAGTTTACCTCTGGCACCCAAAGTTTTGTCGTGACAAAAATTTCTTCTCGTGGCATGCCGCTCCGTGCAATACCGCGTCCGACGGCCTCCTCGTTGCGATATGAGGCGGCGGTGTCGATCAGGCGATAGCCTGCTTGCAGCGCGTCAACAACACTTTGTTCTGCTTCGTCGTCGGTCATTTGAAAGACACCAAAGCCTAGTTGGGACATCTCAACGCCGTTATGTAGTTTTACCGTTGGCACTTCTGTCATACTATTCTCCTTGAAGTTCTTTGATGTTTCTGTACCTAGAATAAAAGGTTAAAGTACTTTAATGCAAGAGAATTAAGTCGTGATATATGGTCCTGTAGGAATGGACTTAAACTGATTTCATTTGAGCTTATCTAGCGCTATACTAGGTATATGAGGGAGTTACTGCACCGGTTTGACGCTATTGTTGGCCATACAATCACTGGTTTGCCTGCGTGGTTCCATCCGTTTTTTATTGCTATCACAACGCTCGGACATCCTATTATTACCCTCTTGATCGGGTTTTCTGTTGCGGCGTGGGGATATTATCAAATAAATTGGAGACTTATTGCTAGCGGTGTGGTTGTGTGGATGACACTTGGTGTTGGCTCGATCATTAAGCTGTTTGTCGAACGGGCACGCCCCGCGACTGAGTATGCTGCTAGCCTCACGCTTGATACCTATAGTTTTCCTAGCGGGCACACGAGTGGCTCAACGATTGCCTATGGCCTGCTCGCCTATATCGCATGGCATGTGTTACCAGCGCCATGGAGTTATATTATTATTGTCTTTTTTGCGGTACTTATCTTTCTCATCGGTATTTCGCGTATATACTTAGGAGCTCATTTTCCGAGTGATGTTGTTGCTGGATGGCTACTTGGTGGATGTGCATTGGGTCTTGTAATATGGGTGATCCGGCCGTTTATATGAAAATTATTGTAGTAGATAACCCAAAATCGGGCTCGGCATGTCCACGACAAGAGATTCGTCAAAAATGTACGGCAGTTGGCATTGAGATAGAGAGATTTATCGCCATCGATAGTGCACTTGCCCGAAAGCTGGCGCCATACGCTAAAAAGGCCTGCACTATCGCGGCAATTGGTGGCGATGGTACGATCAGTGCGGTAGCGGGCGTTATTGCACATACCAAGGCTACACTTTTGCCACTTCCAGGCGGTACGCTCAATCATTTTACGAAAGATCTTGGCATACCTCAAGATATCGATGAGGCTTTGAGGCGAACTGCAACACTGAAGCCGCGCCGTATTGATATTGCCAGTGTGAATGATACATATTTCATTAACAATTCTAGCCTCGGCATTTACCCCGCCTCCCTCCGTATTCGCGAGGAAATAGAACCAAGTTTTGGCAAATGGCTCGCCGCCATAATTGCGGCGCTACAAACACTTATTCGGCTCAAAGTGTATCATGTGATCGTGAATGATACTGCCTTCAAGACCCCATTTATCTTTGTCGGCAACAACCACTACTCGCTCGGTTCACCTGGTGGCGCTCAACGCACCAAGCTCAATGAAGGCATTCTTACTATCTATATTGCGAAGACGCAGTCACGCTTAACTCTCTTCAAGATTGCCTGTCTTGCGCTGATTGGTAAAGCTAAACGAATACCAGAATTTACCGAAATTCACACCCAGACAATTACTATAGAAACCAATCGTAAGCATATATCCGTTTCTCATGACGGTGAAGTCTCTCGACTCATGATGCCGCTTCATTACAAAGTTCATGCAGGCGCGCTCAGGGTACTTGGATAAGTGGTTGGTGACAATGCGTATATACGGATGATCTACGGAGAGTAATTTTATGGCATAGTAAGCAGTGCAGCATCGTGTGAATGATCTGAATATATTGTTGTTGTAAAAACAACGATTTTTCACAGAAATGAAGGCAATGAAGATGCGCTACTATTTACAAAAATCACTTTTCTTTCGTAGCCATTGCAATATACCCGAGTTTATTTTTATAGAGGTAGAAAAGCTAAAAACTGTGGAAAACTTCCTCGTCTGATATGTTGTGTTTTTTTAACCATTAGGGCTATAATGAGTGGAGAGATAAAGACCAATGTATGAAAATGAAGGGGTAGCCCGGATTTCCGGCGTAGAGTAAACATGAAATTATTGATGTTAGGGTGGGAATTGCCACCGCATAATAGCGGCGGCTTGGGAGTTGCCTGCTATCATTTGGCGAAAGCTCTTGCCGATGAAGGTGCTAACATCGACTTTGTACTCCCCTATTCTGCACATCATCCTGATACCGAATGGATGAATATTCATTCGACGGATAAGATGGAGGCAGACGAACGCCGCTATACTATGATGGCATACAGTGGTATCTATGAAGATATTCGTAAGCTACAGGCCTCCTATGTATCATTTGTTGAAAAATTTGCCGAGGAAAATACCCCAGATGTCATCCATGCTCACGATTGGCTGACGATGGAAGCTGGCGTACGAGCCAAAGAAGTGTCTGGCGCTCCGCTCATCGTCCATGTACATGCAACAGAGTTTGATCGCTCGGGTTCAGACGAAGGCAACCCGATTATTCATGAGATAGAATATCATGGATTGATGATGGCGGACCGTATATTTGCGGTGAGCAATATTACAAAAGCGATTATCATACAAAAATATGGCATACCAGCCGATAAAATCGAAGTTGTCTACAATGCCCTGGATGTTGGTCGACTTGGCTCTCACAATTACGACTACCAGACATATAATTACCTCGAGTTTTTAAAATCAGAGGGCTACACTGTCGTATCGGCGATATCTCGGCTGACAATTCAAAAAGGCCTTACCTACCTAGTGCAGGCTGTTGCAAAAGCTACCGAGCAACATGATAAGTTCGTACTACTTATCGCTGGTGATGGTGAACAGCGAGAAGAGCTTATACAGCTAGCGGCAGATCTTGGTATTAGCGACAGAGTATTGTTTACTGGTTTTGTTCGAGGAAAACAATGGCGTGATGCCTACTGCGTCTCTGACATATTTGTGATGAGTTCTATTAGTGAACCATTTGGTCTGACTGCTCTTGAGGCGGCGCACCATGATACAGCACTCATCATCAGTAATCAATCTGGTGTAAGTGAGCTGCTTCATAGTATTCTTCGTTATGATTTTTGGGATACCGATGCGCTAGCCGATCAGCTTGTTGCCGTAGCAACAAATCCTGAGCTTATGGAGTCACTCAAACAAGGAGTTCGCAATGAATATGCACAAATTTCTTGGAGTGATGTCGCGAAAAAGTGTATCTATAACTATCGAATGTTGCAAGGAGGAGCCGGATCATGAATAAGCAAGGCGTAACCCTCTATCTACATGTCCATCAACCATGGCGAGTTCAGCGCTATACTGTTTTTGACACCGCATCGAGACATGATTATTTTCTGCCAGATGGTTTAGCGGAACACGACAATCAAACAATCTTCAAGAAAGTAGCCGATAAGTCATACAGACCTATGAATAGGCTGCTGGAACAATTATTGAACGAGCAACCTGAGTTTAGACTCTCACTGAGTATTACTGGTGTATTTATCGAGCAGGCACAGCAATGGGCTCCAGATGTTCTCGAAAGCTTTCGGCGAATGGTGCAGACGGGACGCGTTGAAATAGTTGCGGAAACCTACTATCATAGTTTGTCATTCTTTTACTCTCGTTCAGAATTTGAAGCGCAGGTAGAATCGCATCGCCAAAAGATTCGCGAGGTGTTTGGCGTTGAAGTATCGGCTTTTCGCAATACGGAATTGGCGTACAATGATGAACTTGCTGCCTGGGCCGAGCAAGCTGGATTTAGTACCATCATCACCGAAGGTTGGGACAGCTTCTTGGGCTGGCGCAGTCCGAATTTCGTCTACACTCCCGCAAATACCGAGCATATTCGTTTGCTCCTGAAGAACTATCGGTTAAGTGACGATATCGCTTTTCGTTTTAGCAACAAATCGTGGAATGATTACCCGCTTACCTCTGAAAAATACATAGGATGGCTGACTGATTCTTTGGCTGACGGTGCGCAGACAGTGAATCTTTTCATGGATTATGAAACATTTGGCGAGCATCAATGGGCCAATACGGGAATATTTGAATTTTTTGGTGAGTTTGTGAAAGACTGGCTGGCACATGAAGAGCGGACATTTTATACCATTAGCGAAGCGGCTTGGCGCAATGAACCACAAGGTTCGCTCAGCGTGCCGTCTGTGGTAACCTGGGCTGATCGTGAGCGCGACTTAAGCGCCTGGATGGGAAATTCATTACAACGAGAAGCTTTGCGGTATCTGTATAGTCTCGAAAAAACAGTACTCGATTCGGAAGACATCGACATCATCAGCGACTGGCGACATATGCAGCTATCTGACCATGTATACTATATGTCAACAAAACAATCAGAAGACGGCACTGTTCATCAATATTTCAGTCCCTACAAATCGCCGTATGACGCGTTTCTTTACTACATGAATGCTCTTCACGATATTCGCTACCGAGCAATAGAAGCTAGTCGTAAACTGAGTAGTTAGTGTATGAGGAGTGTCGTACTATCAAACGGTGAGCTCTTTGTTGGACTTGACGAAACGAACGCCGTATCCCTTTTGTCTTATCCGTATGTTGGAAAAAATATTCATACCACGCCTGAAACGAAGCACCGTTTGGGTGTGTGGATCGATGGCAACATGTCGTGGCTCGATGATGGCACTTGGGATATTGACCAACGGTATCCTCATACAGCGCTGATAGCGCATACGGTTGCTAAAAATACAGACCTCCATATAGTGCTCGAATTTGATGATACGGTCGATAGTGACCTCAGTGTATTTCTCAGAAATATTCATGTCATCAATCAAGCGAGTGAATGGCGGGAAATAAAGCTTTTTTTGCACCAACAATTTCTTATCAGCGACGAACAGCATCCTGACGACACTGCATATTATTTGCCAGCAGATACGGCGATTGTTCACCATTACGGAGCACGATGTTTCGCGATTGGTGCTATGCACGACAAACACGCTTTTAGCGAGTACACCGTCGGGGCCTACGGCGATGGTCTTGAAGGAACTTGGCGTGATGCCGATGACGGTAAGTTATCATTTCATGCCATTGAAGTGGGCCGAGTTGACTCAACTGTCGGCTTTACGCTTGAGATTGCAGGCTATAGCTCGACGAGGGTGCATTATTGGCTAGCTGCTGGCAAATCAGAGCGAGAGGCGCTGTATGCTCATCGAAAAATTGTGAAGAACGGCATATTGGAGCGATTTCATGAGACTGCCAAATGGTGGCATAATTGGCTGACTCCTGCTATGGCGGTGACTGACGGTTTACCGGCTGATAGGCGCCAGCGATTTTTATTGAGCGCAATGATAGTTCGAGCTCATACTGATACGAGGGGCGCGGTGATGTCATTGTCAAACCACAAAGTAGGAAGTGATCAGTTTTATGCATGGCCTCGAGTGGGAGCTTTTGCGCTGTGGCCACTTATACGCCTTGGTTATACTGACGAACCACTGCGATTTTTTGATTTTTGTCTGCGCACTTTACGACCCGAGGGATATTTCTTAGAGCGATATCATGCTGATGGTTCGCCAGGGTCAAGTAGCTTTGCCCGGATAGAAAATGGCAAGGCGGTTGATCCAACGGCTCTTGATCAGGCGGCTGTCGTCCTCTTTTTATTCTCAGAATACCATCGTTTTCATGATGATAGTAAACTACTGCAAACTTACTACAAAAAATTGGTTGCCCCCATCGCCGACTACTTAGCTTCGTCGCTTGATAGGCAATCTGGTTTACCGAAGACTCGCTATAATATATGGAATGAACCGAATGAGTCAAGTGTGTACACTACTTCAGTGGTGTATGCTGCGCTTGGAGTGGCGGCCGATATAGCCGAAGAGATGGATGATCAGGTAAAAGTGGTATCATGGCGAACAATTGCTGATGAAATATATGAATCAGCGCAAAAACAGATGGATGATCGTTTGTACGGATTTAATACTATAGATGCTGCTGATATATTTGGGAGTTTCATTTTTGGCCTTACTTCAGTCGATAACCCCAAGCTGCAGCAATCCGTAGAGCAAGCTGTCGAACTATTTAACGCTTCAGGTCAATGCGGTCTCGCGAAATACGCGAGAGGAGATGCTCGCAATGACTCTCCAGAGCGATGGATTGTGCCAACCCTATGGTACGCTGAATACTGTCTAGAGAAAGGCGACGAACAGACTGCCGAAATAATACTTTCGTGGGTTGAGAGTTGCGCAAGCTCAACAAACTTACTGCCCGATAAAGTCTCGTCATGTGACAATACTTTATTCGAATGCCCTTCTGTTTGGAGCCACGCTGAATATATCACCGCCCTTCTCGATAGCATGACGGAGATACACGCACGATATGAATAAAGCGTTTCACACAGCGAAAAACATTGTTCATAAAAGCTTGCCAGGGCATCTTATGCGCGAACAACGAACGAGGCGCTCGGTAAAGCAATTTGCCGATCGGCTTGGATTTGTCTATTTTGGCTTTGTGAACCAACGAGACGACGAACATCGTTTGTTAAGAGGTATTACTACTTCAAAAAGCCATACCGACCATCATTATACAGTCGGCACTTTCGATAGCTACGATATCGCGCTGACAGTTCGCAGAGATACGCTTGAGTACCCTGATCGACGGCTGAAAGATCATTTTTGGACAATTCTGACAGTTGATCTGCATACAACTCACGATATACCGCCATTTTACTTGACCCACCAACGGGCTAAAGAGCAATTACTCGCCAGATATACACAAATGACACCGCTCATTACTGGCACGCAAGCACCTACAGGTAATGATTTTTCGACTACCTATACTGTGTATGCGAATATGACGCAAGCGATAGAAGTTCAGCAGCTCATCAACCAGCATCTTTCGCAAGGCATCATGACCTATTTTAAAGATATGAGTATCGAACTTGTCGATGACACTCTCTATCTCTACGCCCCAGAAAAACATCCATCAAAACAACTGTTGGAACGAATGCTTATGAATGGTGTTTGGCTAGCAAAAACTATCGATACCGTCGCACCGACAATCTACCAATAAAAAATGACCCCCGTACGGTAGGTCATTTCTTGCGCTATTACCCTTTTCGTGGCTTCACTTCATTTCGACCGAGGTTCTTCTTGGTCTCGACATACTTTACATGTCGACGAGCCTTTGGGTCGTACTTCATGAGCTCAAGCTTATCTGGGGTATTTTGCGTATTCTTGCGTGTCACATAAGTTCGATGACCAGTGAGCTGGCTCACTAACGCAACAATTTTTCGCTTGGTATTGCTTTTCTTCGCCATTCCCTTACCTTTACTATTTTCTTATCTAAACTATTGTAGCATAAGATGACTGTTCACGCTAGTCTATTCCTTAGCCTTAATTCTGAATATATCAATGACAAGAGTTTTATAGTATAGTTATTCCATAACATAATGAGGAGCGTGCCATGAAAGATTCGAGTACAGAGAAAAAGTCCGAAGTGTAAACGAATAGCTTGGTCAAAGGAGCTGGTATCGCTAGCATCGTACTCGCTATTGTTAATCCGCCAGTAGGTCTTGTTGCGAGTGTTGCAACATTCATCTGGGCTCGTAGAACGGGGATGCCTACAACGCTTGCAGTATGGGGAATGATTGTCGCAGTTCTCACGATGATTATCATGACGATGGTTGCTATTTGGGTCTTGTCAATCCTTGCAACTGCAGCGGCAGATGGAGCTATCAACATGGAAGCGCTTTGTCAGCATCGTGATTCATGGGGTTGGCTGATCGATTCTCTTCGATATGCTTGCCGATAAAATATTCAAAAACTATGTCATAAAAAAATCACCTCTGTTTATAGGGGTGATTTTTTTATGGAGCCGCGATCGGGATTTGAACCCGAGACCTCATCCTTACCATGGATGCGCTCTACCGACTGAGCTATCGCGGCAAACTACCTAAAAAGTATACCAAATTTGGCGCAATAACGCTACTTCTTTGGAGCAAAGTAAGTTCCCGTCTTTACATCGAGCGCGTTTGATGCTGGGTTTGATGAGTGGCCGTTTGCGATATACATCGGCACGCCAGCGTTAGTAGCGATGTCAGCTGCCATAATTTTGCTTATCATACCGCCTCTGGAGTGCTGGCTGGTTGACTCACCGGCATATCTCCGTATCGCATCGATATTCTCCACAGTTCGAATGATCGTAGCATCATCCTCAACTACTCTATTGAGACCATTTTTATTTGTAAGGAGAATCAATGCGACCGAATTGAAATCACCATGCGTTGCGCAAGTGGCAGCGAGCATAGCAGATAGTATATCGTTATCGCCAAATTTTATCTCATCATCGGTGAGACAATCGTTCTCATTTACCAAGAAGACATCGCTATGTCCAAGGCAGCAAGAAATAACCTGGAGAAGCTTTTTTCTCGTATTGTGCGTTGTTAAGTCGTGTTTGGTAATGAGAGCCGAACTAATATGTTTTCTACCCATGGCTTTTTTCCATTTCTGGACGATAATGTCCCAGCCTCTTGCAGCAAGTCGCTGTTCTTCAACAGTATTTGATACGGTATGTCGTTCAACGCCATCTTCTATAGAACCGGCAGTGATTGCTGCTGAAGACACTAGTATGATGCCGTATCCTCGTTTTTGCAATGCACGGATGTCGCTTGCTATAGAGCGAAATGAGGTTAGGCGAAGCCTGTCTTTCCCTTCCGCAGTGCTTGCTAGCACATTGGTGCCGACTTTTATGACTAACAGATCTTTCTTCATCTCTATCATTGTACCATTTCTGGCTTATGTCGGGGTTGTTAAATATGGCTTTTTTCGATACAATGGTCTTCGTACCTCTCATATTTATTTTTGCCGCTTTAGCTCAGCTGGTTAGAGCAACTGTTTTGTAAACAGTAGGTCTACGGTTCGAATCCGTAAAGCGGCTCCAAACGCTGGGATAGTGAAGCGGTCAAACACGACAGACTGTAAATCTGTTGGCATTCGCCTTCGCAGGTTCGAATCCTGCTCCCAGCACCAAGTGGTATTTGTATACTAAAATAACTGGATTTTACTCCAGTTATTTTAGCGTTTGAGCTTCTTTTTGTGGCGTTATTTTAGCTCAATGCTTTCAACTATGGCAGCCATTGCTTTGTAGGCTTCTTGGCTCTCAGATTTGGTGTCTGCGAATCTGAAGAGGTAGTTATTGCCGTTATAGGTTGCATCGTAATTTATTGCATCAAGAGTGAGTTTGCCGTCACCTTGCGTACAGCCGTTATTTTGCCCTTCTACAGTGGCGCACGGTTTGTAGGTCTTATCGAGGACAAACTTGTTGCCAGCGATAGTAAATGAAGCCGAGCCGTCTGCTCCGCCGCTGCCAAAACCGCCATAGCCTACCAATATGCTTATTTCTGTTCCAGTCTCATTTGCGTACTGGTATGAGGCTTTGGGTGCGCCTACTTCCGATTTCCATTCGACTTCTTTCCAGTCTTCTGGTAGCACAACAGAGAAATACTGGTTTGAAACAGTTGTCGTCTTAACCTCTTCTTTGGTGTCATTTTTTGAAGGTTTTTGTTCTTCTGTTTTGCTCGTATCACTTGTTTCGGTCGATGCGCTATTCGATCGCCCCCAAAAAAGCCAGCCCAGTGCGCCAATGAGGGCGACTATGATAATGACGAGGATAACCTCGACTACCCCAAAACCTCGTTCTGACCGTTTTTTCATGCACTTCCTTTCATATTAGTTATGCCTTGTATTATAGCACCCCCCCCCCTATACTGAGTCAAATTTTATTGAATGAACGATGCCTCTATCGAATTTGACTTGACAAAAGCGCATATAGTGTGATATAATGAAATTATGAACAAGTTTATAGTGTCTTCACTCAACAAATGGTACCAGGAAACAGATACTCGTATAAAATTACAGCATGCGTATATGGCGCTGGCTATCGTTGGTATTATTGTCGCTGGATTGGTCGGACTCGTTCGATACGAAGTGGGCCAAACACTGGTAACGATATCGTTTGTATGTCTTGGTGTATTTGTCTTCAATGCTATCGCATGGGCTCTTCTGAACGGTCTTGTCTTGATACGCCTCGGCAATAATACCAAGCCAAAAGCTACTACAAAGAAGAAGTAGCTACATAATCACTTTTCGTTTTTGCACCATGCGCTTCGGCGTGGTGTTTTGCTTGGCGATGACGCGTTCAAGCTTGGTTTTGATGGCGATGGCCTCTTCGTGTCTCCCGGCTCGTTCGTATGCATCGGCAAGAATGTTATACGACTGGATACTTGGCTCAAGCCGCACTGCTTCTTCTAGCGAGGCAATCGTCTTTTTCGTCGAACCAAGTTTTTCTTGCACTTTGGCATAGGCAATGTGCCTCGAAGCATGCTCGCCATCTATTTCGAGTGCTTGCTCAAACGCCAACGCTGCCTTATCGTATTGTCCCGTTTCAAAGTAGATAAGGCCAACATTGTGAAGGCTCGATGCATTTGATTCGAGGCTTTGTGCGATTTCGAAGCATTCTATGGCGTCACGGAACGCTTTTTGCTTAGCGTATAAAATACCGAGCCGATTATAGGCCGTAGCATTTCGTTCATCGACGCGGAGAATAGTAAGGAGTGCCTTTTCGGCTCGTAGATATTTACGATCTCGAAGTGATTCTTGGGCAATATTCCATAATTTATCAAGCTTATCCGATAGTCGCTCGGGAATATCGACTGTCTCTTGCTCGGGGCTAAATTCACGCCAGATGATCCAGCCAGCGAGAAGGGCGAGTAATAGAATGCCTAACATACAAGCTCTATTGTACCACAAGCGTCAGTAATTGTAATTTGGGGTTGGCATTTTGCATGAGGCGTTCACTGGTTGCTATTACCTTATCGGCAAACTGTATTGCTGATAGTTTCGGCGAGCTATAAATCGTAAACGAAAGGAGTTGCAGTAATGCGTGCGTGAATCGTAGGGCCGTTTGGCGATTTGTAGCGTATTTCTTTGTAATAATGAGCTTTTCATACATAGTAGCGCCTAAAAAACTGCGAGCATCTTGTATAGACTCTGCGAGGATCGATAGTTCTTTCGGGCTTCGTGACAGACGGTAGAGCTCGGCAGGCCGACCTTTGGCAATAAACAGTAGTTGTTGCTTGGTGCGAGCATCTTGTATGCGAAGTTGTTCGAGATATGCAGCTGATTGAGCCGTAGTGATTGGCGGCACAAATACGGTGTGCACTCTTGACCGTACGGTGGGGAGGAGTTTTTCTCTGTTGTGTGAAGTGAGAATGAACCGAGTCGAAGTATTTGGCTCTTCGAGTAGCTTCAAAAAGGCGTTTTGCGCACCGTGGCTCATGCGATCGGCATCATCGATGATAACGACTTGAGTCTGCCTAGACTTCCCTTTCACTTGTTCTTGAAGATGACGAATCTTCTCAATACTAATAGTACCGAATGTGTCGTCTATGTCGCCCTTGCTCGTGATAGGTTGAATCAAAATATGGCTTTTTGGTGCGAGTGAGGAGGCAATTGTGCGGAGGCCAACGCCTGAAATTCCATGCAGCAGTATGCTTTGCGGCAATTGGGTATGCAGGCGAGCAAGCGACTTTTCAAACTCAGGGCGAAGGAGTAAATTATTCATGAGACGGTACTATATCGTTAAATTCTTCTGGCAATTCTGCGACAACAGTCTGGCGCTTACCGTCTAGCGTGGGAAATTCGAGAGAATACGCATGAAGATACATTCGCTCAGCCGGCGTGCCATACAGGCGATCGCCATGAATCGGTGTACCGATATAGGCAAGGTGAACTCGTAGCTGATGAGTGCGGCCGGTTTTTGGCGTAAGTTGCAAAAGGCTGAGGTTATCTTTGGTGGCGAGCACTTTTACGGTAGTGATAGCGGGTTTGCCGCTCGGGTGCACCATGAATGAACCGGGCTTGTTACTATTGCGAAGAATTGGTAAGTCTATGACGAAATGCGATTGCGAAGGTATGCCGTCGGTGATAGCATAGTAAGTTTTGGTGACAGTGCGGCCGGCGAACGCTTTTTTTAGCAAGTCGAACGCGGCTTGGTCGCGTGCACCAACGATGACGCCGCTAGTATCGCGATCGAGACGATGAACGATGCCTGGCCGGTCGGTATCAAGCTCGGCGGTTGTGTAATTTCGGAAAAAATCGGCGACAGTAAACTCATCATTCAGCTCATTTTTACGATGCGTTAAGGTTCCGACAGGCTTATTCATAGCGATAATATGGTCGTTTTTCTCCAAAATAGGAAACGCTTTATTTTCAGTGTCATGTACACTCGGCTCTTCAAACGCAACAATACTTTCTGGCGCTATCTCGTAGCTTGGTGATAGGACTTGCTTGTCGTCGACAGTTACTTTACCGTTTTTGATGAGTTTTTGCCAACTACTTCTTGACCACTGCGGGTGGTGTTGACTAAGGTATTGGTCGAGCCGTACTTTTTGATTGTCTTGACGAAACAGGTAGCAGTGCTTGCCTTTATACGGCAGCCCGTGGGTCGCAATGTCGGTCGTAGGATTTGCAAGCAATTCACCATATAAGTTTGGCTCAAGTTTTTTGAGCTCGTTTTCTATGTACTGCTCATCGTCTTCGGCAGTTTCGTCAAATAGTAGCAAAAACTGCTTTTTGAGAAAACGAAACTTCGCCCCAGTGTTGATAGGGCTAGGATGCTTGACGATTAGCTGGTCGATGTCTTTCTGAGTATGGTCACTTGAAGCAATCTGAAACTTCTTCAAGACGCTAAATACATCGCTCGTATGGATTTTCATCTCCTTATTATAGCAGAGATGAACGACTATTGCTATTTTTGCTAATAGGTGGTATATTTAGGGAATGCTAAAAATCCTACCATTGACGGAAAGAGATAGGGGGGGCTTCTATACTTATGACTCTGGCGGTGAGCATGCGGCGAAGTACATATCTGACATAGGGGCTATCGCTGCATTTGCTGAAAACTACCCTGATGCCGTTTCAGGGACTATTCCGGATGATGATTCAGAGATATATCGAATGATGTATCATTACGGACTGAGAACATTTAGGAGGCAGGACAGGGAGAGTCGCGTAGTAGAGGATGATGTCGCAGCCTTCGTTTTATCACAAATAGACAAAGGCAATGAAAAGAATCTGATCATTACTGCCTGGGGGGATAGAACCGGAAATCCTAATATACCTACTCACCTACTTGCAATGGCCATATCTGATAGACTGTCTTCATGGTGGGAAGACTATATTCCGTACCCAGAGTCCATAACCCTTCCAGAAACGCAAATAGTTGGCACAGGTGAATATCGTATGTGTCGTGTCGATAAAGAGGAGAAAATGGAAAGTATCTTGAGGGGCTACAGAGATGAGGCCCGCACTGCTTTAGTTCACGGACTTGGTCGTTTAGTTGTATTCAGAAACGGTAATCCTGAGGATATATCTCAATATTGGGAAGAATGGAAAGCTAATACGCACTATGACTTTGAACATCCGCTAGATGTATTGCCCGTAGTGGCCGCCCTAGAGTATCTAAACCAAGATATCACTTGGCCCCAGCCGAAATAAAGTATCTCAACAAAAAAGGAGCCGTCGTGGCTCCCTTTTTTGTACTTTTTCTCGAAGCGGATTAACGCTTTGAGTATTGTTCGCGCTTTCGGGCGCTGCGAAGACCGTATTTCTTTCGCTCTTTTTCGCGAGGATCGCGGCGAAGGAGTTCGGCTTTCTTTAGGCTTGTTCGTAGGTCTGGTGCTGAAACAGTGAGTGCTTTTGCGATTGCCATCTTGATAGCATCGACTTGCCCGCTCAGGCCACCACCATTTACGCGGATAGTTACATCGAACTCTTTTTGCTTGCCTGCAAGCGCAAGAGGATCGGTGATTTCAGCAAGAAGCGTTTTGTTGCCATCGAGATAGGCCTCAGCTGGCTTATCGTTGATGGTGATAGCGCCCTTGCCCTTCAGTAGTCGAGCGCGAGCGGTGGCACTTTTTCGCCTACCAAGACCGTAGAAATAAGATGCGGTTGCCATATTACTGTACCTCTACTTTCTCTGGTTGTTGTGCTGTATGAGCGTGATTATCGTCGGCAAAGATGCGTAGTCGCTTTAGGCGCTCTGCTGCAAGTTTGTTTTTCGGAATCATACCCTTAACAGCTGCTTCGATAATTCGCTCTGGATGTTTCTCGCGAACTTCTTCAAGTCGCGCGTCGTAAATACCACCAGGGAAACCACTGTGTCGGTAATACTTTTTCTGAAGCTCTTTGTCGCCAGTCGCTGGAACTTTAGCGGCGTTGATAACAACAACATAGTCGCCGCCATCTACATGCGGAGTGTAGGTTGGCTTATATTTACCGATGAGGTATTTGGCAATCTCAGTAGCTACTCGTCCAAGAGGAGCAGTAGATGCATCAATGAGAATCCAGCGCCTCGAAACATCGGCAGGTTTTTGAGAAAAGGTTTTCATTTATTTACCTTCTCCTTTCTCGCTTGGCTTGAGCTCGTCGACAAACTCAATGGTTGCCATCTGCGCAGCGTCACCAACGCGAAGTCGGGTTCGCTTTACTCGTACATGACCACTATTGCGAGCGGTAAGCTGAGGTGCGATTTCGTCAACGAGTTTGAAGGCAGCTTCTTGCGTGCTAAGCCCAGCAATGACTGCTCGACGGTTGGCAAGGTCGCCCTTTTTAGCCTTGGTGATTAGTTTTTCTATATAGCGAACGAGTTCTTTCGCTTTCGGGAAAGTGGTCTCGATTTTACCGTGAAGGACCAAGCTCGTCGCAAGCCCTTTGATAAGCGCCTTGCGCTGATCTCGCTCGCGGCCGAACTTTCGCCCTTTGTATCCGTGTCTATGCATATTAGAACTCCAACTCCGCGAGCTTATCTCGCACTTCGTCGAATGCTTTTGAGCCAAAGCCCTTTAGTTCGCGAAGATCTTGCTCGCTTAGAGTAACAAGATCGTGAACAGTGCGAATGTCATTATTGACAAGCGCGTTAGCTGTGCGTGCGCTCAAATTGAGGTCTTCGATAGGCATGTTCAGGTTGCTGTCATCGCTTTCGTCATCTTGACCAAGCGCTGGTGCAGCAGCAACAGTTGTGCTGCCGGCGAGTGCTGTATATTGGTTCACCAAGATAGCAGCAGCTTGCTCAAATGCGTCTCTTGGACTAATAGCGCCATTTGTTTCAACAGTCAGCTCTAGCTTGTCGAGGTCGGTTTCTTGACCAACTCGAGTGTTGTCCACCTTGTAGCGGACGCGCTGCACTGGGTTGAACATAGCGTCAAGCGCGATCATATCGCTGTGAAGCCGGTCAGTGCTGGCTTCTTCGATAGTCTTGTATCCGCGGCCATTTTCGACAACGATAGTCATGTTCATCGACTGCTTTGGATCGTCGATAGTACAGATGACATGGTCTTGGTTGACGACTTCAACATCGGCTGTTGTTTGAATATCGCTTGCCTTAACCTCTCCTGCGCCTTTCTTGACGATCTGTAGTTCGACTGCGTTCTCGCTATGCAAGACAAAGTCAACGCCCTTAAGGTTTAGCATGATGTCAATGACATCTTCTTTAACACCCGGCACAGTAGTGAACTCGTGTGTGACTCCTTCGATTTTGAATGCAACAATAGAAGCGCCCTCGATGCTTGAAAGCAAAACACGACGGAGGCTGTTGCCAAGAGTGTTGCCATAGCCCGCCTGCAAAGGTTCGATGACGAACGATGCAGTATTGGTGTCGATATCATCAATGCGAGCTAGCGCTGGGTTGTGAATTAGTGTAGACATGTGTAAATCTCCTTACCCTATTTTAGCGTGAGTAATACTCAACGATTAGCTGTTCATTGATATCTGGCTCGGCTTCTTCGCGTTTTGGTTTGCCAGTCACTTCGATTGCAAGCTTCTTAACATCGCTTTTTAGCCAGCTGAGCGGCTGCTGTGAAGTGTTGCCGTAGACGGTGTCGATTTGCGTAAAGTAGCCAGACTTAGTGCTTTTTGGCCGGACGGCAATTTTATCGCCAGGATTCAAGCGAATTGACGGAATGTCAACACGGCGACCATTCAGCAGGAAGTGACCGTGGCTCACGAGTTGTCGAGCTCCACGGCGGCTGGTTGCAAACCCTGCGCGGTAGACGGCATTGTCGAGCCGGCGCTCAAGTAGTTCCAGCAAGTTTTCGCCTGCCAAGCCCTGTCGCTTGCTCGCTTCTTTCATGAGTTTAGCAAATTGCTTTTCGAGAAGACCGTAAGTTCGTCGAACTTTTTGCTTTTCACGAAGCTGCGTTGCGTACATGCTCATTTTGCCTTGACGGCCTTGACCATGCTGGCCTGGAATGCCGCTCTTGCGAGCCATAACTTTATGTGCCTTCGGATGAAGCGCATAGCCTTCACGACGGCTTTGTTTGACGATTGGTGAAGTATCTCTAGCCATGATTACGCCCTCCTTGCCTTTCGTGGTCGTACGCCACCGTGAGGTACACCAGTTACATCTTTGATGCTATTGACAGCCATGTCGAGGCCGTTCACGGCACGGATGGCTGCATCGCGACCAAGTCCTATGCCTTTTACGAAAACATCAACTGAGCTCAGGCCATACTGCGATTTGGCTGCTTCGGCAGCTTTTTCAGCAGCAACTTGTGCCGCATACGCAGTGCCTTTCTTTGAGCCGCGGAATCCGCACGCACCAGCGCTCGAAGCGGTGAGGACATTGCCTTTTTTATCGGCGAATGTCACGATGGTGTTGTTAAATGTTGCTTGAATATGCAGCTGACCAGATGGAACTGATCGGCGCTGTTTTTTCTTGGTTGAAACTTTTGCTTCTGCCATATCAATATCCTTTCTTTATGTCTTACTTGCTGCTTTAGGTTGCGCGCCGCCAACAGCGACGGCTCTACCCTTACGAGTTCGTGCGTTCGTTCGGGTTCGCTGGCCCCTGGTTGGGAGCCCTGATTTGTGGCGAAGACCGCGATAGGCGTTCACATCTTTCAAGCGCTTAATATTATTTGTTACCAAGCGCTGGAGATCACCTTCCACGGTGTATTCGCTGTCGATAATATCGCGTAGCTTTTGTTCTTCAGCCTCGGTGAGATCTTTCACCCGAGTGGTCGGCTCTATTTTAGCCGCCGCAAGGATGCTCGAAGCGTGCTTCGGCCCAATACCATATATATAGGTAAGAGCGATTTGCACTTGCTTCTCTGATGGGATAACTACCCCAGCAATTCGAGCCATGCTTAACCCTGCCTTTGCTTATTCTTAGGTTTTTTCTTGTTGATGACGCGGAGGCGGCCTTTGCGGCGAACCAATTGGTCATCGGGACTGATTTTTTTGACACTCGCACGAACTTTCATGAGTTCTTAAAAATCCTTCCTGGGTAAAACCCATTATCGTTTATTACTCTTTTGCGCGGAAGACGATTCTGCCCTTCGTGAGATCGTAAGGGGTTAGCTCTACTTCCACGCGATCGCCTGGCACAAGACGGATATAATGCTTGCGCATCTTACCGCTAATGTGGGCGATGATACTAAGGCCATTCTCTAGTTCAACCCGGAATTGAGTATTAGGCAGTGCTTCCACTACCTTACCTTGCAACCGAATTACTTCCTTTTGACTCGCCATAAGTTACAATTGTTAATTATACAGCAATTTCTGGTAGAGTACAAGGGGTTTTCATGAGTTTTTTCTCTATTGACAAATATATACAGCTTATGCTATAATGAAAAGATATGCCTATTGTATTCGAGGGTTTACCTTTGAGGGGCAGTCTGCACTTCTCTATTTATATTCGTCGTAAGTGACCATGAGCGCCCGCGAATTGATCTGTCGCAGCGTTTCAAGACCAACCGATACGACAATGAGGAGTCCAGTACCACCGATAGCGAGGCCTTGCGCCTGAATGCCGAGCTGGGCAAAGACGAACTCAATTGTGTAAGGCAATATTGCAATCAAGCCGAGGGCAATGGAGCCAAAGAGCACAAGACGATTCATGGTCTGTGTGAGATATTTTTCGGTTTGTATACCAGGTCGAACACCCTCGATAAATCCGCCTTGCTTCTGGAGGTTCTCAGATATCTCTTTTGAGTTAAAGACGATACCTGTATAGAAGAAGGTAAACGCTACGACAAGCAGGAAGTACGCTGCGGGATAAATGGCAACTTCCCAGCCGCCATTTGCGAAAGCAGTAGCATCTGGCGATTGGAACCAGGTCGTGAGATTGTTCGCCACACCAGCGTATGCTTCATTGCCTGTAGCTTTCAATACTTGTCCAAGAAAAGCCGGAAGGCTGAGGAACGCAACGGCAAAAATGATTGGGATAACACCAGCAGCGATAAGTTTAAGCGGTAGGATGCTTTTGATACCACCGTATGCGCTGTTGCCACCGACCCTCTTGGCATAGTTGATGGTGATAATGCGTTGAGACTCATTGATCTTCACCAGCAGATACAGCGCAATCAAACCGACTATTGCTAGAGAGAGAACCACCCAGAAGGCAGTGGGATTGATCGGTAGCGTAAACCAACCAAAGACACTGAGGCCACCAGCGCTGGTATCGAGCAACGAGCCGATAATGGTCCCTAGCGTTTGCGGCAACTGACTAATGATACCGGCAAAAATGAGAAGACTGATACCGTTGCCGACACTTTGCTCAGTAATGAGCTCGCCAAACCACATAAGAAGTGTAGCGCCCGCTGTCATAGCAGTAACAGCAACCACCCAATCCATGAGTGATGAGTCGAGTGCACCAGTAGTAGCGCCCGCGAGAACGCTTTGTCTCAATACATAAATAATAGCAATTGACTGAAGGATAGCGAGTGGAACACTGGCGATCCTTGTCCATTGCTGGATTTTTCGCCGACCCGACTCGCCGTCTTTATGAAGCTCTTCAAGGCGAGGAATGGCTTTAGTGAGCAGCTGCGAGATGATACTTGCGGTAATGAAGGGCGACAGACCGATGAGGACGATCGAAAAACTCGCGAGGGCGCCACCAGACATGAGATTGAGGAAATTGCCGAAATCATTGCCACTAACGAGGCTATTGACGATAGTCTTTAGCTGAGTTGGCTCGGCGATAGGGATTGGTATATGCGCCAAAAAACGATAAGCAACAATGAGGCCCAATACTATGCCTAAATTGCGCAGCATGTCGCGGTTTTTTAGTGATTTGAAGATAATTTTCCAGTTCATGTTACTTAAAGCCTCTCTTACATCTCGGAATATTCTCTACCATTATACATCAAACTGCGATGATTTCACAAAATTAATTCCCCATGCGTAGAGAAGTGTGCGGTTATTGCAAAAGATGCTGTTTCGTGGTAAAATATCCTAATGAAGTCATTCATGAATTTTGAAGAGAATATTGCGGCGAGACCCAAATATTATGGCGCATGTCCTTTTCCTCACGATTATCCGTTCTCGAATGACTATGATCCTTTGTCGATTCTCAAACAGTGCTACAAAGGCGGCGACAGCTACGGTTTTATTATTGCGGTAGGCGGCTTAGGCAACGCCCTGTCTCTAGCTCATTCCAGGAAAGAGTCCTTCACTATTTGCGTAGATCAGAACCCGAATGTCACCAAGGTCTCCACTGTGACACGAGAGGCTATATTGAACAGCGCTACGCCAGATAAAGCGCTCAAGGAAATCAGAACTAGATTTGAAACGCTCTTCTCGTCTGATGAAAGACGCGGCAGGATGGGCCTGTTTCCAAGAGACTTGGAATTCGATTTTGCATGCGAAATACAAAGTCGCAGTACGACTCATTGGTCATATAAAGATAACTACGACTGTGCAAGAGAGGTATGCGAGACTGGCGCGATAGCAATTGTCAGCGCAGATATTGCAAATACCAAGTTTCAGACAGAGCTCCGTAAAAGAGCTAAGATAGGAAACACGGCCTGCTCACTACTGAGCATGACCAATGTGCATGGCTATGTTCCCACCAGAAAAGCTTTGCGAAACATTTTGAGAGGGCTGCCTCTTTCGAGAGAAGTAGATATTCTCTTTTCTGAAAGACCAGAACAATACTGCCAGGTACAGCCGCTCACCAGGGGCCTTGAGGCATATATGCAATCCGTTGAGGATGCTGTAGGCTCTGAGTTGTTGCATATATAACACACTAAAAAATCCCCGGACTGTCAGTGGTTCGGGGATTTTTGGTATCGATGAAGATATAGCTACTTATCGTCAGCTTCAACTTCTTTTTGGCTTTTCTGCGTTGGGGCTGGAGTCTTTTCGAAACTGCCGCCAGCTTTTTTGAGTGCTTCGACAACGCTCGTTGATGCGCCTTGCGTTTTTAGCGATACTTTGGCTGTCAGCTCGCCTCGAGCGATTACCTTGACTTGATGAAACGGAGTGGCGATAAGACCGGCTTCAAACAGTGCAAAGTTATCGACAGTGCCTTTGAGGGCATTCAAGTGGTCTGCATACACAACCTGAGCTGGTACGCGCTTGCTTTTGAAGCCTCGTTTTTTAGGAACAGCAGACATAATTGCGTTCTGTCCACCCTGGAAAGTAGCGTGCAGCTTTTTACCAGTTCGAGAATTCTGTCCCTTGGTACCACGACCAGCGGTTTTACCACCACCAGCTGAGATGCCACGACCTACGCGTTTTTTAGACTTATTGGCTGTTGCTTGGAGCTCGTTGTATTTCATTACTTAGTCTCCTTTTTAGCGGCCTTTTTTTGATTGCTACGCCATTCTTCCTTCGGCACAAGGCTCTTGAGGGCATCGATGGTTGCATACGCAATGTTTACTTTATTAGTTGAGCCGAGGCTCTTTGACAGCAAGTTGCGAATACTAGTCACGCCAATAACTGCACGAACCACGCCGCCAGCAATAACACCAGTACCGGGAGCAGCTGGCTTGATGAGGACATGAGCGCCGCTCACCTTCACTTCTGCTTCGTGTGGAATAGTCTCGTTAACGACTGGAATAGTGATCAGATGTTTTTTAGCAACATCGGTCGCTTTGGCGATGGCAGTTTGCACATCAGCACCCTTTGCTACGCCAACACCGACTTTCTGCTTGCGGTCACCGACAACAACGAGTGCTTTAAAGCGAAATCGTCGACCACCTTTTACGACTCGAGCAACTCGGTCGATGTTGATGACAACTTCTTCGAACTGCTTCGGCTCTTCTGCTACTTGATTTTTGCGTCGGTCATCGCGGCGCGCACCTCTTGCTGGTCGATCAGCTCGAGGCGTAGTAGGCTTTGCTTCTTCTGCCATACTAAAACTCCAATCCTTCGTTTCGTGCAGCGTCGGCGAGGGCTTTTAGCCGGCCAGCGTACTGGCGACCATTGCGGTCGAAGACGACTGCGGTTATCTTTAATTTCTTGGCTTTCTTAGCGATATCAGCACCAATTGCAGCAGCCTGCTCGGTGATACTACCAGTAGTTTTGCTCCCTACGGTTGTTGCTGCGGCTATAGTGTGTTGCTTGATATCATCGATCAGTTGAGCGCTCACATGAGTGTTGCTAATAGTCACACTCAGGCGAGGTCGCTCAGCAGTGCCACTGATTTTTGCTCGAACACGGTTTTTGCGAAGAGTTCGGTTGAGTAATTTTTTATCTAAGTTCGTCATAATTACTTACCTGTCTTTCCTGCCTTGCGGAGGATAACCTCGTCGGCATATTTAATACCCTTGCCCTTGTATGGTTCAGGCTTCTTGAGAGCGCGAATTTCCGCTGCAACTTGACCCACTTGTTGCTTGTTGATACCGCTGACAACGATAGTCATCTTCTCATTCGTAACAGTTACGCCCTCAGGGGCTTTGTATTTGACTGGATGGCTAAAACCAAGCGCCATGTCAAGTTCGTTATTGCTTGAAGCAACGCGGAAGCCAACGCCGTTGACTTCGAGGCGCTTTTCATAACCCTGGGTAACACCAACAACCATGTTGTTGATGAGTGCTCGCATCAGACCATGCTGTGAGCGAGCTATTTTTGACTCGTCTTTTGGCGAGACAGTGAGAACGCCGTCCTTGATGTCTACAGTGACAGCTGGCGTGATGAACTGTACGAGTTTGCCCTTTGGCCCCTCGACGGTCACATTACCAGAGTCAACCGTGATTGTCACACCTGACGGAATCTCGATTGGTAGTTTTCCGATTCGACTCAGACTCATGTTATACCTTTCTATTAATATACCTGCAGTAGCAATTCGCCACCGAGTTTATTTTTAATTGCTTCACCACCGGTCATGACACCTTTTGAAGTGCTGACGAGAACGATACCTCGACCATTCTTGACCCTCGGAATGTCGTTTGCACCAACATAGACGCGACGACCAGGTTTTGATACTCGTTTAATCTCGTTGATATCACCTTCGCCTGGCTGGTTGAGGGTGATAACGAGAGTGTCTCGAGGTGAACCTTTCTCGACGGCTACGCCAGCGAGGTAAAAGTTTTTCTTTAGCTGCTCGGCAACTACTTGCTTCAGCTTGCTCGCTGGTACGCGAACTTCTGTTTTGCCTACCATATTCGCGTTTCGAATACGCGTAAGAAGGTCGGCGATTGGGTCAGTAGATTGTAAACTCATGATTTTTTCTCCTTTCCTTCTTACCAGCTACTCTTTTTGACGCCCGGAATCTTGCCTTCAGAGGCGAGGATTCGGAAATTGATACGGCTGAGGCCAAACTTACGCATATAGCCTCTTGGTCGACCACTCAAGGCATCGCGGTTTTTGTGGCGAGCTGGACTTGAGTTGCGAGGAAGTTTTTGCAAACCTTCTTGGTCGCCCAATTCTTTGAGCTCGGCTCGTTTGACAGCGTATTTCGCAATCATTTTCTGGCGCTTTTTATCACGCGCAATCATAGATTTCTTCGCCATTTATTTGCCTCCTTTCTCGAACGGTAAGCCAAATTTTTCCAACAAAGCCCTCGATGCGACCTTATCACCATTTTTGATAGTGAAGGTAATCTGCATGCCATGAACGACTTGCGTTTCTTCAAATGTAAGTTCTGGGAAGATAGATTGGTCAACGACACCGAGATTGTAGTTGCCGCCCTTATCGAACTTGATACCAACGCCGTGGAAGTCACGAACGCGAGGAAGCGCTGTATTGACGAATCTGTCGAGGAACTCATACATACGAGCGCCGCGAAGCGTCACAAGTGCGCCGATTGGAGCACCCATTCCTTTTCGGATTTTGAAAGTAGCGATTGATTTTTTCGCCAGGCGGTCGGTCGAGCTTTGACCAGTTACCTTTGCGAGGGTATTTTTGACGACTTCGTGAAATCGCTTGTCGTCTTTATGCTTGCCAAGTCCTACACTTACTACAATTTTCTCTAGGTATGGCACTTGGTGCACATTCTTGAGTTCGAGTTCGGTCTGGAGTTCCTTCTTGTACTGAGTATTGAAGAGGGCTTTCAGACGAGGAGCTGGCACTTTTACTGCTTCTGCCATTTACTTAATCTCCTTGTTTTTTTGCTGAGTGGCAACGCGCATTTTGTCGCCTTCAGCGGTTACTTTGTAGCCAACACGGCTAGTTTTGCCCGTTTTTTCATCTGTTACTAAGGCGAGCTTAGATAGTGAAATGGGGACATGAATGTCTTTTACGCCACCGGCAGGATTGAGCTGGCTTGGTTTCATCTTGCGAGTTCGCATACCAACTCCCTCTACGAGGGCGGTATTGTCGCTTGGCATAACTGCCAATACTTTACCGGTTGTACCTTTGTTGCTGCCAGCAATAATTTTCACCAGATCATCTTTTTTAATTCGGCTTGACATTAGAGTACCTCCGGCGCAAGGCTGATGATTTTGCTATATCCAAGATCACGAAGCTCACGAGGCACTGGGCCAAATACGCGAGTTGCCTTTGGTGTCTTGTCTTCGTTAATGATGACGGCTGCATTGTCGTCGAAAACAATAGTACTGCCATCGGCTCGCTTGATTTGGTTGCGAGTTCGTACTACCACGGCTTTAACGACTGATTTTTTCTTCACATTGCCCGTTGGGCTCGCGTCTTTAACACTGGCAACGATGACATCACCGACGCGCGCATATTTGCGTTTTGTACCGCCAAGCACACGGATGCAAAGAATTTCCTTCGCACCACTGTTGTCGGTAACTTTTAGACGAGATTCTTGCTGAATCATACTTCGTCCTCCTTGGCCTCTTGTCCTGGAATTTCGACTTCTTCCATCTTGACCGAGCCCTTTGATCGCTCAACTACCTCAGATAGTTGGAACGACTTGGTCTTTGAAACTGGCTTCACTTCAACGATTACTACTCGGTCACCGACCCGTGCATCGTTCTTCGGATCGTGAGCGGTGTATTTGCGAGTTTTAGTAAACTTCTTACCGTACAACGGATGCGTTTCACGAGATGCGACGGTGACGGTAATGGTTTTGTCGCGAGAATCACTCGTGACAATGCCAGTTATGGTTCGTACTGCCATTACTGCACCTCCTTATTGTTATTGATAGCGGTCTGTAGTCGAGCGATTGATCGGCGAAGTTCTCGAAGAACGCGGGGATTGACCAGCTCGCCAGCGGTATGTGAATACCGAGCATCAGCCAGCTCTTTTCGCTTCTCAACGAGTTCTTTTTGAAGATCAACAAGACTCTTTACTTCTACTGCTTTTTTTGTAGCCATACTAAAACTCCTCTTTCTTTACAAAACGAGTTTTAACAGGAAGCTTGTGGCTAGCGAGTCGCATTGCTTCGCGAGCAATTTCCTCGGTCACACCCTTCATCTCGAACAGTACAGTACCTGACTTTACTTTCGCAACGAAAAACTCCGGCTGGCCTTTGCCGCCACCCATCTTGAGACCAAGTGGTTTGCGGGTTACAGGCGTATGAGGGAAGATACGAATCCAGATTTTACCACCGCGCTTGATGTAGCGAGTCATTGCCTGCCTGGCTGACTCAATTTGACGAGAAGTAATTCGCTCGTTTTCAAGGCTCTGGAGACCATAGTCGCCAAAAGCAACATAGTGACCTCGGGTCGCAACACCTTCATTTTTGCCAATACGAACTTTGCGGAACTTGGTTTTCTTAGGAAGTAGCATTATGCATCTCTCCTTTCGCCCTTGTAGATCCACACCTTCACGCCAACAATACCAACACCTGGGCAATTTGCTCGCGCAGTATGGAAGTCGATGTCAGCACGAAGTGTATGAAGAGGTACCGAACCTTCGATAACCTTTTCGCGACGAGCCATTTCGGCGTTATTGAGACGGCCAGCAACCTGGATACGGATACCTTTAGCGCCAGCGTTCATGGTATTTTGAGCAGACATCTTGATAGCTCGGCGGAAATTGATACGGCGTTCGAGCTGTCGAGCGATGTTTTCAGCTACTAGCTTTGCTGATAGCTCGGGTCGCTTCACTTCTTCAATGTTGATGCGAACAGGTCCGGCAACGATTTTTTCAATCTCTGCCTTCAATTCGGTAACTCCTGCACCGCCTCGACCAATGACAACACCGGCTTTGGCAGTATGAATAGTTACTGTAGTCATGTTAGCGCTCCGCTCGATCTCGATGCGATCAATCGTTGGTCGTGACGCAAATTTACTTTCAATCAGCTCACGGACCTTTACATCTTCGGCGAGCCACTTCGCAAAATCGCGCTTACCAGCGTTAAACCATCGAGAACTCCAGTTCTTGTGAACTTGAAGGCGGAAGCTAATGGGGTTTACTTTTTGACCCATGGTTATGCCTCCTTCTCTTTCTTTTCGGTAGCTTGCTTAGCTGCCGGCTTCTTTTTGACTTTCTCTTGGCCTGACACCTCAATTAAGATGTGGCTTGATTTCTTTTGAAATGGTAGTGCCATGCCGCGCATGTGTGGCTTGAATCGCTTCAATCGCTTACCAACAGTGACACTAATAGTGCTGATAGTAAGTGTTTTCGCGTCAAGACCGTGGTTATTGACGGCGTTTGCTTGTGCGCTGGCGATGGCTTTCGCGATAGGTTTCGCACTACGACGAGGAGTGTTCTCGAGAATAACCAATGCGTCAGCAACGCTGCGACCCCGAACGAGGCTTGCGACAATGCTTACCTTGCGAGGTGCGAGGTCAACATTTTTCGCCTGTGATCGAACTAGGTAGGTAGGTGTGTCTGCCATCTTACTTCTTGTCCTTTCCACCATGCTTGCGGAACTTACGGGTTGGGCTAAATTCACCCAACTTGTGACCAACCATGTTTTCAGATATAAGCACTGGTACATGCATGCGGCCGTTGTGAACAGCGATTGTTCGACCAACCATTTCTGGCGTAATGGTCGAAGCTCGAGCCCATGTCTTGATGACTGTTCGGTCGTCTTTAGCGAGTTTAGCTACCTTGGCAGCCAGTTTAGCGTCGACGAATGGGCCTTTCTTTAATGATCTACTCATTATATTACCTCTTCCTCTTTGCTTCGTGACGACTGCGAACAATCATCTTATTTGTAGACTTACGGGTTCGTGTGCGATAGCCGAGTGTCAGTTGGCCCCATGGAGTTCGTGGTGGTTTACCAGAACCATGACGACCACCGTCACCACCACCGTGTGGGTGATCTGCGGCGTTCATAACAACACCTCGAACGCCTGGGCGAATGCCCTTGCGGCGATTGCGTCCAGCTGAACCAATTTTAATGTTCTGATGCTGAAGATTGCCAACAACACCGATGGTTGCTTCGCATTCAACTCGTATTTTTCGCACTTCACCGCTTGGCAGACGAAGCGTTGCATAGTCGCCTTCTTTTGCCATGAGCTGTGCTTTTGCTCCGGCACTGCGCATCATTTGCGCACCCTTGCCTGGAGTAAGTTCAACGGCATAGACTTGCGTACCAACAGGAATATTTGCAAGCGGCATACGGTTCGACGCTTCGACTGGAGCATCTTCGCCGGTCTTAATGACCTTGCCTTTCGACATGCTTGTGTCAGCCAAGATGTAATGGTAGAGACCGTGCTGGTCTTTGACGCGTGCGATACGAGCCGATCGGTTTGGATCGTATTCGATTTCTTCAACCGTAAGTGTAAGGCCAGCTGCCAAACGATGGTTCAGCAAGCGATAATGCCTGCGAACGCCGCCGCCGCGATGGCGAACCGTGATGCGACCAGTGTTATTGCGACCAGCATTCTGCTTTTTGCTCTTGATGAGCGACTTCAGCGGTTTGCGAGTTGTAATATCACTGAGGTCTTGGCTGGTCATGCCGCGACGAGCTGGAGTGGTTGGATTGTATGCTTTTACTGGCATTACTTTTTCTCCTCTGCTTGTTCAGGATTATCAAATACCTTTATAGAGTCGCCTTCGACCAAGGTGACATAGGCTTTTTTAGCATCTTTACGAGTCGTGGTGCCTGGGTAGCGGTTTTTGCCTCGAGAGAATCGAACAGATTTACCGTTCTGCACTAGCGTCTTAATGGACGCAACCGTTACTCCGTAACGAGCTTCAACTTCCGCAACAATCTGTTGCTTGTTTGCCGATAGCGGAACATCAAATACATAGGTATTCTGCACGGTCGACAAGCGATAGGCCTTTTCTGTTGCCCTTGGGGTAGCTTTTACAATATTCATTATGCCTCCTCCCCAGTGAGCCACTGCTCAACTTTTTTGATAGCTGCGGCATTGAAGACGATTGCATCTGCATTCATGATGTCGTAGACATTGAGGTACAGCGCGCTCACGAGTTTTACCGACTGGATATTGTTGGTGCCACGAAGCAACTCTGGAGTTTTTTCATCGACAACCATTAGAACATTGCGAGATAGTTTGTTGTCTGCCAAAAATTTTGCCATGTCAGCTGTTTTGCCTGTTGTCTTGATATCTTTCACGGATACTTTTTTAGCGGTGTTAGCAAGGCTGAGTGCTTGCTTGATGGCAACTC
Organism: uncultured Candidatus Saccharibacteria bacterium; assembly: GCA_937858705.1. Taxonomy (GTDB): domain Bacteria; phylum Patescibacteriota; class Saccharimonadia; order Saccharimonadales; family Saccharimonadaceae; genus SZUA-359. The sequence goes on along the minus strand of CALLZM010000021.1, from coordinate 38,102 downwards.
GCTTCGAAGTCTTCGATAACTTCTTTGAGTAGTTTTCGTTACCGCTTGGGCCAAATACGACACCGCCGCCGCGCCAAATTGGGTTTCGAGTAGAGCCGAATCGTGCCCGACCAGTGCCCTTTTGCTTCCATGGCTTTTTACCGCCACCGCGAACTTCGCCTCGCTTTAGCGTCGTAGCGCTAGAGAGGCGGCTATTTGCAAGATACGCATCATACGCAAGCTTCAGCAGCTCGTGATTTGGCACTTCTACAGCAAATACTTCTTTCGGTAGCGTCGTTTTAGCCGCTGGTGTTTTAGGACTATCAGTAGCCATTATGCGTTACCTCCCAAAACTATCAGACCTTTTCGTGGGCCAGGAACGGCACCTTTGAGGCCAATAAGATTATCTTCAAGTGAAACATAGGCTACTTGAAGATTTTTTACAGTTACTTGTTCGTTGCCCATGCGACCAGGCATTTTTTTGCCTTTGAAGACTTTTTGTGGGTACATCGAGCCAATTGATCCAACACGGCGAACATTGCCGTTGCCACCGTGGGTCTTTTTGCTCGTGTTAAAGTTGTGCCGCTTGACTGTACCAGCAAAGCCTTTACCTTTGCTTGTACCTGTCGCATCGACCATGTCGCCCAAGCTAAAGCTCGAGACATTTATTGTATCGCCAACTTTTAAGTCGGCGGGTAGTTCATCGACGCGGAATTCGCGAATGAACTTTGGCGTCACTTTGGCCTCTTTCAGATGACCAGCCACGGCCTTGCTCAGGTTCTTACCCTCACCATATGCCACCTGTACTGCATTGTAGCCGTCGGTTTCGACAGACTTCACCTGAGTGACAGTACATGGGCCAGCTTGAATGAGCGTCACTGCAGTAGTTACGCCATCTTCGCCGATGATTTGGGTCATACCAATCTTGGTACCGAGAAGTGCTTTCATTGCCCTTTTCTCCCATTTAAAACCCTCGGTGGCTAGTAGTTTCTTCGCTTTTTATGGCTCAGACTGGCTAATTCACCAAGGACAAGTTATTATTACTGTAATAAATTTACCATTTCATTGTATCATGAATTGATATAAAAAGTCAACCCTTTTGGAGGATTTCATCACTTATAGCGCGAAAGTAGTTTAAAAAACAATTCCCGCCGGCAAGAAGTAACTCAAGATGGTGACTACCACGAGTACTGCATACCATATCTTGCGATCAGACTGAAATTGCTCAAAGCGGCTCACAAGAAAGATGCCGAGGATTGTGCCGATGGGCAGGCCTGTGATGAGGAATGGCCCGACGGACATCGGTGCTTTTAGCTTTATCCAAAGTGTGCCAAGCAAAAAGACAATGATGAGCTTCAAAAAGTAAGTGCTATCAGATTCAAATCGCTTCAAGTTGCCACGACGGCTGTATTCTCTGTTGCGACCATAGGTTCGTGTTCGTTTTTTCTTCGCCATATTAGATAGTCTAGCATGAAAACGCTTGTGTTTCTAGATGAGTTTAGTATAATCGTAGATAAGTAAGCTAAACAGGAGATACCATGGCAACAACCAAGAAAGCCAGTACTACTAAGACAACTGCTAAAAAGCCGGCTAAAGTACCTGCCAAACAAGCTCCGGTTAAAAAGTCTGCGACTAAAACCACTCGCAAAAAAGAGGCGAAAATGGAGTCTTTCCATGCCTATAAACAAGATGTGTCCTTTTTGACCACTCGGGTGACCATTCAGACTGCTTACTGGGCTATTCTTTCTATTTTCGTTCTTGCACTTGGACTTTGGGTTATTAGCATCAATGATCAAATTAGTCGAATCCAAGATCAAATCGATCAAAGTATCATTGAACAGCGCGAGCTAGACGCCAAAGAACTTCAACTTCTTCGAGAACAAGTGAAGAATAAACAACGATAAACCAACTATTTGCCGCTAAAAAAGCCTCGCAACACACGAGGCTTTTTACATTTCAAGACTGCCTACATACGAATTTCTGCATCAACACCAGCAGGGAGGCTGAGGTTTTGCAAGTTGTCGATGGTTTTTGGTGAAGCATTCGTGATGTCGATTAGGCGCTTATGAACACGCATCTCGAAGCTTTCACCACCAGTTTTGTAGACATGCGGGCTTTTCACGACTGTGTAAGTGCTTCGCCTGGTTGGTAGTGGGATAGGACCAGCTACTGTTGCGCCAGTTCGTAATGCTGTCTCGACGATTTGCTTTGCTGATTGGTCGATGACCTTATGGTCGTATGCCTTGAGGCGAATACGAATTTTGAGACCTGGGGCATTTTTGTCTGCCATGGTTAATTTCTCCATGCTACGATATCGTTCGATAGCTTAACGGCTTTGTAACCTTGCGGAGGCGTATCTTCTCACGCCTCCGCAAGTTGTCAAAGCAATGATATTGTTTACTCAATATAGCATGATTTTCGCAATAAAACAACCCTCGCCAAGAAAACGAGGGTTGTTTCGTAAGTTCAGACTATACCAAACTATTTGATGATGTTGGTTACAACACCAGCACCGACGGTTCGGCCACCTTCGCGGATAGCGAAGTCTTGACCCTTATCCATAGCGATAGGAGCAAGAAGCTTAACCTTGAATGAAACTTGGTCACCAGGCATGACAATTTCTTTGTCTGCTGGCAATTCAACTTCACCGGTAACATCGGTAGTTCGGAAGTAGAACTGTGGCTTGTAGCCCTTTGAGAATGGAGTATGGCGACCGCCTTCTTCCTTCTTAAGGATATATACCTCAGCGTCGAACTCGGTGTGTGGAGTCAGGCTACCTGGCTTCACAACAACTTGACCGCGCTCGATTTGCTCTCGTTCGATACCGCGGAGCAATAGACCAGCGTTGTCGCCAGCTTGACCTCGGTCGAGAGACTTATTGAATGCTTCGATACCAGTTACAACTGAAGTTTGAGTATCTTTCAAGCCAACGATTTCTACTGGATCGTTGATGTTGATAACACCTTGTTCGATTCGTCCGGTAGCAACCGTGCCTCGACCCTTGATGCTAAAGACATCTTCAATAGGCATAAGGAATGGCTTGTCTAGGTCGCGAGTTGGCTCATCGACATAGTTGTCGACTGCTTCAACCAATTCCATGATAGCAGCTTCAGCATCAGCATCGCCTTCGATGGCCTTGGTTGCTGAACCCTTGATGATTGGTGCGTTGTCGCCGTCGTAACCATTCTTAGAAAGGAGTTCACGAACATCCATTTCAACAAGCTCAACGAGTTCTGGATCTGCAAGGTCCATTTTGTTGAGGAACACAACGATCTTTGGCACACCAACTTGCTTGGCAAGCAGAACATGCTCGCGAGTTTGTGGCAATGGACCATCGTTTGCGGCAACCACAAGGATTGCGCCGTCGATTTGTGCAGCACCAGTGATCATGTTCTTGACATAGTCGGCGTGACCTGGCATGTCCACATGAGCGTAGTGTCGGTTTGGTGATTCGTACTCGATGTGTGATGACGCAATGGTGATACCACGAGCGCGCTCTTCTGGAGCGTTGTCGATAGTTGCGTAATCGCGCGGCTTATTTACATCACTAGGGAGCTTCTTTGAAAGCACATGTGAAATAGCTGCTGTTAATGTTGTTTTACCGTGGTCAACATGGCCCATTGTACCCACATTGACGTGCGGTTTGCTTCGATCGAAATCTGCCATTTGGTAGTTTCTCCTGATTATTACTTTAATATTGACGCGGGCAGCTGAGCTTTGTAGCAATTGCTAGCAAACCAACCCCACGGCGTATGAGTTTAATTATACGCATAACGGACCGTCCTGTAAAGATCTTTTAGATAGCAGCTTCAAATTCGACGAGTTCATTCTTGTGCGGCATGGCGTAGACAGTTCTTTGATTGCCATATTCTTTCGATGGATGCCATTTTTGCCACCCTTGTTTTAGACCCTCATCTACTACTAAATCACCTTGATTGATAGTGTAGATATGGATCTCAAGCAATGGAATAAACCTGTCTCCTACGAAGTAAAAATCAAACCCTCGGCATTCAGTTACAATATCGCCCCTATCGTCGATGCTGTCGATTGAGAGGAGCGTCTGCTGCAAATTACCGCGCTGATCGTACTCGTACGCTACACCGCTCATCTTGAGATATGCTGAAGTATTTCTAACGGATAGTGGTACTTGTTTTTCAAGCATACCGCCAGCCTTTACGCAAGCATCGATCATCTGTTGCTCGCCGATGCCCTGTCGCTGGAGAGTGAGCAACTTTTCAGAGAGTGAATCAGCGGTTGTCCAAAATTCCTCATTAAACACGGTATCAAGAAGATCTGTCGTCTCGATGACTTCATCAGCTACAGGGTATATATCACTAATGGCAATGATCGGCACCCTCCGAGGAAGTGCATCGCTTGCACGCACAATGAGACTGCTCTCATTGTCGTCATCGATGACAATCTTCCCTGATTCACCATACAATATGATATTGCGCGATTGCTCAGTCACTGGTATATCATGATTGGACGAAAGAAGCGAAGACTCATTGGTAACAACAAAGAATCCCCCCCCCTCAGCGTAACTGGAAATAAAATTGTTCAGCAAAACATTCATCTGAGTTTCGCACATTTCTCGCTCATCCTCTACCGAAACTCCCAGTGTGCTTGAATGTCCGGACTGAATAGACTGGGCCATACGGCGTAGTACAATTAAAAGCGCCCGGCCTGGTTCTTTCTCTTCATGCACAGAAAAGCTATGGATAGCTTCACGGACAAGGGGTATAAAGGTCTCTTTATTTTGTGTGGTGCCCCGTTGGATAAGATGAATTGCGAGAATAGTTTTCATAGTTTTAGCATCAAAAGGAATATCGTCGATAAATCCTAGCACTTCTGACCCGTTGAGTGGAATGGCTACTATACCTTCATACTGGCCCTTATAAAGACCGTATCCAACTCTTCCATTCGGACCTAACGACCAAGCGTTGATGTCTATTTTTTCTCCGATATATTCTTTTGTGCCGAATAGTCTATATGCTGCTTCGATAATTTCAGGGATATTTTCCTGTGCGCGCTCGCCATTGAGTACTTGTTGTAAGGCGGCAAGTTGCAGCCATCCTTCCTCATACGCATCATCTTCAAGCCGTGAAAGTAAATCTATTTGAGGACCTTCGGAGCCGCCAGTTCTTTCCATAGACTCTATTGTGCCGCAATGACCTCAATATTGACAAGCACTGGCGCGTTATTTCGTGTAGTATTTCGCTAAGAAATCATCTCGAAAACCATAAAATACATTATCTTCTATGCTCTGGCGGATGTCATCGACCAGCTTGATAATAAATCGCTCATTATGGATGGACAGCAGCGTGCCAGCGAGCGATTCTTTGGCGTGGAGGAGGTGGCAGATGTACGCGGCGGTGTAGTTTTGGCAGGTGTAGCAGTCACACTCGGACATGATAGGCTCGAATTTTTCGCGATATTTCAGTCCGCGCATGTTGACGCGACCGTGCGGTGTGTAGGCAGCGCCATTTCGAGCCACACGAGTCGGACTGACACAGTCAAAGGTGTCAATTCCCTGCTCTATGGCGGCAAATATGTCGTCGGGTTCAGATATGCCCAGCAGATGACGCGGTTTGTTCTCGGGTAGGATGGTGTTGACCCAGTTGATGATTTCTGCCATTTGCTCTTTCTCGAGCGCGCCACCGATACCGTAGCCGTCAAAATCTATATCGCCCAAAAATTCAGCGGTTTGCTTGCGCAAATCTTCATAATTAGCGCCTTGCAGCACGCCAAACAGCGCTTGATACGGCTTGTCTGGTCGCTCCGCGCGCAGTCGCTTGACTTCCGCGAGACTTCGCTCAGCCCAACGGTGAGTGCGCGCCAGTGATTCAACTTGATATTCGTACGGGTCGACAAGCGAAGTAAGTTCATCAAACGCAAAGGTAATATCCGCGCCAATCCCCGCCTGAATCTGCATAGACAGCTCCGGCGTGAATTTGTGCATGCTACCGTCGAGATGTGATTTGAACATCACGCCGTCCTCGTCCACCCACGCATGGCGCTGGCCTTTTTTGGCGATAGCAATTTCCGCCTCGACATCGGTCGTCATAGCGAGAACTTTTTTGAACCCACTCCCAAGTGAAAGCACCTGAAAACCACCACTATCGGTAAATGTTGGGCCGTCCCAGTTCATAAACTTGCCTAAGTAGCCAGCTTTTTCGATGAGTTCATGCCCTGGCTGCAAATAAAGATGATAGGCATTTGCCAACACCGCTTGTGCGCCGACGCCCTCCACCATCTCTGGCACCATGGCCTTGACATTTGCTTTTGTCCCCACGACGATAAACGCTGGTGTCTGTATGTCGCCATGCGGCGTACGAATCACCCCTGTCCGCGCTAGCTGCCCACCTAAACGGTGTTTGATTTCAAAGGAAAATGATTTCATCTTATTAGTGTAACATGAATCTTCGCTAGCGGACTTTAGCCCATCTCCAGCACCAAAGCTTGTATATAAAATTATAAATTCTACAATGAGGGCTATGAAAAGATTTATCAATGTCGCAGCAATCCAGATGGAAATACGAACGCTTCAGGTAAGCACCAACCTGCAAAAGGCGAGACATATGTTAGAAGATGCCCTCAAGGAACGCAGATTAGACTTAGTTGTGTTCCCCGAGGACTGCATAACCGGCCCTCTACCCTACAACTTAGAGTATGCGTGCGACATCACCTCCGGGGCTATTGTATTTTTCCAGAAGTTGGCACGAAAACATCGGGTATACATTGTATGCGGCTCCTTTATCCGCAAAAAGCACGAGGGATACTTCAACACATCACTACTCATAGATCGAAAGGGCAATATAATCCTCGAATATGAAAAGAATAACTTATGGATACCGGAACGGCAGTATCTCACTCCCGGAACCTCCGTACCAGTAGTAAAGACAAGTATCGGTACTATCGGCATTGTTATCTGCTGGGATTTAGCATTTCCCGAGGTATTTCAAGAGCTCGCCCTACAAGGAGCAGATATTGTCTGCTGTCCATCGTACTGGACGCGTGAGGATAGTGGCTTTTTGATGAGAAAATACCCCGGCGCGAACGCCGAAACTACTATGGTTGATACCTTGTGCCCAGCTCGGGCATTGGAAAATGAGTTCTTGCTTATTTATGCTAATGGGGCTAAAGCAGCCGAGATATTTCTGCAAACGACGAAGATAACCGAGACACAGATTGGTCACTCTCAAATCTGTGCACCACTGTATGGCACCGTCAGTAAGATCGAGCATAATCAGGAGGGAGCTATACATTACACATATGATCGTCATTTGGGCCACGATGCCGAGAATCGCTATTATCTTCGCAGGGACAGACAACAGAGCCTTGTCGATATCAATTAAGAGCGATGCTTAGGGTCGTACCGTATGAGTTTACAGCACTCTTTGCTATGATCGTTGTATGAATGAGTTATTTATTCGTGGCCTAAAACATGCAAAGATAGCAGATGACGCTATGTATCCGTACGATATTCCTGCGGTTCACGATATCGAGTCCATCACCTTCAGCTCCCCTGTCGCGTTTTTCGTCGGAGAAAACGGCTCGGGTAAATCAACCGTCCTTGAAGCAATCGCCGTCACGGCTGGTTTCAACGCAGAGGGAGGCACAAAGAATTACAACTTTTCAACCGAAAACTCAACTTCAGAGCTCGCGAATACCTTAACGCTTATACGAGGGGCGAGGCGTGAAAAATCCGGCTTCTTTCTCCGCGCAGAGAGTTTTTATACCACCGCCAACTACACCGAGAAAGGTACTTTTCCCCTGGACGACACGCCGGTTCCACTCTTTTTTGACGGCAAACCTATGCACCAACAGTCACATGGCGAGGCGTTTATGGCAATAGTAAAAAATTTTCAGCCAGGTCTCTTTCTGTTTGATGAACCAGAATCAGCCCTGTCACCACAGCGCCTATTGCAACTAATGGTTCGGATTCACGCGTTAGTCAGACAAGGCTCACAATGTATCATTGCGACACATTCTCCTATTCTGCTCGCATATCCGGGCGCTCAAATATATGAGTTCACTCGGCTGGGCGTACAGGCCACTCGCTTTAATGAACTCGATCATGTTAATTTGACCCGTGACTTCCTGAACAGCCCAGGTAGTTTTTTGAAGGAGTTATTCGAGGAACAGCAGAGATAAACTTGACAGGATAGCCATAACTGTGATATAATGAAGAGATAGGGATGCTATAATTAGTAGCATGAGCTTAATCGATATCGATCTGTGGCTAGAGCCGCATAAAGCCGTCATTTCGGCACGAGAGCGGTATATGAAGAAAAAGACCGAGGAAGTGCTGGGCGATAACTCTCTCGCCTCTTTTGCGCTGGGGTTTCAGCATTTTGGGTTACACAAGGCAGATGATGGCTGGATTTTTCGAGAATGGGCGCCAAATGCGACGAAAATTGTGCTGGTCGGTGATTTTACTAACTGGCAGGAGCTCGATGAATTTGCGCTGAAACCCACTAAGCATGGCCAATGGTATGGTAAATTTCCCTTTTCGGCAATAAAACACGGTCAGAAGTACAAGTTTCGCGTTTACTGGGACCGCGGCGACGGTTGGCGGATTCCATCCTATGCTACACGGGTCGTTCAAGACCCCGAAACGCATGATTTTTCTGCTGAGGTGTGGGTACCCACGAAGCCGTATGAAATGAGATATGACGCCCCGCCAGCCCCAGAAGTGCCACTCATCTACGAAGCCCATGTCGGCATGAGCTCAGAAGAGCCAAAAGTGTCGAGCTTCAAAGATTTTACGAAGGATGTTTTGCCACGCATCAAAAAAGCCGGCTACAATACCGTTCAGCTCATGGCCATCCAGGAGCACCCCTATTACGGCAGTTTTGGCTACCATGTCTCGAACTTTTTCGCTGTCAGCTCGCGCTTTGGCACGCCAGATGATTTTAAGAAGCTCGTCGATATTGCACATAAATTGGGCTTGCGTGTCATCATCGATATCGTTCACTCGCACGCTGTCAAGAACGAGGCTGAGGGCCTGAGTCGGTTTGACGGTACCCTGACGCAGTACTTTAAGGGTGACCACCCAGCGTGGGATTCGCGGATATTCGACTACGGCAAACCTGAAGTCATGCATTTTTTGCTCAGTAACTGCCGCTTTTGGCTGGACGAATACCGCATCGATGGCTTTCGCTTCGATGGCGTAACGAGCATGCTCTACACACACCACGGGCTGGAAAAATCTTTCACTGGCTACGATGATTATTATCGAAAAGATATCGACAAGGACGCACTCACCTATCTTCGGCTAGCAAATCAGCTCATTCACCGCGTCCGGCCCGATGCATTGACCGTTGCCGAAGAAATGAGCGGCCTGCCGGGAGTTGCTGGGCCGATTGAACATGACGGACTTGGATTTGACTATCGTCTCGCCATGGGTACACCTGACCTCTGGATAAAGACACTCAAAGAGCGCACCGATGAAGAATGGGATCTTGGCTATCTATTCCACACGCTCAGTTCGCACCGTCCCGAAGAAAAGGTTATTTCCTATACCGAAAGTCATGACCAGGCTTTAGTTGGCGATAAGACACTCATTTTTCGCTTACTCGACAAAGCAATGTACTGGCATATGCAAAAAACCGACAAGCATCTAGTGGTTGAGCGCGGCGTAGCTTTACATAAAATGATTCGTCTGCTAACAGCCAGCCTTCACGGCGGTGGTTATCTCAACTTTATGGGCAATGAGTTTGGGCATCCGGAATGGATTGATTTTCCAAGAGAAGGTAATGACTGGTCATACCAACATGCTCGCCGCCAGTGGAGTCTGGCAGACAGTGATCTTTTACAATATGAATGGCTAGGAGATTTCGATCGTCATATGGCACATCTATTGCCGTCTATCACCGAATCAATGCAGCATTTCGTCGAAATAAATGAGCACAATCGACTCATCAGTTTTTATCGTGATGGCTATTTGTTTGCCTTCAATTTTTCGCCGACCACCTCACTTACCAACCATCAGCTTATGGCACCAACCGGCTCATACGAAGTGCTGTTAAGTACTGATGATCTTCAATTTGGCGGACAAGGTCGAATCGACCACAAAACAAAGTTCCTTACCGAGCCACAAGGAAATATCCAGTTCATCAGAGCCTACTTACCAGCCCGCACGGCAACGGTGTTTCAGAAGATCGATTAGGGAAGATTTAGATATTTTTAGATCCCGCAATACTTCGCAACTTTTTCTCTATCTCCCTATATCTTTCCAGCGTGGGCCTGAATATTTCATCGTGTTGGTCTAGTAAAGTCATATCTCCCACCACATCACATATCCTACCAAGCGCTCGACGATTGATTGCGAGCCGCTGTAGGTGCGCCAGCAACCCATTGGCCCTATCATCTAGACTGTTGCGTGGAGTATCATCTTGAATGAAGTGCCTTGAATAGCCAAGAACCTTCAGCACATTGTTCCCCAAAAATGAGGAGACATGCTCTCGCAGCTCTTCGGGATTCGCGTCTCTGCGACTAAGATCAGAGACTCGACAAGGGTCGTCCGGCCCAAAACTATCAGCCGTCCATAGCTCGTCATAGCCATTACGAGGGAACCTATCGATGTAGCGTCTCGGTGAGGTTTTGGCGTGTGCTAAGGGAATACTGTAGTTCACTGAGCCATCGACGATTGCGTGCGTTTCTTTCAATTGGTCCTTCGGATTAAACCCACCGCTCAGCATATACATCGCTAATGGCACCGTGAGACCAGCCTCATATCCAACGCCTCCTTGTCGGTATGTCAAGTCAGCATAAAAGATACCAAGCGCAGTATTTGGATGGCTATCAAAAGGATACCGATGACTCGTAGAAGTTGATGCGGCACTGAGCCATATACTATCATTACTTCGGCTTTTTTCTTCGTCATAGTGTGCCTGAATGTGCTTTATATAGTGCGGACTCATTGCTTCGAGGTCAATGTCTTGATTTACGCCAATAACGTCGTTCGTCTCGCCTGGCTTGAATAATCCATCCCGCTCAGCGAGCCGTATGCCCGCATCCCATATATCTTTACGAATCTCGCCTATAGTCGGGTCGTCATACGATGAAAAACAACTACGCACATCAAGCCCCACGAGAGAAGCTTGCTTCACGATACCCTCAAACTCCGCCGTTATGCCATTAATCCCAGCAGCCATTGGAGCATTGAAGTGGAGTAGTACTGTAAACGGCGCGCAGTCTCGCTGATTTGTATACAAGGCCAGTGTTCTTTCCAGCTGCTCACTACTCTCAGTAGCCAACACTGGAGTGAACACGATAGTCTTAGCGATAGAGCGGTCGCTGTCGCACATGGTATCTGCAAGCTCGCGGGACCTCTCCGATCCAAAGTGTTTCAGATAGTCCTGGGCTATGAACTGAACCTGATTTGGCGCATATGAATAGCGTGTGCCTTCTGTGAGTGGCGACGATAATTCTGAGCTCATCTTTTCATTATATCACATATTGCATAAAATAGCAATAGTACATAAAAACTACCCCTGTTGGACGGGGTAGTTTCTGTGCATTAGGCAGAATTATTTCGAGCGCTTCTCGATAATTTCCTGTGCAACATTTGGCGGTACTTCTTCATACTGAGCAAGTTCCATCGTTGAAGCAGCGCGGCCTTGGCTCATTGAGCGAATATCGCCGGTGTAGCCGAACATTTGCGCAAGCGGCACAAATGCTTTGATGAGCTTTGCGCCACCCATGAGGTCTTCCATAGCTTCGATTCGTCCACGGCGAGAGTTGAGGTCGCCGATGATGTCACCCATGAACTCTTCTGGCGTAGTGACCTCAACGCGCATAACTGGCTCCAGCAATGCTGGGCTCGCTGCTTTTACGCCCTCACGAGTCGCCAACGCGCCAGCTAGGTTGAACGCAAGTTCGCTGGAGTCGACATCGTGATAGCTACCATCGTAGAGGGTTGCCTTGACATCAACCACTGGATAACCAGCGATAACACCCCCCTCAAGCGTTTCTCGGATACCCTTCATGACTGCTGGGCGATATTCCTGAGGAACCACGCCGCCCTTGATTTCATCGAAGAACTCAAAGCCCTTACCTGGCTCATTTGGCTCAAATCGGATCCACACATCGCCGTACTGACCACGACCACCAGACTGTTTGGCGTGCTTGCCCTGCTGCTCGTGTACTTTCTTGATAGTTTCGCGGAAAGCAACTTGCGGTTCACCAACATTTGCTTCTACCTTAAATTCACGCTTCATGCGTTCGATGAGAATATCGAGGTGAAGCTCACCCATACCAGACATGATGGTCTGGCCAGTCTCGTCGTCGGTGTGAATGCGGAATGTTGGATCTTCTTCAGATAGTCGCTGCAAAGCAAGAGCCATCTTTTCTTGATCGGCTTTTGACTTCGGCTCAACAGCGATGGATACCGGTGGTTCTGGGAACGAAATACTCTCGAGAGCAATTGGATGAGCAGGATCAGATAAAGTGTTACCGGTAGAAGTCTGCTTTAGCCCTACAACGGCCGCGATGTCACCAGCACTAATGCTATCGATATCTTCTCGCTTATCGGCATGCATTCGCACGATGCGGCCGATTCGCTCTTTTTCACCCGTTGTTGTGTTCAAGACATAGCTACCCGATTTCAGGACACCAGAGTAGACACGAACAAAGATAAGCTTGCCAACAAATGGATCGGTCGCGATTTTGAACGCCAGCGCCGACATAGGTTCGCCTGCGTCTGGCTTACGACTTACTTCGTCGCCTGTCTTCGGGTTTTGGCCCCAAATGGCATCGACATCAAGTGGGCTTGGCAAAAAGTCTACCATGAGGTCGAGAAGTTTTTCGACGATCACACCGCGGCCATCACCACCTGTCACTAGGTAGAAATCGCCCGCTAGCACGCGTTGTCGCAAGGCAGCTTTCAGCTCATCTTTCGAGATAGCCGCTTCGCCTTCGTCGAGGAACTTCATCATCAGTTCATCGTCGGCTTCAACGGCATTTTCAACCAAGAGGCTACGAGCATTGGTACATTTTTCGAGCATATCGGCTGGAATTTCGCCCTCGATGAGCTCGTGATCAGAATAATCGTTGTAAGTGTATGCTTTCATTTCAATGAGGTCGACAACACCGTTAATATCCTTTTCAAAACCGATCGGAATGTGCACAGGAAATGCTTGCTTGCTGAGGCGAGTATGGATTGACTCAAGCGACTTCCAGAAATCACCGCCAGTTTGGTTAATTTTGTTGATGAAGCAGATTCGCGGCACGCCATACTTATTCGCCTGTCGCCAGACAGTTTCAGACTGAGCTTCAACGCCCATTTTGCCGTCAAATACCGTTACGGCACCGTCAAGCACGCGCAACGAGCGCTCAACCTCTGCCGTAAAGTCGATGTGACCCGGCGTGTCAATGATATTGACCTTGTGACCCTTCCAAAAACAGGTGACTGCCGCAGAGGTAATAGTAATTCCTCGCTCTTTCTCTTGCTCCATCCAGTCGGTCGTAGCGCCATCGCCGTCACCCTTCACGACGCCAATTTTGTGCGTTAGGCCCGTGCGATACAAAATACCTTCAGTAGTGGTAGTTTTACCAGCATCGATATGCGCAATGATACCAATATTTCTAAAATTTTTAAGCGAGACGGTTGCGTCAGCCATGGATTCTATTCCTTTTCTTAAATGATATTTCAAGTTTTTGATACTGTTTTCAAGACACCAAAAAACTAGACTTAGGTCTATTGTATCAGATGATGACGAAAAATGAAAATGGCGAAAAGATTTTTTACCGATAGTTTATGAACTGCAAAGGTGTGTCGTAGTCTTGTTGTCGTAGATAGGCGATGACTTTTTGAAGATCATCTTTGCTTCCAGAGGTGACGCGTACCGCTTCGCCTTGTATTTGCGGCTTGGCTTTTGGCACTTCTGCGCGAATATCAGCAGCCATCTTTTTGGCGATATCTTGTGCGAGGCCAGCTTTAAACGGAATATCCCAGGTAGTCTTGAGGTTGGCGACTATTTTTTCGCGAGTCAAGTCGAGAGATTTACTCGATTGTTCTCTGGCGGCTAGTTTCTTGCGGACGATATCCAGCACCGCTTCAACTTGCCATTCGTTATCGCCAGTGATTTTGAAGCCTTTTTTATCATCGAGCCACTCCACATTGGCGGCTGTACCACGAAAATCGTAGCGAGTACTGATTTCTTTTTCCACCTGCATGAATACATTGTTCATCTCGGCTTTGTCAATTTCTGAAACGATATCAAATGAAAAACTGGGCATATATTTACTCCTTAGTTACATTATATCACTAGCTCTGGACTAGCAGTCAATTCGCACGCAATTAAAATACCCCGCCGAAACGGAGTATTTATTATAGAGAGAATAATGAGTCTTACCCTCTTGCAAAGTGCGCAAATGCTCGGTTAGCCTCTGCCATCTTGTGCGTGTCTTCTTTCTTTTTGTAGGCCGCGCCTGCTTGGTTGTGCGCATCGACGATTTCAAGTGCGAGGCGCTGTGCATACGGCATACCACTACGAGCTCGGGCAGATTGAACAAGCCACGAAAACGCATAATGAAGCTGACGATGACCCTGAACTGGGAAAGGAATCTGGTAGTTCGCACCACCGACACGGCGAGATTTCACCTCAAAGTCTGGTGAGACATTTTTGAGGGCTTTCTCGAAAATCGCTAGTGGATCTTCAGAGTCAAGCTTTTTGGCAGCTTGCTCCAGGGCGCTATAAACAGCTCGTTCAGCAGTCAGTTTTTTGCCGTCAAGCATCGACTTATTGATAAGTCGCTGTACCATAACGCTCTGATACCGACGATCTGGCTTGAGCGTTCGTTGTAGTTTTTTGGTTACTTTCCTAGGCATAATTATTTACCGCCCTTCTTTGTACCGTATTTTGAACGGCCTTGTTGTCGTTTCTGAACACCTTGGAGATCGAGTGCACCACGAACAATATGGTAGCGCACACCTGGAAGGTCTGGCACACGACCGCCACGAATTAGCACAACAGCGTGTTCCTGGAGGTTGTGACCTTCTCCGCCAATATACGCCCAGACTTCGTGGCCATTGTTCAGGCGGACACGAGCCACTTTACGAAGCGCAGAGTTTGGCTTTTTCGGCGTTTTAGTGGTGACTTTTACGCAAACGCCTCGTTTGAGAGGAGCGTTTTGCTCGTAATAACGAACCTTCAGCGCGTTGTGAATACGGCCAAGCGCTGGAGACTTCGACTTCTTTTTCGCAGTCTGGCGAGGCTTTCGTACCAATTGGTTAATTGTAGGCATATGAAATATGACTCCCTTATTTTAGTAATGATTTGGCAATCCGGCAGCAATCCGTAAGACCTGATGTTTATTCTATGGTGCGTCTTGTACACTTTTTCACACTATAAATAAACGGAAACTCTCTTACAGTATAGCACTGTTAGTTGCATTTGTCTACCCAATTCTTGGCTGTGAGACTCATGAAGCACGACACAGGGAGCAGTACATATAGCGGTTGTGAAAAGGCATGAAAGCGCCGAAAACCCCGCTTCTTCCGAGCGGGGTTTCGTAGGGTCTGGATGAAGTAGATTTACGCAGCTACTTCTTCAAACTCTTCCTCGATATCGGCTTCAGGCGCGGCATCGTTCACGACACCTGTGCCAACAGGGATCTTGCGACCAATGATCACATTTTCCTTAAGGCCTTCGAGATGGTCGGCGCGACCGCTAGTAGCGGCGTTGATGAGCACTCGAGTTGTATCTTGGAATGATGCAGCCGAGAGCCAGCTATCGCTCCAGATGGACACCTTGGTGATACCGAGAAGCAATTGGCTATACTGCGCAGGCTCTTTACCTTCAGTCGCCAATTCCTTGTTCTCATCTACTACAGCTGCCTTCGATACAATATCGCCTGTCACGAAGCTACTGTCACCAGAATCTTCGATTTGCACGCGGCTGAACATCTGGCGCACGATGATCTCGAGGTGCTTATCAGCCACATCTTGACCTTGCGCAGCGTAGATATAGAGCACTTCGTTGATGATGTAGCGCTGTGTCGCCTCTGTTCCCTTGAGTCGCATGAGATCATGCAAGTTCAATGAACCAATAGTGAGGCGGTCGCCTGCTTCGACAACATCGTTTGGCTTGACGACCAATTGAGTATTGCCAGGAATTTCGTAGCGAGCTGGCGCACTCGCGTTGGCAGCAAGCACCAAAGTATCTTCGGCAATTTCGACCACGCCATCAAACGGCGCAACAATTGGCTTGGCTTCGTGCTCACCCGTAGCCAAAATGTCACCAACTTTGATATCCGAGCCAGATTTGACGATTGGCTTGCGGCCATCGAGCTGGATGCGCTCTACTTTGCCAGACTCTGGAGTGACTTGCACGATGTACTTATTGCCGTCTTCCCACACATCGACCAAACCGGTCACTTCCGTAATATACGCCTGGCCTTTTGGTGTTCGCGCTTCAAAGAGCTCTTCAACTCGAGGCAGACCCTGGGTAATGTCGCCACCAGCCACACCGGAGTTGTGGAAAGTTCGGAGCGTGAGCTGCGTACCTGGCTCACCGACTGACTGAGCAGCGATAACACCCACTGGCTGGTCGGCTTCGATAAGCTGATTGGTCGCCATGTCGATACCGTAGCTCTTCTTTGGAATACCACGAAGATTGTTGGTCGATAGTACTGATTGGATTCTCACTTCGTCGATGCTTGGATCAGCTTCGATTGCCTCGGCTATTTCACGCGTGATGAGCGTATCGGCTTCGATATGACCTGGTACGGCTTCGGCCGTAAAGCGACCATAGAGGCGATTGCCAAAGGAGATCATCGTATCTTCAGATTCGCTTCGATACACAGCAAAGCCTTCGTCATCTCCAGCTTCATCTTCAACCGTAAAGACATCTTGGCTTACATCGACCAAGCGGCGAGTAAGATACCCGGAGTCTGCGGTTTTAAGAGCAGTATCGATGAGTCCCTTTCGAGAACCTCGAGTAGCCACGAAAGCCTCAAGGCTTGATAGACCCTGGATGAAGCTTGAACGAACAGGCAGCTCAATTTCACGGTTAGTGGCGTCCACCTGAATACCGATCATTGCGCTCGCGAGCTTCACATTCGAGATATCACCACGAGCACCAGAGTTCACCATAACAGAAATGCTGGTGTCCATGTGCGCAAGCTTGTCCTTCAGGAAGTCGGTGACCTTGTTGTCGACCGATCGCCATGCAGCAACAGTGAGACTATATCGCTCTTCTTCGGTAATGAGGCCCTCGTCGTATTGGTTCGAGATGAGCGCTGTCTTAGCGTCACCTTCAGCCACGAATTCAGACACCTCTTCGAAATGTGGATAATCGTCTTTGCCCGTCGATACTGCTGCGACCGTCGCAAAACGGAAAGCCAGCCCCTTCATGCGGTCGGCTGTTTGAGCAGTTACTTCAGCGCCGTACCTATCGAAGATCTTCGCCAGCACTCGCTTGAGTTGCTTCTTATTTTGCACGCTGTTATCGTACGGAAAATCTTCGGGCAAAATTTCGTTAAAGAATACGCGACCAAGTGTAGTGTTGCGAATTTCGCCCTTGGTTCGTACACGAATTGGGCTTTGTAGCTTCAGCTTACCAAGGTCGTATGCCAGCTCTGCGTCGTAGCTGCTAGCAAATGTTTTCACTTCGTCTTTATCGAATACACCTGGTTTTTCATAGGTAAGGTAGTAGTTACCGAGCACAACATCTTGACCAATATTGAGCACCGGCGAACCATCAGCTGGTTTCAGCAGGTTGTTGGTTGCACTCATCAGCTCCTTCGCTTCGGCCTGTGCTTCATCAGAAAGTGGCAAGTGAACCGCCATCTGGTCGCCATCGTAGTCGGCGTTGAAGCCATTTGCAACTAACGGATGCAGCTGGATAGCCTTACCTTCAACGAGTTTCGGCTGGAATGCCTGGATAGACAAACGGTGGAGCGATGGCGCACGGTTCAATAGTACATACTTACCTTCGATCACTTCGTCTAATGCGTCCCATACCACTGCTTCGCCAGCATCGATAAGTCGAGTAGCGCTGCGGATATTGTGCGCGTGATCGTGGCGAATCAGCCAGCTGATAACAAATGGCTTGAACAGCTCAAGCGCCATTTGTTTTGGCAGTCCACACTGGTGGATCTTGAGTTTTGGACCTACGACAATGACCGAACGACCAGAATAGTCAACTCGTTTACCAAGCAGGTTCTGGCGGAAGCGACCTTGTTTGCCCTTTAGCATATCGCTGAGTGACTTCAAGCGACGGCGACCGCCAGTGGCATTGACAGCTCGACCACCACGAGCAGCACTGTTGTCGATAAGACTATCGACCGCCTCTTGGAGCATGCGCATTTCGTTGCGACGGATGACTTCAGGGGCGTTGAGCTCAATAAGCTTTTTCAAACGATTGTTTCGGTTGATGACCCTTCGGTACAGATCGTTAAGATCTGAGGTAGCAAAGCGACCACCAGTAAGTTGCACCATTGGGCGAAGATCTGGAGGAATGACTGGTAGGGCTGTCATAACCAAGCTAGTTGGTTTGATGCCAGCAGCATGCATACTCTCAAGAAGCTTAAGGCGTTTGAATAGTTTCTTTTCTCGCTGACCTTTAGCTGACTCAACTTCTTCGGTGAGTCGAGCAATGAGCTCACTCATATCAACCTCTTCAAGCATTCGTGCAAGCGCTGCACCACCCATGCCAACTTCTACTAACTCTTCGTATTCCTCTGGTAATCCACGGAAATCCGCTTCATTGATGAGCGCATGTTTTTGTAGACTATCCAGTTGAGATTTCTTAGAAGCAAAGCTTTCTTCCAGTTCCTCAAGCTCTTTTGATTGCTCTTGAGCCAATTGCTTCACATCAGCGCCTTCAACACCAGCGTCTCGCTCATAGCGCATCTTTATAGCTACACGGCCAGCCTCGGTTTCGGCTTCGAGATCGGCGAGCATTTGGTCTCGCTTGGTTTCATCGACAGACAATATGACATAGGTTGCGAAGTAAGCGATTCGTTCAAGATTTCGCACCGTCATACCTAGTACTAAACCGATGGCACTTGGCATGCCACGCATGAACCAAATGTGCGCAACTGGTGTCGCTAGCTCAATGTGACCCATTCGTTCACGACGAACAATGCTTTTGGTGACAATTTCGCCGTTCTTATCGACTGCAGCTTCACGAGAACGCACGCCACGGAGTTTGCCATCGTGCGGGTTGATATCTTTGACTGGGCCAAAGATTCGTTCGCAAAACAGACCGTCTCGTTCTGGTTTTTGCGTTCGATAGTTGATGGTTTCAGGTTTGGTGACTTCACCATGACTCCATTTGCGAATGTCATCAGCACTTGCAACTGCCAGCCCGACTGCATCGAAATCAGCTATACCTGAGTTTGAAGTATAGTGTACCATTCTAGGCCTCCTCTTCCTTAAATTCTTCGGCTGTTTCGATATTGAGACCGTCTTCTTCGAGATCGATATCGTCAGCTTCATCTAGTACCGTTTCCGTGTCATCATCGTCACTTATAACTGAGCTTGGTACCGTTTTATCGGCTGGGCCAGCAGACGCGATCACTTGCTCGGCATCAATTACTTCGACTCCTTCGTCGATCAGGTCAACACGAAGACCGAGACCTTGGAGCTCTTTTACCAAAACATTGAAACTTTCTGGAAGCTTCGGACCAACAATTTGTTCGTCTTTAATGATCGATTCGTAAGCTTTTGCGCGACCGTAGACATCGTCCGATTTAATGGTAAGCATTTCCTGCAAAATAGATGCTGCGCCGTATGCTTCCAATGCCCACACCTCCATTTCACCAAAGCGCTGACCACCGTTTTGCGCCTTACCACCAAGTGGCTGTTGGGTGACCATAGTGTATGGTCCGGTCGAACGAGCGTGAATTTTATCACTTACCATGTGGTGAAGTTTCAGCATGTGCATCACACCGACCGTCGTTCGCTCTTCAAATGGATCGCCAGTTCGGCCATCAAACAACTGACTTTTACCATCTTTATTCATGCCAGCTTTTTCAAGCTGCTCTTCAATGACAGTTGCCGGAACACCGTTAAATGGCGGCGTCGCTACTTTGTATCCAAGAGCCCGAGCAGCCATACCAAGATGCGTTTCAAAAAGCTGTCCGAGGTTCATACGGCTTGGCACACCCAGTGGATTCAGAACGATATCGACTGGCGTACCGTCTTCGAGGTACGGCATATCTTCAACTGGAAGAATTCGCGCGATAACACCTTTATTTCCATGACGGCCAGCGAGTTTGTCGCCAACACTGATCTTGCGAAGCTGCGCTACAAATATCTGAATCTGCATCAGCACACCAGCTTTTAGCTCGTGACCATTTTCGCGGCTGAAGATTTTTACGCCAACAACCTTACCGCCAGCAGCACTGTTCATGCGCTGTGAGGTATCGCGAACATCTTTGGCTTTTTCACCAAAGATAGCGCGCAACAGTCGTTCTTCGCTTGAGAGTTCTTGCTCGCCTTTTGGTGTAATTTTACCCACCAATACATCGCCGGCTTTTACTTCAGAACCGATTTGTACTATACCGTCTTCATCGAGGTGCCTGAGACTATCTTCTGACACATTTGGAATGTCTCTGGTGACAATCTCTGGACCAAGTTTGGTCTCACGAACTTCAACAGTGAAGTCCTTGATATTGATGCTTGTCAGAGAATCATCTTGCACTAAACGACTGCTCAAAACAATAGCGTCATCCATGTTGTAGCCAGCCCATGGCATGAAGGCCACCAGTAAGTCTTTACCGAGTGCCAGTTCACCTTCGGCAACAGACATGCCTTCGATGAGTGTATCGCCCTTCTTTACTTTTTGGCCACGAACTACTCGAACTTTTTGGTTGATCGAACGATCGTCATTCGACTTTGTAAAGTGAATCGGCTCATATTTCTTGGTGCCGTCCTTGTATTTCACTTCGACAATATCGCCATCGGCACGAACGACTTCGCCATCGGCCTCAGCAAGGATAAGTTGACCCGAATCGATAGCTACTTGATGCTCAATACCAGTGCCGACTGTTGCTGCTTCTGGTGTAAGAAGTGGCACAGCTTGTCGTTGCATGTTTGAACCAGTCAAAGATCGGTCGATACGGTTTTTCTCGATGAATGGCACGAGGCCAGCAGTCGAACCGAGAATTTGCTTGTGAGCAGCGTCCATGAGCGTTACTTCGCTGGCATCGACTTGTTCTGGGCGAAGATCTTTACGAGCGCTTACGCGATCATCGACAAAAGTACCTTTTTCATCGATTCGTTCACCAGCATCCGCGATAACCTCGCCGATTTCTTGGCTTGCATCAAGATACACAACTTCGTCAGTAACACGACCGTTTTTTACCTTACGATATGGCGTTTCAATAAAGCCGTATTCGTTTACTTTGGCATACGCAGCAAGGTTGAGCACCAATCCAATGTTGGCACCCTCTGGGGTTTCCACCGAACAAATACGACCATAGTGGGTTGGATGCGCGTCACGAACATCGAAACCAGCGCGTTCACGACTCAAGCCACCAGGGCCCATTGAGCTTAAGCGGCGTTTATGGCTTAGTTCTGAAAGCGGGTTTACTTCATCGAGCAGCTGTGAAAGCTGTGAACTTGCAAAGAACTCGCGCACCACAGCAACCACTGGTCGTGCATTGATGAGCTGGCTTGGCGTAACACTTTCGAGATCGCTCATGCTCATGCGGTCCATGATGTTTCGCTGCATGCGAAGCATACCGACACGGAATTGTCGCGCAATCAATTCGCCGACGAGCTTGATACGGCGATTAGATAGCGCATCAATATCATCGACAGGGCCCTGCGTATTGTTGAGACGGATGATTTCGCGGATAATTGCCACGAGATCAGTCATCTGGAAAGTTCGGTTTTCAGTGGTGTTTGCTACTTCTATACCAAGTCGTTGATTGAGTTTGTAGCGACCGACACGACTATAATCGAACCGTTTAAAGTCAAAGAACATGCGTTCAATCATCTGGCGGGCATTGTCAACCGTTGCCAGATCGCCCGGACGAAGCTTGCGGTATACCTCAATGAGCGCCTCATTTGCGCCATGAGTTGTATCTTTTTCAAGAGTTGCCTCAATGTATTTGATGTCCCCTGTATCGATATCTTGGAATGCTTGTTTGATCTCACCAATCTTACTGATACCAAGCGCTCGCAGTAGCGTGGTTACTGGTATCTTGCGGCGGCGGTCAATCTTAACATATATCGCACCATTGGCGGCAGTTTCAAACTCGAGCCATGCGCCCCGACCAGGAATAAGCTTTGCGCCATAGTAGTTGCGACCATTGATGGTATCGGCAGTAAAGAAAATACCAGCCGAGCGAATGAGTTGGCTTACAACGACTCGCTCTGTACCGTTCACGATAAAAGTACCCCTGCTCGTCATCCACGGATAATCGCCGAGGTAGATTTCTTGCTCTTTTACTTCCCCTGTTACCTTATTTACTAGCTCTACAGTGACATGCAGTGGAGCTTCAAAAGTAAGATTGTTCTCTTTGGCCTCTTTATCTGAAAACTTTGGCTCTTCAAAATGATACTCTTTAAAATTGAGCGACAATTTCTGACCCGTGTAATCGTCAATTGGGTTGATTTCAGCAAAAATCTCTCCTAGCCCCGTCTCGACGAAATCACGCCAAGAGTTAGACAGGTGAGAAATGAGCTGTGGGACTTCAAGCGTTTTATCGTCTTCGGTGAAAAAGACGCGCTGCGAAGTAGTTGCAGGCGTAGTTTTAGCCATATCATTCCTTCCAGATATTAGTGATAGTAAGATGTTGTGTGCCTCAAGGGAAGAGATGTAGGGTTGACAAGTTACATCTCCGCTCTATAGGCTTTTTATGGTTTTGCCGGCGCCGAAGCTTACTAAACGAGGTCTAGACACCAAAAAGCCCCCGCCAAGGGCGTGGTGTATAGTCAACCCAATTTATACTATCTTCATTAGACTCCATTGTAGAGCCACTTAACCTAAAAGTCAAGCAAAAATGAACCTATTTTTTTGCCGCGGCCGTACCACCCAGCACTTGATCGACTAATCTATATTCAACCGCTTCAGCAGCATTCATCCAGTAGTCTCGCTCCATGTCTTCTTTTACTTTCGCTCGTTTTTGTCCAGTCGCCTTGGTCATGATGTCTATCAGTAATTCTTTTAAACGAACTCCTTCGCGCAAGCTGATTTCTTGATCGGTAATCTGCCCTCTCAGTCCACCATGTGGCTGATGCATCATCACCCTCGAATTTGGCAGCAAAAAGCGCTTGCCCTTCGTACCACTCGCCAGCAATACAGCACCAAAACTCGCCTGTAAACCTACTCCGTAGGTAGCAACAGGGCACGGAATATGGTTCATGGTGTCAAGAATCGCCAGACCGTCATAGACACTTCCGCCGGGACTATTGATATAGAGTGAAATATCTTTTGAAGGATCTTCATTTGCAAGATGCAACAGCTGCGCCACGACAACATTGGCGGTTTGATGATTTACTTCATCGCCCAAGAAAATAATCCGATTCTCTAGCAATCGCGAGTAAATATCATAGCCCCGCTCGCCATCGGGAGTTTTGACTATGACGGTAGGTACCAAATAATTACTTGACATTTTCCTTCACCAACAAATCAAGGGTTTTTTCGGTCAAAATCTGGTTCGCAACACTTCGCTGCACTTCAGGCTCGTCGAAGCGCTTGACCATTTCTGGCTGGCGGCCATATTGTTCTTTGAATTCCTGTAGCTTAGCGGCGAGTTCCTCTTCAGTCGCAGTAATATTCTCGGCTTTCGCTAATTCAGCCAACACCAGACTTGCTTGCACTTGCTTTTCAGCCATTGGCCCAGCGTCTTTTTCGAGCCATTCATCTTTACCCTTAAAGCCTTGCTTCTCGAGCCATGTTTCTTGCGTCATGCCTTGGTAGAGTAAGTTTTGCGTCACATCTCGTTCAATCGACTCTAGACGATCTTTCTTCAAAATTTCTGGCACTGGCACGGTGCTTTTCGCAACCAATTGCTCGACCAGTTCATCTTGCAATTTCTGACGATTGGTCTGCTCTTTTTGTGCCGTCAACTCTTTCGTGATGTCAGCCAGCAATTCATCGGCACTGGTAAATGGACCAACCTTTGCCGCTAGCTCATCGTCAATTTCCGGTAATACTTGCTCATTGACTTTTTTCAGTTCAACACTAAAAACAACTGCTTGCCCGGCCAAATCCTTCGCCTGATAATCCTCTGGAAACGACAGTGGAATGTCGAATGACTCGCCAGGTTTATGGCCCACGATTGCTTCTTCAAAACCAGGAATAAATGAGTGTGAGCCAAGCGCCAGCGGATAGGCATTGCCCGTGCCGCCATCAAACGCAACGCCATCTTTTTTGCCCACAAAGTCGATAATAACCTCATCGCCATTTTTTGCTTTTCGTTCGACTTCTTTTTTAGTTGCCATTTGTTGTCGAATACGGTCGAGTACTTCATCGATTTCGGCTTGCTCTACTTTAGTAGAGTCCTGCTTGCCAACCTTTAGTTTTTTATAGTTGCCAAGCTTGATATCTGGCATAATTTCTGTTTCAGCAGTAAATTCCAGCTCTTGGCTCGGTACAAATTTTGTCACCTCAACCTCTGGTCGATCAAGTGCTCGCAAATCCTCACTAGTAAATGCTTCAGCTACAGCTTTCGACAGAGCAGTATTTGCCGTCTCTTCAGCTAAAACGGCTGGATTGGCATGTTTAGCTGCAACCGCCACAGGTATGCGACCCTTACGAAAACCAGGCACCTTTAATGTCTTGGCAATTCGCACGAGCGCTACTTGTTCGGCATCTTTCAGCTCACTCGCATCAAGTGTAATAGTTAGTTTTACTTTGGTCTTAGAAATTGTCTCTCGGTTAATCTTCATATCTGTAAATTATACCAAAATACATACAGTAAGACAAATTGTTTGACTTTATTTAAAAAGTGTGATATAATGAAAAGATAGGGCTATATTTCTAAATCGAATAGAGTATCATCTTCGTCTTGCGGCTTGTGTCGACGATCTTTCAACACCGTCACCATTCGCTCAAAGCTCACCTTTTGCTCTTCGCTTGTCGAGAGATTTTTCAGGGCATACAGTTCTTCGGCAAGTTCATTCGCACCCACAAATAGTAGATACTTCACTTGCTTTTTAATAGCTGTTTTGAGTTGCTTATCGAGCTTCCTGCCAGTAAAGTCTAGCTCGACATTGACGCCTTCTTTACGAAGTCGCCTGGCAAGCTCAAAGGCTCCCGTTTCAGCACCTTCCAATATACCGACATACACATCGGTCGTGCTGCTAAATTTCGGGAGTAGATTATGTACTTCCAAAAATAGCTCAGTCATGCTGTACCCTGGCGCAAATCCGACTGCACTTACTGGATCGGCACCAAATAGACCGACCAGGCCATCATAGCGACCGCCGCCGAACAGCGATCGATTATTGTCGGGGTGTGTATCAAAAAATTCAAATACCACGCCAGTATAGTAGTCGAAGCCACGCATGAGCGTGATGTCAAACGAGGCACTCGAAATAGCTCGTTCAGATAGCGTATCCATCAGCCGTCCTAGCTCTTTTGCCGCTTCACTGTCGCGGATAGCCTCAGGAAGCTCAGCGATAGTTCGCACGCCCAATAGTTCGGCTAGTCGCGCCAATCCCTCTGGTGCCGTTTCAGCACCAAATATCTCTATCGCTTGGTCGCGAAATTGTTCGTGGCTAATCTTATTTTTTCGGTCAAAGAGCTTGATCATCAGGTGCGACTGAATGGTGTCGAGCTGTAGATAATTCGTCATCACAAGGTCGATAAGCTGGCGACTATTGATACGAATTTCATAAAACTCTGGTTTGGCACCAAATTCTTTCAGGGTCTCATCGCCGATACCGATAATCTCAGCTTCAGCTTCTATGCCGTTTATTCCAAATAGATCGGCGTTCAGTTGCCAAAATTCGCGTTCACGACCTCGCTGAGGTCGTTCATAGCGCATAAATTGGGCGATACTAAACCACCTGGCAGGATAGGCGGTTTCTTGCCGTTTAGCAGCAATCATACGACTGACGCTCGGGGTCATCTCTGGCCGAATAGCCACTTTGCGATCTCCACGATCGATAAACTGATAGGTCTGCTCATTCACCAGCTCATCGCCGCTCTTGACGGCGTACAATTCTAGCGGCTCGAGTAGCGGTGCATCGTACGCCTGATAGCCATAGCGGCGCATCACTCGTCGCCAAATACCAAAAATATAGTCTCTTCGCCACATATCTTCTGGGAAGAAGTCTCTCGTTCCCTTGTACGGATCGGTCGTTAGTTTGCTCATACAGTAGTTATTGTGTCATGTTAGGTGTGTAAACGCAAGCATAAGCATCTACAATACATGCTGTTGCAGCCAAGCGTACATAGCCACGGTTGCGGCTGCACCAACATTTATGGAGCGAGTGGAACCAAATTGCTCAATGGCAACAATACTATCTGCCGCGGCAATCATCTCCCCGGAGATACCCGGCCCTTCCTGCCCGAACACCAATACAGCATTTCGTGGCAGTCTTGTTTGAGCGAGATTGAGGCTCCCGGGTATGTTGTCGATAGCAATAATTTGTCTGTTTGCGGCCCGCATTAACGCTATAAATTCTTCGGTGGTCGCAACGAAATGAATGTGGAGATACTTATCCGTCGCCATCGCGCCGCGCTTGTTCCACTGGCGACGACCAATAATGAAAATATGTCTCACACCAAAGGCATTGGCACTCCGCACAATTGTACCCATATTGAAATCTCTTTCGGTATTTTCGAGGGCAATCACCAAGCCATGATCGGTTTTGTCTAGTTGTTCAACGATAGCCTCTTCCGGCTTGCCCTTAAATTCATCGATGACATTTCTGGTATCTTGCATGAGTAAATTGTAGCACAAGAGATCGAACGCGTGTGGTACACTATGAAGTATGAAACTTCCCGCTGGCACCGTTCACGACACCATTCCTGGAGATTTAGAAGCTGCGCTTCTTGCAGATACAGCGGCACAGACAGCGTGGAACGATATCACGCCTCTCGCTCGTAACGAATGGATATGCTGGACGACATATCCAAAACAGCAAAAAACGCGCGATGAGCACACAAGACGAGTAGTCGAAGAGCTCAAAGAAGGTATTCGACGGCCTTGTTGTTGGATTGGCTGTATTCATCGCACCGATAAAGAAATCAGCCCTTCAGTCAAAGGTATTCTCGAGAGAAAAGCTAAAAAATAGGCTAGTTATTCGTCGACAATCCCTCTACTTCTACTTTATACACCACTCCGTCTCTTATATAAAAGTTATGTCTCCAATATGTAAAATCCATCGTTACAGATAGCGCCTCGCCATCGCGCTCGACCACCCGAGCCGGCGTGTTAGATTGTTCGGCTTTATGGAGCGCATCTTTTTCTGCCATACCGATGAATTCATCTGTATTCCCTGGCAATTGCTGAGTACTATTTATGAATGTCGCACCATCAATGAGGCATTGCTCGGGATAGGACTCCAATATGGCACCTCCGGCTTCCTTGCATTGTTCAAAATTCGTCACCGCGACTGGTTGCCGCATAAGAAGCAGGACGATAAACGCGACAAGCACCGCCACCATAAGGCATAGCCCACCAACCACCCATTGTAGCCTTGATATGTTTTTACTCATCCGAGACCTCCTTACTTATTATGTTATTCGGGTTTACGCATTTCATCAAGAGCAAGTGCAAAGAGTTTTGCTGATTCTACCAGTTTGCGCCTCGTTGGCTCGGTGACAATGGCTATTTCTTGCTTGCTGCGCTTTACAGTAACGCCACCAGTGGTATTCATGCGGGCCACCAACTCTTCTTCCCCTAATGTGTTACAAAATAACCTCACCTCAGCATGCAAGAATTCGGCACCGCGCGTAGCTATCTCTCCAATCGCAGAAGTTATCCGTACTAGTCCGGCCGATGCTTCTCGATGAGTGTCAGCATCTTCTCGAGAGCAGTAGAGCTGCTCCTCGATAATGCGCATCGGATTACCTGATGGATCGACAGGACATGTCCTAGTTTTAGTGTCCCGCGTCATTTCAATCGATACGGCATCGAGTGCCATCACCCTATGCCAATGCTCACCACTATATCCACTGTTTATGTCTCTTTTCGCACCCTGAATGATGGCTGATTTGCCAGGAACAGTGTTCGGTGATGTGCTGAGGGCTGAGTAGAATACATCGAGCAGCATATCTACATCTCGACACAATGCTTCCTTTACTTCGGCTCTTGTTTCGCCCGTGCCCAACTCAAATCCATCTTTCGAGCCTATCGAAGGAAGCACGCTATGGATCTCTGGTATATATATTCTCATGAGTTTATTGATGTATTGAAAATATACCATATTACACCGCTGTCTTCAACTTACCTCTTTTGACCTCTACAAAATCTATCACCCCTCCAGGTACTTCGCCAACCCTACGCCAGCTGCCCCGAGTGAGCGAAGCGCGTATCGCCTATTGTGGTCGATTGTAATGTTTGGCGATGGACCCCAATAATCAAAGAGGAAAAGTCTGCTAAAAAGGCTAATAATCGCCCTTTATTCTTAGAGATGTTGTCCGAGTTCCCAAAACGCTACGACGGGCTTTTGGCATATCACCCTGACCGTATCGCTCGCAATATGCGAGACGCTGGCGTAATCATAGATATGCTTAACCCTGATAATGCCCTTATTAAAAATATGGCGTTCCCTACAGTCCAATACGCCAATGATAGTAGCGGACGCCTAACGCTGGCGGTGCTATTTTCACTAGCTACGCAATTCTCCGAGCATTTAAGTGAAATGGTAAAGCGTGGCGTTGATACTAACCTAGACAAGCACTCGCCAGCGTATGGCACTAACGAGCAGGACTTGCTAGACCTACAAAATGAAATCATAGACCTAGATACCGAGGTTAACAAAATTACCGCCAAATTAACTAATGTGAGCAAAATTAAACTTACTAAAGATGAGTTTTGAACTTAGCTAATTCTGCTTACGACAAGGTGTTGGCTGGCTCGCCAGTTGAAAAGGACATAATACTACGAAAAATGTGTTTGAACCTGTATATAGATGACAAAAGAGTTCCCTCCTTTATCTGGAGAGAACCCTTTGCTACGCTTGTTACAGCTCGTAAAAATACCTTTGGTGCAACAGAAGCGACTACCTTTGAACACATCTGTATTATAGCTGAGTGGCTATTTGATAACAATGCGAAGGACTTATTTAGGATGCCTAGAATGACAATAGAACAGAGGCAGCAACAGATGAAACAAGCGAATTACTGTTACTGATATTATAACTAACTAAGTATATTTGAACTAATACGCTGAACTTAACTTAAATGATCTTCGTCTATTTTAATAAAATCGCTGGGCAGAGTGGGAATAACAAAACCTTTTATTATTGGATCGTTCTCGGATTTGTCTTTTATATCAACACTCTCTTTGGGCTTGCCGTACACCTGATCAATCATATCCCTTAGAACCGCCCAGGTTGCATCAAGTATAATATTTGCTATTCTACGCTCAAACATTGGGGCATTATTGTCATTAGACACAACAAGTAGCTCATCTTCAGTGAAAGTCATCATCTTCTCAAGCTTTCCACGAGGAGTGCTGGACTTATTCCAACATCCGTGGCTACGGTCCTCTGGTCTTTTATCAAAACCGTTAGTAGGCTTGTTACCTTTCGCAAATCTACCATTGCTACCTCGGACCGATACAGACCTATTGGTGCTATCTTTGTATGCTGTACTCATATAGCTAGTCTAAACTATAAGCAGGAGAATACGCTGGGCGATTTACACTAGTAGCAGCCTTTGCTGGAGTATTCTCTTTGGGCGGAGTCGTATTTAGACTTGGCTGTGTTTTGTTGAGCCATCAGATTCGGCATAAGTGCGCTGTACTCACTCATCATACTAGCCCTTGCTCTCTGTCTTTGGCTCTCAGTCAGTCCTGTACCGCCATATTGCTGATTTATAGTTTGATCAACCGTAGATATTTTAGTGTTTAATGCGTCTACTGCGTTTCGTGCTGTCTGGTACTGTGAGTACAAGCTATTAACCTCACTCTTCTTTGCACTACACCACGCAACATCAACAGTATTGGCTTGTGGTGGCTGGCTTGGCGTACTGCTACTAGGGGCGTTAGGCTTGCTACTAGAGTTATCGGTGCTATATGAATTATATGATGGCCTATATGTGCTGGGGGTGTAGCTATAAGAATTACTAGACAGATAGGTATCTTTATACTTTCCAGAACTATCAATGGCGTTTTTTCTAGCTAGCTCTAGCGATGACTTACTAGGGCTAGCATCCTTTGCTACATCAGGATACTTATCATAGCAAGCGAGCCAATCATCATAGTTTGCAATAAGCTTTTTATAAAAATCAGAGCTACTTGTATTTATGTTGTCTGCGGTACTAGACGCTTTACTGGTGCAGTCCGAGAACTTTTGAATATCTTCAACTTCCTCATCTGAGAATTGATTTGAGTCTTCTGACTCGTGTGTAGTGCTTGCTTGGCTATGAGAAGATTGATTACTGTTATTATTGCCAAAATAATATAATCCACCAACACCTAGACCTGCTATTACGAGTATAGCTACGAATACCTTAATGAAAGGCTTGGCTTTATCAAATCTGCTATCCTCAAATCCTGAAGCAAAATCCTCATCAAACAGGCTATTACTTCGTTTTGATGGTTTACCGCCTAGTTGCACTACAATACCTTTCTAGGCTCACTAAGGCCGTTATATGGGCTAATAAGCTCATCTTCCTCAAGTTTATCTATCAGTCTGCTAGCTTTTGCGTATCCTATCTTAAACCGTCTCTGAATAGCTGATGTTGACACGGCCTTCAATGTACCGATATATTCTTTTACTTCACTATACAATTCATCATCAACACCGAGTGTATCTGAGTAAACAGGATCGCCATCTAGCTGGTTATTTATAAAGGAGATTAATTTAGATGTAAAACCTGATGATGTTAGATCACCTTTATCATAAAGTTTTAGTAGTTGGTCTATTTCTTGTTGTAGTAGATCTTTATTCATAATACTAATTTTATTTGATCGTTATATGTAAATCATTATAAATGGTAAAGTCCCAAGTGTTAATATCGGCATATTCACTCCATTTGGGCTCCTCAAAATCATTGCCATAATTCACTTGTAGTATCTGTCTTTGAGTGTCAACATCTACCATTATGGGAATAAGAACCTCGTTAAGTATTTCTAACCTATGCTCTTCGTACCACTCATAACTCTTTGGACCCGTATCCTTAATGATGGCTATTCTCAAAAAGTTATAGGCGGATAAGTTATTTCTTGAGTCAGCAGTCTTTCTCCAGGAATCCTTAGGGATATTCATTATTTTACCTTTATCGTCGCAACAATCTTGGTGGAAATCAACTGTATAATATGTATGACTACCCTCACCAAAACCAATGTCAAAAGAATCTCCTACGAGAGACCTGGTATATAAGGGCTGTGTACGCATTCCAGCTAGGTAGGTAAGGTCTGTTTCATTGTGCCAATTTTTGGTAAAGAAGATGTCTTGATTGCCAGCAGGGATATACTTGACGGTAAGACTTAGATTTCTCGCTTTAGCCTTAAACGCACTCTTCTCTGAGTCAGGCAAATCCTGCCAATCTTCTACGCCATAACGCTCTTTAAGTATTGAGTTGTGCTTTGAAGTGCTCACTAGCCCAGCAGCACCAATGTCAATCGTAAATGGATGTCTTATCTGATAATGCTTTGCCATTTCTTGCTCTTTCTGTGTCCAAATAAAAAGGACACCGTGTAGGTGTTCTAAGCCTTTTTATCCACATTTGAGCGATAAAGCCCATTTGTTTCACACGATGCCCTTTTCAGGTCTTTATCGTGCAAACACAAAAAGAGTTGCATTACTCAAATGTGAAGCTTAGGACAGTTCTTATTGTAGCATTAATAATGATGTTATGTAATATCAAATAATACTATTGTCTTATTTTTATACAACGATGTATAATAAATAATATGCAAGGTGTTCTAGATAGCCTACTATTACCAAAGATAACCGAAGACACGAAGAGCTTTTTCGGTATGTCCAGCATTGTAAAATCTGGTATCAAGCACACGAACAAAAAAACAAAGGATAAAATAGACACCTTTCTAAATGAGCCCCTTTTTAGGGTGTCGGATCTAGGTAAGAAATACCGCACTATTAACTACCTTGAGGCTACAGGGCTTATAAATGATGCCAGGGATCAAAAAGGCGTAGGTTGGAGGAAGCTAGGACTGTCAGAGTATGTTTATATATCCGTATTACTAGAACTGCGAAGGTATGGACTCAAGTCTGATGTGTTAAAAAACTTCAAAGAGCTATATGAAGAATATTCACTTTATGCATTGTTTGCGATACTGGCAGGACACGAAGTTATTATGATATTTAAGCCTAATGGGTTCTGCGCTATGCTTGACCCTACCTTTTTAGGGCTTTATGAAGATGAGTCATTTTTACCAGATGTTATACCACGCCGAGACAATGGAGAGATACAGCTAAAGCTATCCGTCTTTACAAGCTACGCACTGGGCCTTATTGGTAAACCTAAGCCTATGATTCAGTACTCCCTACCAATCAATAGATCAAATCCTACTAGTGGTGGGCTTAAGAAATACGAGAAAAAGCTACTTGAAGCTACTAAAAACCTAGAGCACGGCGAAGGAAAAAGTATTACGCTCAGGCGACTAAAAGATAATTCTATACTGCTAGGTTATAGTGGCAATATGTCAGTTGATAATGAAATCGTTCAAAGCCTAAGCTCTCTGGTTGATGAGGGCTATTGTGATCTAACCGTATCCCTCAAGGATAGGAAGGTGGTGAGTCTAAAAAAGAACTACACTGAGAAACTTGAAACAAATTAGCGGTGGCCAGTAGCCAGAAACGGCAAGTTGACCGCTAATATAAATCATTTATTCTAACCAGTAATTAGATCAAGAGGTACTTGGATAGTTACGCAAATTGAAAGCGTAATTTACTATGCAAGAGACCATAGGAGAAGATCTAATTGAGCTGGTTGAGATACTCAGCACTATAGAGGTAAGCCCGTCAGTGATTAAGCAAAATGAAAGTCATATGCTAGATAATGAAGGTAACCCTGTAGAATTCTAGACTTACATAAAACGAAAAGTATGGGTAAAAAGCTACGGCGAATTTATACACCTACCGAAGACCCCCAGAGGCCTTATAGATATGTGATGTATGTCCGTAAGTCCTCAGAGGGCGAAGGTGCACAAGAAAAATCTATTCCAGACCAAATCAAATACTGCGAGGAGTATGCAGAACGAGAAGGCCTGCAGATTATTAGCACGATTAAAGAGGCCAAATCTGCTAAAAAGTCTGGAAACCGACCCCTGTTTAGCAAGATGTTAGAGGCAGTAAGTGCAGGTAAATATGATGGAATATTGTCCTATCACCCTGATAGGCTAGCTAGAAATTCACTTGAGGGTGGAATGATAGTAGATATGCTGGATAGTAAAGTTATCAAGGACCTAAAGTTTCCTACTCTACACTTTACAAATGACGCTAGCGGTAAATTACTCCTGAACATATTATTTGCAATGTCTAAGCAATACTCCGAACATCTTAGCGAGAGTATCACAAGAGGAGTAGGAACTAACTTTGAACAAGGTAAGTCATCCGCATATAAGTGGGGTTATGTCAGGAATGAGGTTACTCATCATTACGAGCCAAGTCCAGAGAATTTTGATCTTATAAAACAGGGTTGGCAAATGAGAGCTGAGGGAATAACTCAGAATGAGATTGTAGACTTCTGGAAAAAGAATAATGTTCACCGAATGACAAAGATTAGTCGTAAGAATAAGAAGATCCGTAAAATCACGATCTCTAAGCAAATTGCTTCAAATATATTTAGCGACCCTTTCTATTTCGGGATATTGCTACAAAACGATCAAGAAGTGGACTTGAATGAGATTACGAACTTCGTACCAATGATCAGCGAAGAGATGTATGATGCAGTCCAAGTGCTGGGGCGTAGTAGATCAAAAGTCCCTATATATAGTCAAAAGAAGACTTTCTACCCTCTTAGGGGGCTTGTTTATTGCGGTGTTTGTAATAGCTCAGATCCTATGCGAGTCGGAAAAAATAGATCAGGCGATGGAACTCACAAGCTAACATACAGGTGCGACAACAAAATGTGCACAAGAAAAGTAAAAAGCGTCAGAGCTAGATATATCTTTGATGATTTATACGAAAAACTGGACCGACTAAAATTCACAGACAAAGAATTCCTTCAATACAGCAAGAAGATAGATGAATATACCGAAGAGAAGATATTAGAACTTCGTACAAGAAGGCGTAGCCTAGAGGGTGAGCTAAAGCATTACAAGGCTAATATAGAGAGCAAGTCTAGGCAGTATGCTAGCTTAGTTGATCAGAAAGACGCTCCTGCTTCAGTACTGAGTACGCTAAATAAAGATCTAGAAAATCTACAAGGATCGAGAGTAGACATAGAGGAAGGGATCGAGAAAATAACCAATAAATTAAACAATTCTAATGCAATTAAGCTATCTAAAGAAGAGTTTTTGAACTTAACAAATTCTATCGCTGACAAGATGAGAGCAGGTACTCCAGTAGAAAAAGACATCATTGCAAGGAAATTATTTTTGAACATTCATTTAGATAACGAAAGAGCCCCTTCCTACCTCTGGAAAGAGCCCTTTGCGACACTACTGAAAAGTAGAGTTATCAATTCTGGTGCGGATAAAAGGACTTGAACCTTCACGCCATTGCTGGCACTAGCACCTGAAGCTAGCGCGTCTACCAATTCCGCCACATCCGCATATACTAGAGTAAGTATTGTATCCGTAAGTTTAGTGTCTTTCGAGGACAGTTAGCGCGCCGCGTCTACGATTGATTTGCGTTTCACGCAGCCGCCACATCCGCATATACACCTTACAGGTTACATGTCTATTCTATCACATGCCGATAGAATTGTCTTTGCGAAGTTCGGCGACTAATTCTTTTAGTTCGACCGTTGATTTCACTTCGGGGTTAAATATGCCGTGCGGATCAAATACATTTTTGATCTTTTCTACGATTTGCGTATACTCATCATCCCAGTTTGCGCGAGCGAATCGAGACAACAATCTGCCCTCGCCACCAGCCGCCACTAATTCTCCTCGCAGCTGCATGATAAGCGCATTGACTCTGTCGATAATTTTGAATATCTTCTGCTTGTCGCTTACCTTTTTCATAGATAGTTGTGGGCGAATAGCGTATACATTAGAGAGAGGCGAACCATAGAGCGGTAGTTCCGTATGCAAGGACTCACTCAATGCTTTAAGCTCTCTGGTAAATTCACTAAAACTAACTGGTGGAATATAAAAATTACTGATAAGTTCGCTACCGAAAAGATCTCCCTGATCAGTTGGAAGCGCAGTATAGTTTACAATATCAAGCAATGCCTGTAGTTGTAGTGTTTCTTCACTTTTTAGGTTTGTGACAGATGCACATTTCATTTTTTCGAGAGATTTTAGTACTTTTTTAAGCTTTCGCTCTCTGGACTTTTCACTAAAATCATCAAATCCAATCACCGTCACTGCTGCCACTTTTTTACTATCGCCCAGCCAAGCGTATGTCTTGCCTTGCTCCAGGGCTTTTGCGAAAAGCGATCCGTCATAATACTCCAAGAATCCTGGATTTGTAGATCGCAACACATCGATAGCATCGTGCGCTTCATCTTCGCTGCTAAAAGCCAGCGCAGCCATAGTATATTCTTTGGGCACAAAATCAGTCTTTAATATCATTTCGCTCACCACGCCCAGCGTTCCTTGACTTCCCACCAATAGTGGCGTGAGGTCAAATGATCCACCTTTTCGCTTTACATCAAATATGCCAGGATAGCCGCTCCTGTCGAGCACCGTCTCGGGCGGCATTTTACGGATATAATCGGCATGTTCTTCTAAGATAATATCGATACCCCGATAAATATCCCCGATCCGTCCTTGAATGCCTTTTCGTTTACTTAACTCATATTTACTAATTCGCTCAGTTTGAATAACTTCGCCATTATCGAGCACCACTTCGAGCTGCGCCACCCATTGACGCACAGTGCCATATTTACCAGCAAAAATACCACCGACATCATCTGCCACCGCACCGCCTATCGTGCCAGTTTGACCCAATAAGGTTGGAAGCGCCAGACCATGAAGACGAAGTGCACTCTGCAAAGAGTCGACAGAGGCACCTGGTTGTAAGCGAACAAGCTTTTGTTTGGCATCGAATTCAAGTACCTTATTCATATGCTTGGAGAGTAGAATCTTGAGGCCTTTACCGAGTGACGCACCGGTGCTTGAAAGACCGGTACCAGCTGGGTGAATTTGTAGGGTGTGGCCTTTTTCTGCCAATTGCCACGCAAACCGTGCAATTTTACGGATATCACCTGTCGCTTTTGGATATGCTACCATTTCTGGTGTTTTCGTGAGCACACCATGATCAAATGACGCGCTCTGTCGAACATCTTCCCTTGTAGTGATTTCTCCTAGAATGTGGCCCTGTAAATATTTTGCAACTTTACTCATCGAAACATCTTCCCTCTCTTTTCTTCTATGATACCACAAGAAATTTGCTTATGGTATCATTTTATCTAGTACAAATTGTAACCTTTTGTTGGATGGGAGCGTATATAAAGTATGCTAGCAGATGAGACGGAAATAGTGAGCCGAGTACTCGCAGGTGAAACGGCGTGTTATGGCGAGATTATCGAGCGATACAAAGATGCACTATACCGTCATGCCTATCGGTTGGTGCGCGACGAAGACGAAGCAGAAGATATCAACCAAGTGGCGTTTATCAAGGCGTATGACAAGCTTCATACCTTTGACCCCACGAAAAAACTCAGCACATGGCTGTTTCGTATCGTTACCAATACCGCGCTCGACCACTTACGCCATGCCAAGCACCAGACACCGCTGACCGATGAGCTGACCGCACGGATCGTCGGCGAAGGCATCAGCCCACAGACAAGTGCCGAGTATGCCGAACTCTACCGCGCCGTAGCCGAACTTAGGCCGCGCTATCAGGTGGTCATCGGTTTGTAATGATAGCAAGGTGCTGGCATTTATCAAGAATTCGGATAATACCGTCGCCTACTATGAAAACTACAGCAGCAGCTATGGTAAAGATTTCGTTCGTGTAGTTCCTTGTGGCACAGATACAAGCGGATATTGTGAGAGTGAAAGATAACCACTCTTTTTTGTAACCTTTTCTCGGCTTCATTCGTATATAGTAGTACGGGCAAAGAGAGAGGCCTGTACGCCACAACAATTAATAAGCCTCCAAGTGAGGCAAGGAGAATAATTATGAATACAACCAGAACGAATATGCGCACACCGTTTATTATTCTTGCAGTAGTGCTCCTGGCAATAGCAGGTTGGGCGACATATGCCGCAGTCAATCAGCAACAATCAACTACCGCTCATACTCTAACTGAAGCACATAAAACGACAGAGCAGCCAAAGGCTGTCAATACTATCAATTCAAAGACAGACGAAACTGTATCTACAAAGACCAATGATGCGGTACTAAAAATAACAGAATATGGAGTTGAAATACCGCTAGCCGATAACCCCTATCAAGTAGCAATGCAGCAAGACCACATCATTATATCCAAGGCCTTATCTACCAAGTGCGATGCCGATGCAGCACATCCAGAAGGCCAGCTTGGATATGTCACCGATGAACCATTGCCATTAGCCGGCCTTACGATGGGAGCCAAAGTAACCCTTCATGGCAAAGATTATCTATTTATTCTGCCAAATGGTGAGGGGTGTGGTGATG
Organism: uncultured Candidatus Saccharibacteria bacterium; assembly: GCA_937858705.1. Taxonomy (GTDB): domain Bacteria; phylum Patescibacteriota; class Saccharimonadia; order Saccharimonadales; family Saccharimonadaceae; genus SZUA-359. The sequence goes on along the minus strand of CALLZM010000021.1, from coordinate 298 downwards.
TGAGTGAATACCGTACCGAGATAACTAATTGGTTTAAACAACAGTTTACCCAGCTGCAATCAATCCAGTAAGAATTACTGCCGCTATCACGATTCGCTCCTAAAATCATGCTTCGCTGCTTGTTCACTCTTGGCAACAGGCGGCGAAGCTCACTTGTATCATTAACTGATACGGTATTGAAAATACGAAAAATATAGAAAGAACGAGAATTGTTATGCTATAATACGCCCTAGGATACATTCAATCACAAAAGATTTGCGGATGTGGTGGAATTGGTAGACACGCATGCCTTAGGAGC
>CALLZM010000020.1 GCA_937858705.1 uncultured Candidatus Saccharibacteria bacterium | reverse complement strand
AGACTGGTCGGCAACATCATTATCGAGAGTAAAGAGTTCGGCACTATCGTTGGTTACGAAAACCACAGCGGGCAAACCATACTCGATAAAGGCGCTCAGCCTCTCGGGCAAGTCATTCAGGGCGCTGGCAATAATGGCTCCGACGGTCATGAAGGTATCCGTTATCATAATCTCATTGGCACCTATCTACATGGGCCACTGTTGCCAAAAAATCCTCGTATTGCCGACTTTCTCATAGCCAAAGCCCTCGAACGCAAAGGCCATACAGAGCAGTTGGCCGAACTCGACATCGACAAAATAGCTCAAAGCGCACACGACATAGCAAGGAATCGAAAAAGATGATACGACGCACCCTAGATGCAATAATCCGGTACGCGCTAGATATGCCAGCCGTCATATATTTGCTCATTATGACAGGGGTTGGTTTCATTGCTAGAAATATCTATCTTACCAAAGCAAGTATTTGGCACGATGAAGGCTACACGACTATGATCATCAATTTACCGCCAAGCGACATCATCGCCACTACCGCCAACGATGTTCACCCACCCCTGTATTATCTACTACTCCATTATTGGCAAGTATTATTTGGCTCGAGCGAAGCTGCATTACGAGGGTTTAGCGTTGCATGCGGACTAGCGACCATTATTGTCCTCTACTTTTTGTTGCGTAAACTCTTCTCGGAAAAAACAGCTCGACTGGCAGTAGTATTCACTTCGCTTGCTCCTTTTCTGGTGCGTTATAGCGAAGAAGCCAGGCCATACGCCTTGGCTGCCCTCATTGCCGTCATAGCCACCTACTTATTTGTGCTGGCTCTTGAACGCAAGAAATACTGGCTGTGGGGATTATACGGTCTTGCTATAGCCGCAGGTCTCTATACCCAATATTACCTTGCGCTTCTAGTACCAGTACACTTGGTGTACGCATGGTTTGCTATGGGTGCAAGTAAAGCAAGCTTTCTGAAGCTACTACGACTACCCGGGCTTTGGTTTGGCGGCATCATTTGTATCGCATTTTTTTCACCGTGGCTACCAAGTCTCATTGCTCAAGTCACTCGAGTAAATAGCGGCTTTTGGATTCCTCCTGTTGATTGGCACACTATCCCAAATGCATTGTCATCATTTATGGCATATAGTCACACCACCAACATCTTGGCATCATTTATCGGCTACGATCTTGCCTCTTCGCTCGGTAGTATCGAGATTATTCTCGCTGTATTATTCGTATGGTATGCCATCCGACTGGCCGGCAAACAGCCATCAAAGCGAGCCGCCATATGGCTACTTCTTTCTTGGTGCTTACTGCCCATGCTGATCATCGTTCTGCTCAGCCTCAAACGACCAGTTTTTATGGACAGATATTTCGTGTTTGTTGCACCCGCTTTTTACGCGTTGCTTGCAGTATATATCGCCGAAACGAAATTTTCGCCCCGTAAATGGTGGGCAAAAACAGCTTTGACACTAGCTACTTGTGCCGTCCTCATCACTGGCATAGGGGCTGTCGGTGCGGCAGCCACCCATCAAATGGGTACTATCGGTGGTGTCGTGACAAACAACTACCGTCCTGGCGATGTCATTGTCTCGGCAGAACTCTACACTTTTTTTGACTTTTCGTACTATAACCACACCGGTGCACCAGTAAAATTATTATCAGCAAATGAGTTTGGTGCCTATGGCGAATGGTCGTTACTAAAAGGGAGGGAACACCTCCGGGTTGCTCATCTCCACGATATACAAGCGAGTAGAGTTTGGCTGGTCGGGAAAACTGGCGAACACGACTATTACGAGACGGACACGCCAAGCACCTGGCGACTCATCAACACTTGGCAAGCTGGCGACTCGGCAGTACGACTGTATGAAATAGCACAGTAGACTATTGCCGTAAAATCTATACAAACTACCTACTTCGTGCTACAATAGCTAGGCAATCGTATAAATTGTACCCTGTCGGGGTGTGGCGCAGTTGGCTAGCGCGCGCGGTTTGGGACCGTGAGGTCGAAGGTTCGAGTCCTTTCACCCCGACCATAGAAAAAATCTGCCCATCTGGACAGATTTTTTCTTATTTCTAAGCCAAATGAGTAAAATCAAAGCCTACTTATAGTGTGCGCTAGCGATGATATCGAACTCTTGCTTGGCAGTTGGCGTATTGAGGTACTCCTTAGCTTTCGCGAGCGAGGTAAATTCCTCCTGCTTAGCCTCATATGAACTAGTTACCACTCTCACAACCCCTAGTGTGTCACCATATCGTATGTTTTTTCCCATAACATTTATGTAGAATAGAGCAGTACACGCGCCCACCTCTGTATTATCTATAACTTCCGACTTTGAAGTAAGGGCTATTTCGGGAATAAATTTTTTGCCATCACTGCTTTCCTGAACTGTCGATACAGCCCAAGCTTTCGAAGACTTATTGGCCTTAGAGTCTACTGCCGTCCGCTTTTTAGCGACGACATGTATGCGACCCATGGCTTCGTCGCTCTCGCATGCTCCTCCTAGATTTGTCATGCCAGTCTGCGCATATACGGCTGGTGTATTATCTTTGTAGGAAAACTTTACCTCATCCGTCTCAACACCATCAACATAATTAACATGTGCCGAATCTATGCTACTCTGCCAATCCGTCGGCACAGCAAAACATATCTTTTCATGCTCGGCACAAAACTCTTTCGTCTTTTCCTTCGGATCGGCATCTTCCTTTGGCGTTTCACTCGTTTGCGCCACTTCTGGCTCTGCTGGGGAATTGCAAAGAAACTTATCGTAGGCAATCCAACCAAGTGCGCCAAGTAGTGCTACTGCCAGCAAAATTACTACGATCACCATCGCGTCACCTCGTTGTCCATTTATATTTTTCATACGCCCCTTTCTTGCATTCCTTGTATTTGCTTAAGCCTACCTCAATAATAGCACCCCCCCCCCCTGGATGAATTGTCAATGAGGATGTGAGCCCCCCAAATACAGCGACCGACTCTAGCCTCCAGTAGCTCTACGCTATATAATGGTTCATAATGAATTATCTTCGTCGACTACTTACTCGTGCCAACCCGTTCACTCATGCTAAGACCAGGAAATTTTACTTAGAAATAGCCGCCGCAATAGGAGCCGTTATTATCGTAGGTTTGGTCGTAAACGCCTTGTCACCCTACAGGGCTTTGCCAGTGGTATCATTTTATGAATCATCAGAAACTCACTTTGCTTATCATCGGGCAACGGTGCAATCAGTAAACGCAGTCGACAAACGCATGACTGTCATCATTCGTGATGGGCCAGATAGCGACAGAACGGCCAAGCTGCCCATGCCCAGCTATACGAAAGTAACTGCCGGCAATACTATCGTCGTTGCAAATAGCTCCAGTTCAGCCGACTATACATTCATCGATCATTATCGCCTCCCTGGCATGATGATCATGGTGGCTATTTTCATCATGGCAGTACTGCTCATTGGCCGAAAGCGCGGCGCATCTAGTATGGCTGGTCTCGTTTTCAGCATCGGCATCATCGGTGTCATGATCGTCCCATTGATACTCGCTGGACATGATGCATTGTGGGTGTGTATCGGCGGAGCATTTCTCATAGCCGTTGCATCAATACTTATAGCCCATGGATTTCGGCGACGCACCTATATTTCTTTGGCCTGCATATTGTTTATGCTCGTATTCGTCGCCATTGCCGCTGAGCTTGCCGTTACTCTGCTGCAATTAACTGGCTTGGCCGATGAATACGCTGGCTTTCTCACAACAAACGAACATAGCGCTGCCATAAATCTCTCAGGCTTACTGGTGGGCGGCATCGTCATCGCTACGCTTGGAGTGCTTGACGATATTGTTACCGCGCAAGTCGCCACTGTCGACGAGCTCATGACTGCCAATCGCAAACTCCCTCTCCGTACCATATACAAAAAAGCTATGTCGGTAGGTGGCGAGCATATTGCGTCGCTCGTGAACACACTTGCACTCGTGTATGCTGGTACCGCCTTGCCACTCATCTTATTGATATCAAGCAATACCAACGATTTATTTGTATTTTTCAACAGCGAATTCGTAGTGACAGAAGTTGCTCGCACCATCATCGCCAGTCTCGCACTGGTAGCAGCCGTGCCGATGAGTACGCTAGCGGCAAGCATGTGGTTTCATGCACGGGCGACAAGCAACGCAACCACAGGCGATATGGTATAGTGGTTATATGACAAAAAAACAGCAGCCGACTGCATATATACGCATCGCAAACGGCTTTGGAGTGTTGGGCTATACCAGTGTATTCATGCAATGGCTATGGCTTTTTGCAACACTCATTTTGCCACTTGCAAACAACCCTAGCGTGCGAGAATGGCTCATACCAACCGCTTCGACTCCTAGCGAAGAGCTACCTGTTTTATCTCCAGAATTACCAAATGCCTTCCAGTTACTTCTTATCGTTCTGTCATTTATATTCATCATCGCCGTCATAGTCTACCTCATAAAATCCGTACCAAAAGCCATTGGTCAAACTGGCAAAACCATCACCCAAGGAAGCACCGAGCTCGTTGTGTCCCGTGTAGCCCACCAAAGAAAGCTGCCTGCCAAAGAGGCCAAAAAACTATTCGAAAGAATAACTTGGATTATGAAACTCGCACTTCTTGCATTACCTATGCTTGCGCTCACCATACCTGTCGAGCCACCATTCGCCATAGAGTACCTCCATGTTGTGGTATTTGGAATTTTCTGCGGAGCATGGTCGCTTGTGTGGTTTGCCCTACAATTTGCAGTAGTGCGACACGCTAAGATTGATCTGAAGAAGGTATGGTAGTTTGGTCAAGTTCATTGTAGGCGCTACTATCATCTGCTGCCCATAAGTTGATGGCGTAAGAATACGCACGGCCATCTTCTCCGCTCAGCACTTGCTCTTTGGTAACCCAGCCATATTCTTCAAGCTCATTTTCTTGCAACGAAATCTGTACATTCGTTACTGGTTCCATAAGGCGAAAAATACTAATATAAATATGTCCTAGGTGGTAGCGCATATCGATGAGACGCACGAATTGAATAGTGTCCGGCGAAAGGTCGAGCTGTAGCTCTTCCCTCGTTTCACGAAGCGCTGTCTGAAGTGGCGTTTCGTCGCCCTCTACCCAACCGCCCGGCAAGCCCCAATGGCTTTCATAGTTCATCTTCACCGTCAATAAACGACCTTGTTCGTCTTCGATGAGCATATTTGCTCCGCTCGCCCGCCGTTCTAGTCGAGCTAAAAATTGCTTTGTCTCTTCTTCGGTAAAGGTATGCACTATTTCGCAAATTCTATCGCACGAGTTTCGCGGATGACATTAACTTTGATAGTGCCAGGATACTGCATGGTGCTTTCTATTTTGTTGGCGATATCACGAGCAAGTTTGATGGCACTTAGGTCATCGATCGATTCTGGACGAACAATAACTCGCACCTCACGGCCAGCACTAATAGCATAGGCCTTATCGATACCCTTGAAGCTCACGGCAATATTTTCAAGATCACGCATGCGTTCAGCAAAGTTTTCGGCAGAAATATTCCTTGCTCCTGGACGAGCCGCGCTGGCAGCATCACAGATACGAACCACCAGTGCTTCTGGAGTCGTTGCCTCAATATCATCATGGTGCGCTTCAATCGCGTGAACAATTCGCTCGTCCATACCATACTTGCGCGCCAGCTCAGCACCTATATGATGATGCTTACCTTCTACTTTGTGTGTGACAGCCTTACCAACATCATGCAAAATAGTCGCAATTTTAGTGATACGAACATCAGCGCCCACTTCTTCGGCAATCATACCCGCAATATGCGCCATTTCAGTACTATGCTTCAATACATTTTGACCATAACTGGTGCGATATTTCAGCTCGCCAAGCAGCTGGAGCATCTCTTTCGGAATACCTACCACGCCCACTTCACGGGCAGCATCTTCCCCAGCTCGCAACACATCTTTTTCGATCTGCTTTTCAGCTTTGGCGAATACTTCTTCTATGCGACCTGGATGAATTCGGCCATCTTTCATGAGCATTTCAAGGCCTAGTCGTGCTACTTGTCGGCGAATTGGATCAAAGCTCGACAACACTACCATACCTGGAGTATCGTCGACCAAAAAGTCAACGCCCGTCGCTCGCTGCATGGCCTGAATATTGCGGCCTTCTTTGCCGATGATCCGACCTTTCATCTCATCATCAAGCAATTTGACAGCCGTTACTGTGCGTTCGGCCGTTACTTCACTACTCATGCGCTCCATGGCGGTCAAAAGAATGGTTTGTGCCCGCTCTTCGGCATCTTCACTGGCATCTTTTTGCAACTTAGCAACCAATCCCGCAAGGTCGTTCTTGATATCTCGCTCGGTCATTTGCATCAGCTTTTCAGCAGCATCCGCTTTCTTGAGGCCAGCAATTTTTTCTAATTTTTCTTGCTGCTTGGTGCGGATATCACGAATTTCACTCTTTAGTGATTCAACTTCATCTTCTTGTCCACGAAGTTTCTCCTTTCGCTTATCTAGCTCGTCGAGCTTGTTGTCGAGCGTTCTTTCACGATCAATCAAACGATTTTCAATTTTTTGTAATTCTTTTCGCCGCTCTTCTTCGATACGAAGCGCTTCGTCTTTCGCTTTCAATACAATATCGCTGGCTTTCGTCTTGGCCACCGCCATATCTCGGTCGATTTTATTCTTGCCATTTACCTGTTTGGTTCGCTGATATCCAGCAAAACCGCCGATGCCTGCCGCAGATCCGACAATCAGTGCTACGATAATCTCTATCATAGTAGTTCCTTTCTTTGGTTCACCCGAAACTTACCGAAGATGTACTATCTCGGCTATGCGTCTACTTGTATTATTCGTGTTGGTCATATAATTTCGGAGACCGTGTTATCATTCGTTGAAGTTATCAAAAAGTCGTTACGACTTATATTTAGTGTACGACAAAATAGGTGGGGTTGCAAATAGGCAGCAAGAAGATTACTGACATATTGAGTAGCACTTGACTTATAAATATGCTTATGCTATAATGTATTCAAGCCATTAAATTTGGCCCTGGTATTGTGTTGTCCCTTCCCGAAAAAGGCTTTTCTACTTTCTTGGCTGGGTTATGTATGCTTCGGCACCATACAGTGGTAGCACAATACGGTCATTTTCATTATTTCGCAGCCGCTCTAGCGCACGATCTTGCCACAATTCTCCCACTTCACCGACAATCGGCACCCTGAGACTATCTGCTAAAGTATTCATAACGGTGAGACCAATACGAAGTCCCGTAAAGCTTCCTGGGCCTTTCATAATACCGATGCCAGAAATAGTTTTCAGATTACCCGTTTTTTCTTGAAGAAATGCCAGTAGACCTTTTGCGAGCGTTCTGTTTGCCTCCCAAGCGTATTCTTGCCGTTCGCCATTTTCTGCAATAACCGTTAGAAAACAAGTCGGTTGGGCAGTATCTATGAGTAGTATCATAGTTGCAACTCCTCTTTTAAGCGATTTGAGACACTGCCGCCAGCGACGATATCGAGCTGTCGTGCTGTTTCGCTCGTTGAGGTAATGACGATCTTTAAACGATCTTCTGGCAGCACCGCATCGACCGCACCCGCCCATTCGATAACCGTAACAGTGCGTTCATCTTGCATCATTTCGGCAATCTCTTCAGACAAAATACCGGCATCTTGCAGACGATAAAAGTCATAGTGCGCTAACTGTACATGATTAGGAGTTTGATATATGCGGCTAATGGTAAATGTGGGGCTTTGTACCGGCTCAGTGACGCCAAGACCCATAGCAATGCCCTTAGTGAGTGTGGTTTTACCGGCACCGATGTCTCCCACGAGTTCAATCACTTCACCTCCATGAAGAACACGACCAATCGCCTGGCCAAAACCTCTCATCTCATCATCGCTCATTATATGCACTCCTCCAGTATACAACACAGCCGCTTTTAGGTATAATAAGCGAAAGCACTATGCGCATATCAGACGACACCCTAGCCAAGCTCTTGCTCGATAACCAAGTGGTATCAGCATCAGAACTTGAACCGTTTCAGATAGAGGCCTCGAAGGACGCTCGACCTCTTAAAGATATCCTGGTAGAGCAAAAGGTCATCGATGAGACCAGTCTGGCAAAACTCTATGCCGCATATATCGATGTGCCTTTCATTACCGTCATACCAAACGATATCCACAAAGATGCACTCAATCGTATCCCAGAAAATATCGCCAGACAGTATATGTCGGTCATTTTCAAAATCGATGAAAATGGCATAGCGCACCTGGCGACCAACGACCCCGACGACATTCAGGCGATCAATTTTATCGAAAAAGAATTGGGACAGGAAGCAAAAATATATCTGGCGACCCGCTCGAATATCCTCGATTGTCTCGAGTTGTATCGCGGTGATGTCAACGAAGAGCTGAACGAAGTTATCGAAATTCAGCGAGAAGATACCGTTGAGACCGATAAGCAAATAAACGAAAATGATATATCCGAAGATTCACCAATTGCCCAAACGGTGAATCTGCTCCTCGAATATGCCATCCGCTCTTCGGCAAGTGACATCCACATTGAACCACGCGAGGATTTTGTGCAAATTCGCTATCGCATCGATGGCGTATTAAAAGAGGTAAATCGTTTACCTCGAAATGTCCTTGGCGCGCTGGTGAGTCGTATCAAAATCTTGTCAAATCTTAAAATCGATGAGCGACGAGTGCCGCAAGATGGTCGATTCAAGATAACCGTTGCCGACAAGCAATACGCACTTCGCGTGAGCACCCTACCCATCAGTGACGGTGAGAAGATTGTTATGCGTATTCTCGACGAATCGAACAAGGCTATTACACTGAAGCAGCTTGGATATTGGGGCAAATCACTGGAAGTCATTGAAGAAGCTATCCAACAACCAAATGGCATGGTACTGGTGACGGGTCCAACTGGTTCTGGTAAATCAACAAGTTTATTTAGCGTGTTAACGAGACTCAATACGCCCGATGTCAATATTTCGACCATTGAAGACCCGGTTGAATATAAAATTCCTGGGGTCAACCAAGTGCAAACAAATGCCAAAGCTGGCATGACTTTTGCCTCTGGACTGCGAGCACTCCTCCGCCAAGATCCAAATATCATCATGGTCGGTGAGATCCGTGACGGCGAAACCGCCAATCTTGGTGTACAAGCAGCGCTAACGGGCCACTTGGTGTTTTCAACACTGCACACCAATAATGCCGCTACCTGTTTGCCTCGTTTACTCGACATGGATATCGAGCCGTTCCTTATCGCCAGCACCGTCAAAGCCGTTGTGGGCCAGCGACTGGTGAGGCGACTTTGCATGAACTGCCGTATCGCGTATCAGCCCGAGGCGGATGAAATAACTGAAATATATCACTTGTTTAACCTCAAGGAAGGACAAGATTATCGCTATATTCATGATCTTGAGCTCCAAGCTGTTAAACAAGAAGTTGGTGGTGCCACGCCTCTTGGCAGTAGTGAGACAACCATCGTGCAACTATGGAAAAGTAATCCCAATGGATGTAAAGAGTGCAACAATTCTGGTTATAAAGGTCGTATCGGTATATACGAGACGCTTGGCAACACCATTTCTATTCAGAAGCTTATTATGGCAAATGCAACCAGCAATCAGATACAGGATGAAGCTATCGCAGAAGGCATGGTAACTATGCAGGCTGATGGCCTTATAAAGGCTATTCGAGGCGATACTACTGTTGAAGAAGTACTAAGAGTAACGAGGGAGCAATAGGGGTGGCACAATTTCAGTATTCGGCAAGTGATAAGCTGAATGAAGTACACGAAGGCAAGATAGAAGCAGTCGATAGAACTGCCGCCTTAGCCGCAATAGCTAATCGTGGATGGCGCCCGATTCTCCTCACTGAAACTAATCAACAAAAAGCTGGTACCATACCCCTACCTAGCTTCCTAACAAAAAAGAAAATCAAATCGGATGATCTCGTCATGTTCACTCGACAGCTAAGCGCCATGGTCGGGGCTGGCGTTCCACTCTTGCGCGCTCTTGGTTCACTCGAGACTTATAGCAATAGTCCTGCTCTGAAAGTAATTGTCGGAGAAGTGTATAAAGACATTCAGGGCGGCATGCCACTAGCGGATGCCCTTGAAAAACATCCTCAAGCCTTCAATGATGTCTATACGAACATGGTACGGGCTGGCGAGGCAGCAGGTATCCTGGACGAGATATTGAAACGCCTTGCCCTCCAACAAGAAAAAGCCGCCACCATGCGCAAAAAAGTCAAAAGCGCCATGACTTACCCGATGGTACTAGTAGTTATTACAATCGGCGCATTTTTCGGTCTAATGCTTTTTGTTATACCGCAAATTGGCAATATCATCAAAGATCTCGGCGGACCAGATGCCGAGCTGCCAGTTATCACTAAAATAATGCTCAGTATCAGCAATTTCATGATTTCTTTTTGGTATATTATTATCCCTGGATTTGTCGGTGCTGTCATTGCTATTCTCCGTTACATCAAGACACCAAAGGGTCGAGAACAATTTCATACTCTTATACTAAAAGTACCCGGCATAAACCAGCTCATCACCAAGATTGCGGTAGCACGATTTGCTCGAACTTTTTCTGCTCTTATGGGAGCAGGGGTAGCGGTGCTCGAAGCGCTTTCTGTAACTGGTAATGCTGTTGGCAATACTGTATTCGAAAAAGCACTTCAAAATGCAGCTGAAGAAGTCAAAAACGGTGCCCTACTATCGGCGATCATTGAGAAAAATGAGCTCTTTCCGCCTATCGTCTCGCAAATGCTCGCAGTAGGTGAAGAGACAGGGCAGACCGATACGGTTCTTGTGAAAGTTGCTGATTTTTATGAAGAGGAAGTCGATGTTGCTATTGAAGGTCTCAGTTCTATTATCGAGCCAGTGATGATTGTCTTCATGGGCGGCATGGTGGGGCTCATCGCAGCAAGCGTCATGCAACCAATTACTGGGCTTTCTCAGCAAATTAAAGGATAAACCTCTTACGCTTTATGCTATAATGGTCCAGAGGGATATTTACACCTAATATGGCATCAAACCTTTTCTATAAAGATAAACAAGTGATCGGTCTGGACATCAATCAGACTGGTCTTAAGGTTATGTCAATTGATCCTAAGAAATGGCTTGTTGAGGGATATGGCTCTATCGATGTAGATCCTGCCAAAATGCAAAAAGCACTCGAGAAACCAGAAGAAGACAACTCATATATTAGTGACAACATCAATATTCTTCTGAAGGAAAAAATCATCGGAGATCTTTCCAGCAACCATGTTGTTATTGGCGTGCCAACGAATCGAACTTTTTCGCGCACTTTTACCCTGCCCGTCAAACAAGAGAAAAATCTTGCCGCCGCTGTCGAGATGGAAGTTAGCCAATATATTCCTATCCCTATTGAAGCGCTGTATGTCAGTTATGACATCATCGATCGCAATAAAGATTCTTTAGAAATCATCATGGCTGCTGTACCGAAAAATCTCGTTGATTCGTGCCTTGACGGTGTAAAGCTGGCAGGGCTACGGCCAATCGCCGTCGAGCCAAGTATCAATGCTGTTGCGAGAATCCTCGAAGCCACCGAAGAAGCTCATCTTTCAAGTCTCATCATTGATATTGGTCAAGCAAATACCGATATCGCTGTCCATGATAAGGGCGCAATTCGAGTAAGCGGCGGTGTTGGTATCGGGGGCAATACTTTTACTATCGACATTGCGAAAAAACTCAATATTGCCCTTGATAATGCTCATCAGCTGAAAGTCATCAATGGCCTACTGCCTAGCCCGAAACAAGATAAAATCACCAAAGCCATGGCGCCGAACCTTCTTCGAGTAGCAACAGAAATTCGTAAAGTTATCCGCTACTACAACGAGCGCATTGAGAATGCATCGAAAATTGAACAGGCGCTAGTAGTGGGTGCTGGCAGCAATGTGCCTGGTATCGGTGAATTCTTTACCAACGAACTCGTTATGCCAGTACGAGTAGCGAGTCCGTGGCTAAAGCTCGACTTCGGTAAGCTAGAAGCACCACATAAACAATTTCGATCTCGCTTTATCGGAGTAGCTGGGCTTGCAAGTATCGACTATAGGAAGTTGTGGTAGCCATGATTAATCTTTTGCCTGAGACATATAAGAAAGAAATACTGGCTGGTCGCAGTAATTTATTGTTGGTGCGATATTGCGTTCTTTCACTTGCCGTTACGGTGGCTACTATCGGCATCATTGCGGGTGTATGGCTGATGATTGATAGAGTAAAGGATATTAGCCAGCAAACCATTATCGATAACGAGAAAAATAGCTTCCAGCTATCAGCAAAACAAGCCGAAGTCACCGAATTTCATACAAATCTCAAAACTGCCAAGTCTATCCTCGATAAACAAATTGACTATTCATCTGTTGCTCTAAGAGTTGCCAGCACTATCCCTTCTGGCGTTGTCATTGATCAGCTATCGCTCGATCCTTCAACATTCGATAAACCCACAACCATGGTGGCTCATGCTAGATCGGAAAATACCGCTCTTGAACTTAAGAAGGCTTTCAGTGACTCAAAATATTATAGCGATGTCCACTTCAATAGTATTAGTCGCGGTGATGACGGAAGTGGTGAATATCCTTTCACCGTCAATCTTGGATTAACCATTAAAAAGAGTATCTTATATGAATAAAAATATTTCCATGACTGCAGTTAAGTTCCGGCTCATTTTATCGGTCTGCCTTGTGGTTATCATTGGCGGTACTATCGCGGCGGCCGCGTTTGGGTATCAATTACTCAGCAAAAGAGCCGAAGAAACAAGTAAAGTCGTTTACGAAGCAGCTACAAGCGAAGAACGAATTTCTGGGATCCAGCAGAGTGCAAAATATCTTGATGAAAATCGCGATATCGTTAATCGAACAAAGCAAGTAGTTGCTGAAAGTCAAAGTTATCAATATCAAGATGTGATTGTTAGTGATCTTCGAAATATTGCTAGACAGTCTGGTATCTCTATCGTAAATTTCGACTTCACAACAGCAAATGGCGCTAGCTCAAATAACTCCAGCACCGCTCAGCAACCTGCCGCAACTTCTTCAGATACCGAAATGATCGCTCAATCACAAGCGCTCTCGCTCAAGACTACTACCGTCAATATTACTCTCAAAAATCCTGTCGAATATACCAGGCTGCTTAATTTTCTTCATCACATAGAGCAGAACCTTACCAAAATGCAAATCGCAAAAGTAAGTCTGTCAAAGAGTAGTGATGGTTCAAAAAATCAAGTAACAACTGATGCACTGAGTATTGAGGTATATGTACGATGATTGATTCAAAAAAGATGATAGCAATGACCTCTTCTTTCCTACGCCGCTTTCATGTCATATTGTTCGTCGTCGTTATACTTGGCGGTTTGGCAATCCTTATTTTCTTTCTCAATACAGTTCTTGCAAGTGCCACCAGTACTGCGGAAACTCCTATGAGCACTCATACCTCATTTGATGAGTCTACTATTAAACGACTCGAGGAACTCAATATTACCTCAGATGAAACAACCGACTTAGCGTTTCCAAGTGGTCGCATCAATCCCTTCGTTGAGTAGTGTACCAGAAAATGATATCATAAACATATGCTTCTTCTTGGCTCTCGACTAAAAAATATATCAGTAATGAGTCTGCAAACGGGTAGTGAAATCGCCCGAACAGCAGAGCCTATTATCGACCCGAGAAACTTAGAGATTATCGCTTACAAAGTATTTAGTCCTTTACTTCCCGTCAAGCAAGCTCACTATCTTATGATTGAAGATGTACGAGAGTTGAGCGATATCGGCATGATCGTTGACTCAATTGATGTACTCATCGAAGATGGCGTCGTCATACGACTCGACAAGCTAACGGAGCTCGGTTTTCCGCTGATTCATATGGTAGTTACTGATGAAAAGAAGCATCGATTAGGAAAAGTTATCGACTATACTATAGATGTCACCTCATTTACCATTCAACAACTCACTGTTAAGCGACCTCTCACCAAACGCCTCAACGACACCGAATTACTCGTTCATCGTAGCCAGATTATCGAAATCAATAATGAAGCGATCGTCATCCATTCAAAAGCCGAAGCACCTGAACACACCCTGGTAACTTCGCCTGGTTCATATGTGAATCCATTTCGTAAGTCACAAACAGCTAGTGAAGCGAAGATGGAATAATCTGCCCAGGGCTATGCGCTGCCGTCCAGGGCTTCAATAACCATATCATAGCTGAATCCCTGTCGAACTAAATATTGTATAAATTTTTGCCGATCAGGATATCTCCCGCGCTTTTTGAGAATGATTTTTTGCAATTCTTCTTCATCGGATCGAATATTTTCACTTATCAACTGCTCGGTTATGTGCTTCTCAATTCCTTTTTGTGCCAGCTCTAACCGCAATCGACGCAAGCTCGTACCTTTTTGCATAAATCGATGTTCGAACCAAAAGCGAGCAAACTTTTCGTCATTCAAATAGCCTTTTTCGATCAGTCGTTCAAGCACCCTGCTTGCCGTCTCTTTTGATGCGCCTGGTCGATCAATTATTTCGCCGGTTTTGGTTCTTATTTTTTTAGTAAGAGTTTTCCGCCATAAATAATCTCGCAGTTCTTTCACCGACCGCGGCCGAACCATGCTATATTCGAGCGCCCTGGCATACAACTTGCCGAATTGACTTTCCTGCTCCAGCGCAGTCATCTCTTCTTCGGTGTATTCATTCCCGATTTTCACACCCAATGACACCACCTGAGTGATATCCAGGCTAAACTTGTACTTCCCGTCAACCGATACATTCACTCGGTTTGGGTCGCGCTGCTGAGCAGAGAGGGCAGTGATTTTCATAGCTCACTAAAATGATCGAGAAGCAGCGTAAAATAGCCGTCCCCTTGATTAACAATCTGGTGCTCCTCTGGAGTTTTTAGCCTCTCTTGAAAATCACTCAAGCTCAACCACTCAACCGATTCCACTTCACCGTCATGGAACTCTGGCACAAATGCATCGTTCACTTCATAGATATACACATGGTCTATCTCACTTTTCGCGAGGGGAGTCCGAAGAGAGAACAGATACAACAACTTGTCGGCATCAATCTCAGTCCCAAGCTCCTCTTTTGCTTCACGAACAGCACTTTCAACGGGCGTCTCACCTGCATCGATATGCCCCGTAGCCGAAATATCATAATACCCCGGCCATGTCTTTTTTGTTGTCGCCCTTTTTTGCAGCAACACTTCAATCTCACTCGCTCCACGCCGCCACAGCCAAATGTGTGAGGCACCCATAATAAGCGACTCATCGCGGTCAAATTCCTCTCGTCGTGCCGAAAAGCCAGTTACGGCTGTACCGTTCTCGGCAAACACCTGCCACGGCTCATCATGCACCATTATTTTGCCTCTTCGGCTACCTTATCGCGCACTTTTTTGTCAATTTCAGCCAAAACTTTTGGATTTTCCTTCAAGTATGCCTTGGTTTTGTCGCGGCCTTGGCCGATGGTTTCGCCACCGTACTTATAGAACGCACCAGATTTTTCAACAACACCGTGCTGCGCGGCGAGGTCGAGGATATCGCCCAAGTACGAAATACCCTCGTTGTACATAATGTCAAACTCGGCAATTCTAAACGGCGGCGCAATCTTATTTTTCACCACTTTTATCTTCGTGCGGTTACCCAGAATATCATCGCCAACTTTGATCTGACCAATTCGTCGGATATCAATCCGTTGTGATGCATAAAACTTCAGTGCATTACCGCCCGTGGTCGTTTCAGGATTGCCAAACATCACGCCAATTTTCATACGAATTTGATTGATGAAGATCACCGTCGCCTTTGACTTATTGATAATTCCCGTCAGTTTACGAAGCGCCTGGCTCATCAATCGCGCCTGCAGACCCATGTGCGAGTCGCCCATGTCACCATCAATTTCCGCCTGCGGTGTCAACGCCGCCACCGAGTCCACCACAATCAAATCAACCGCATTTGAGCGAACCAGCGTTTCAGTAATCTCGAGTGCCTGCTCACCATTATCTGGCTGCGAAACCAATAGATTTTCGACATCTACGCCCAATTTTTTCGCATAGGCTGGGTCCAAAGCGTGCTCGGCATCAACAAACGCCGCCGTGCCACCTTGTTTTTGAATTTCTGCGATAGCATGGAGTGTTAGCGTCGTTTTACCCGAACTTTCTGGACCATAAATTTCAATAATTCGCCCTTTCGGATACCCGCCTCCTAGCGCGATATCTAAACTAATTGAGCCTGATGGAATTACCTCAACATCTGCCTGGTGAAACTCGCCGAGTTTCATGATAGAACCATCGCCAAACTGCTTGGTGATCTGATCCATTGCAAGACCGAGCGCCTTCAATTTACCCTCATCTACTTTTTTATCATCTGTTTTTGCCGTCTTTTTGCTCGTGTCGTCTTTACTAGCCATAACTTCTCCCTCCGTTTTCTTCTGTATTACATTATATCATTTTCACTTAAATTATTGTCGCCAAACTCTGTATACTCTCACAAATACCTATCCCCCACAAGCGCACCGTGGTATAATAACAGCAATGAAACAACGAGGTTTTACTGTCATAGAGCTAGTAGTAGTCATTGTTGTATTAACAATTGGAGCTATCGTTTTCTTCAATCAAAAAGCAGCTGTCGATGCGACCAATCGAGACGACCAGCGAAAAATTGCTATCAATTCTATGTATTACAATTTAGAAGAAGTATTCTACGAGCAAAACCAATACTATCCGCAGACTATCGACAGCAAAACGCTGCGGGCGATGGATCCTGCACTCTTCACCGATCCAAGCGGTCGTCCATTTACCGATTCTCAGTCTGACTATCGCTATCAAACAACTGGTTGCTCTACCGACGGAAAATGCCAGCACTATACGCTGACCGCCACTCTAGAGCGAGAAGCCAACTTCGAGAAACGATCTCGGCGTTAAGAATTATTATTCGTCGTATCTTTGAAGTTCTCAATGGCGCTCAATACCGATGCCATTTGTTGCTTCGGATTCGCCACAAACTGAAGCTTGTATGAACTTTCATCACCGACAGTACTCAACTGAATCGTACCATAATCGAGCGCCATCTGAAAAATGCCGACCTGTCGAAAGCTTGCATCTTCAACTCTCGCCAGACTCACCGTATGCTCGCGTTTTGAAAACAAGCCAAGCCGTACCTCTTGAATGAGACTTTCGTTCGTTAAGTACAATTTATTCTTAAGATATATCCACACCGCCGCATAGCCTCCAAGGCCAATAAGCACAATCAATAGCAATCCAATCGCGGTCACTGGCACCACTCCAGGCAACACCACCTCTGTTTCATACGAAAGAATAGTCGGGTAGAATAGTAGTCCGGCAAAAATAAGCGCAATAAGCCCAATCGTAACTGCCATCGGAATAAACACCCCGATCGCATGGCGCTCTATCACGGTTATAACAAATTCTCCATCGCTCAGAGTAAGGTTTGGAAACGCCTTGAGCGACTCCTGATGTTTTTGCTGACTCTCTTCATCAATATCCTTCTCTGGTTGAGCTGCGATGCGAACCGTTTGCTGCTCCACTAGTGGTCCCTCTTCGATGGTTTGCGGAGCCGCGTAAAGAGGCTGCCCTTCGGCATCATAGGCAACGGGCTGGTCTAGTGTTGGATCTTTATCGCCATCTCCCATATTCATATTGTACCATTAGGGAGCTCCGGAATGAACAAATATTACATATTAAGATGTCGTCTGGCTTTTGGCGTCACTCGCCGACCGCGCGGCGTCTTTTCTATAAAGCCGATTTGTAGCAGATATGGCTCATAGAAATCCTCGATAGTCGTCACTTCGTCGCCCGTCAGCGCCGCCAAAGTCGTGAGGCCAACAGGGTTGTCGCCATAATTTTCAATGATGCTTGTGAGGAGATTTCTGTCCGCCGGGTCGAGCCCAAGCTCATCAATCTCCAGCATTGCCAGCGCCTTTTTGGTTGCCATGTCATCGAT
>CALLZM010000019.1 GCA_937858705.1 uncultured Candidatus Saccharibacteria bacterium | reverse complement strand
ACATTTTCTTTCCGCTTCAGCCAAGCCACGGCTCGATAAGTGATAGGGAGCATAACGATTTCTACGCCAGTTTTAAAGCCCCAGCCAACGAGAATAAATAGCAACATGTCGAGACCACCTAATATGCCACCAAAAGCAATGAGGGCAAAGATGGTGGTATCGAGTAGTTCACCAGCCACTGTCGAGCCAATGAGCCGGAGCCACAGATGCTTTCCCTTGGTGGCAACTTTGAGCTTGGCGAGTATGAAGGCATTGACAAATGACCCGAATAAGTAAGCGACAAGACTGGCGACGACAATACGCGGGAAGAAGCCAAGTACTGCTTCGAACGCTGCTTGGTCGGTGTACTCGGCGGCAGCTGGCAAAAAACGCACAATGGTAAAAGTGACAATAGCGAGTAACATAATGCCGAAACCTGTCCAAATGGCGCGGCGAGCGTGTTTATACCCGTATACCTCGGTCAATAAATCGTTGATGATGTAGATGAGAGGAAATAATACTGCACCGCCATCGGTGATGATGGGTCCGAACGCGACGAGCTTGGTGGCGGAAAGATTAGAGATGAGCAGCATGGAAACAAATGCTGCCAATATGAGGTCGTAATGAACAAAACTTCGTTTAGACATGCAGAAAATTATAGCATATTTTGTTCGAAGAAGCGGCTATTGACAGTCTACCAAGTGGTTGCTATACTCAAGTAGTCTAGAAGAATGTACTGTAGAATACGCTATATATAGCGTATTTAAATTTAGGGGAAACGCTACATAGCGATAAGGAGAATGACATGAGAAAACGATACCAAATTACGGCTGATGGCCGCAGGGAATTAGAAAATGAATTGGCGGAGCTGAAGAGCCGCCGTGGTGAGATAGCCGATAAAATTGCGGAGGCAAGAGGCTATGGAGACTTGAGCGAAAATGCCGAATATGACGCTGCGCGCGAAGAGCAGGGCATTGTTGAGACCAGAATTGCTGAGATCGAAGATATTCTTATGAATGCTGAAGATTTGCAATTGGCTGCCTCTGATGTGGTGGCTTTAGGAAGCAC
>CALLZM010000018.1 GCA_937858705.1 uncultured Candidatus Saccharibacteria bacterium | reverse complement strand
TACGAATCGCCGATACCGAGCGTGTCGGATATCCACGGATTTGCCAGCGTACCGGCAAGCAGGGCTAGGCCTGAGCCAAGCGCGCCACCAAGGAAGCCAATCCACGCCGCTTCGAACTTGAACAGCCGCCCGACATCCCGTCGGCGCATGCCGAGGGCTTTCATCAGTCCGATTTGCTGCGTTCGCTCCAAGACACTAATGTACTGCGTGTTGATGATGCCAAACACCGAAGTAAGTACTGCCAGCGCGCCAAACCCGATAAGTATCCCCATCAGCACATTGATAAACTGGAAGATAAAGCCCATCAAATCTTCTGCCGACTGCGCCATGAAGCCCTTTTTCTCGATAGCTTCTTTCACGCCGTCAACACTCGCCTCGTCCTTCGCCATGACAATCGCCCCAAGAAACGCGTCCTCTAGCGGCGTACCGAGGTAGCTAAATGCGTACATTTCGGCTACAGTATCGCGAGTGGTGAGTAAACTTGAGCTAATCGATGCCGCCATGAGCGAGCTTTTTGTCACCGCCGCCACTTTGAGCGTAAATGTTCTTTCTTCTCCCGTCGCCGAATTTGCCATAACGATATCTACCGTTTGCCCAATCGCGCTATCTGGCTCAGACCAGCCCAGCACTTCCGTAAAGCTACTAGGCAATATTACACTATCGTTCTGTAGATCGTCAGTACGACCCGCTAAAACATCCTGCTTTATAGCGCTATTATAGAAGTCAATTCCCGCCTGATAGCGCTTTTGCCCCTCGCGTGTGATATATTTTGCCGACGCATTATATATTGGCGTGACATCACTAACGTTTTCTATAGTTTTGAGGATTTTTATATCACCGCGCGATAACATCCGTTGCGAAAAGCCGCCGCCAAACGACATCGATGGCCCCTCAACAAATTCCTGCGGCTTTGATGGATCGGTGGAGTGAGCATCTTTTGGCTGCACATACAACTCACGCACATCCGTATTGCTACTAACGATATCCGCCGCGTACTGCCGACCGCCCTGGCCCGCCGCCAGCGCCAGTGTAATAGTAAACGCCCCGACGCCGATAGCCAAACTTGTCAAAAGTGTCCGCGCCTTCGCCTGCCGCAGGCTTCGCCCCGCTCGCTGTACTATATCGGTTATCTTCACTGGACCACCTTTCGCGCAGTAGGCTGCGCCTTCTTTTGCTCAACAGATTCGATTTTACCATCTTTGATGTTGACAATCATGTCGCACTTAGCAGCAAGCTCCGCATCATGCGTGACGATGATGAGCGTCACTCCCTTGTTCTTATTGTAGCCAAACAGCAGTTCCTCTACTTTTGCACCCGTCACACTGTCGAGGTTTCCTGTCGGTTCGTCGGCAAAGATGATACTCGGTTCATTTGCGATGGCGCGGGCGATGGCAAGGCGTTGTTTTTGTCCGCCGGACAAGTTTTTCGCCTTACTCTTAATCTTGTCGCTGAGTTCAACCGCCTTCAGCGCTTGGCCTACTCGAGTTTTGCGCTTCTTTTGCGGGACTCGGGCGATTTCCAGCGGCAAACTAACATTGTCATACACGCTCTCATTGCCCTGCACGAAAAAGCTCTGAAAAATAAAACCGATTTTCTCCGCACGGAAGCGGTCAACCGCTTTTTGTTTCAGCTTCAAAATATCTTCACCATCGATGACGACCTCGCCCTTTTCTGGCCGGTCGAGCCCACTCATCGCGTGCATCAGCGTGGACTTGCCGCTACCCGACTTACCGAGTATAGCGACGCTCGCGCCATCCGGAATCGTCAAACTGACATCTTTCAGCGCCCGAAACGCATTCTGTTTTTTACCATAGGTTTTCGTCACATTTTTTACTTCAATCATACTACTCCTTATTATACCTTACTTAGTGCAATTGTCGCCACAGGCACGAGGCCTTTGGCCGAGTCCCTACTCCGTCCTCAGCGCTTCGATTGGGTCGAGTTTTGCTGCTTTTCGACTTGGGAAATGCCCCGACATCACCGCCACCAACATCAGCGCCGCAACAAGTACCAAGCTCATCAACCAGTCCATTTGCAGCAGTTCCGTGCCTTTTTCAAGACTAATCACATCAGCAATCACCGGATTCAGCAGCGTCACCAAAAACGCCAGCCCAACGCCAATTATTCCGCCCAAAAAACCAATCCACGCTGCTTCAATTTTGAATAACCGCCCGACATCGCGCCGACGCATACCCAGCGCTTTCATCAGACCGATTTGCTGCGTTCGCTCCAGCACTGAGATGTACTGCGTGTTGATGATGCCGAATACACTCGCGATAATCGCCAGTAGTCCAAAGCCCATCAATCCATACTGTACGATGTTCACCATCTCCATGATACTGGTGCGCATCTCAGCGAAAGTCTGCGCCTCGTACTCGCCAGCGTCCAAAATGGCTTGCTTGACCGTATCGACATTCGCACTTTCATTCGTTGTCACCATCAACGCATAGTAACTCTCAGGAGCATCGGCTGGTCGCTGCAATTTGGCAATTTCTTCGCCGTCTTTATTTGAAATCCGAAACTCGTCTTGGTAAAAAGCTAGCGGACTCGTTGGCTGTGCATCTACTGCCACGATGGTAAACTCACGCGCGAATGTACTGCCATCCGGTGCATTAAACTTCGCCGTTAGCTTCTTGCCCAGCGCCGCTTCGGCGTTCTTAAACCCAAACGACTCGACATACTTGTGTGGCAAAACTACCTGTCCTGGCAAAATCTCATTGTTATCGCCCAGTTTGCCAGCAGTCAAGTCGATTGCCGTCCCATCATATTGAACCTTCATGTAGCCCTCGTACTCGTCACTGTTGTTTGCTGCTACCGAGTGCACATCAACACCAAAAATAGGCAAAACCTTCTCCACGCCATCAATTTTCGCAATCGTTTCGCGGTCGCTCGGTGTCAGCTCTCTAAAAGCATTGACCGTGGCAGCTGGTGCTTCTTCGCCAATCTTTTTCGGTTTGTCGTCCTCGCTCGTATCAAAATTTTGCTTGGCACTCACTTGAATGGTCCGCATATCACCCGCGCCACTCACCACACCATCCAAATAGTTTCGCCCGCCATTCCCCGCCGCCATAGCGAGGGCAATCGTAAATGCTCCCACGCCGATAGCCAAACTGGTCAATATCGTCCGTCCTTTCGCCTGGCGCAAATTACGCCCAGCGCGTTTAATTACATCTGCTATTCTCATAGACTTAATCCTCCTCACGATCACGCATAGCAAAACTCACCCATCCGCAACCATTTTTAATATTTTTTACAGCTTGCTCATTACCATTATACAGAATTTTTCCGCTCGATACCGCCTGTACATCCAGCCGAGCAAGCGATTCCTCATCTTCCCTCGCCGGACACGCATCAGGCTGCCGTACCGTCAAAGTCCGCACCACACCCGCTGATACGCGACCACCATCGAGCTGCACATCCAACTCCTCAACCGTCGCGCCATCCAGCTCTACCAGTCCTGTTTCCTTACTGTGTACTCGAACCACCCCATACGTACCAGTGAGCGTGAACGAGCTCGCTTCTGATGTTATCGATAGCGCATCTTGTCGAGCAGCGCCACGATAACTCACCGTGCCATCCTTGACGGCGATACTCTCAAGCGCTGGGCCATACACCTTTAGTGATACGTAGAATCGACCACCCCAATAGTCTTGATTGTCCGTCGAGGTAATCACAATATTCGCCGATACTCCATCGTCTCCAATAGTAATACGTGGCGTAATTTCCCTCGGTGCCTCAAGCTCATATCGCGACTGCTTTGACACAATATATTCAACGTTTACGTACTGGTGTATCCGTTCACTGCTCCCAATCGTCAGCTGCTTCACATCACGAAAACCCTCTGGTAAATTATTGCTAACCGTGGAAAATCGCGAATCATACTGTACATCTCCCTGCCACCGCACATAAATCACCGTGCCGACACCACTCGCGAACGATAACAATCCCGCTGCGATAATTGCCACCACACTCACGCCGATACGCTTGCTCCACCGCCGACGAAATGTTGCATTCGCCAACACAAAGCCAAGCGCCGAGAGCAACAGCCCACTGACAATAAACAGCGCAAAACCAAGCACAAGCGTCCAATCAGGTTTGAGCAAGAAACTAGCAAACGGTGAGTTATCGCTCGTCCCCAAGCCAAGGAAAAAGCCTCCGCCAATAACAACCGTAGCAATCAGCGCTCCAATCGCCATGACCACCAACGCAATCCCCGTACCAACGACGAGGATATTCTTCATCGCAATCGCCGTCCTGTTGATGACCGGCTCCGCCTGCTCGCCGAGTTTTTTGATCGACTCGAGCGTCACCGGCTTCCCGTCCATCCGTAGCTTCTCCGCTGCCGTGCGCGCCGGTGGGATAACCAGCCAGAGAATTATATATACAATGAGTATCGTGCCAAACGACCCAATCGCCAGCGCGATGAATAGTAGCCGCGCCCAAATCGGGTTGAGTCCGAAGTACCGAGAAATACCCGCTAACACACCGCCAAGGAGTGCACTGTCTTCGTCACGATAAAACCGACGGCCTTCCTCATTCCCGACGGCAATATCCCCCACACCTTCTGACGCAAAATCACTCGGCTCGCCAAGCTGCGCACGCACCGCCGCCACATCATCCGCCGAAATCACTCCGCCAGCTACCACGCCGCACTCGGCCAACAACTCGGTAATACGAATTTCAATGTCGTCAAGCGTCTCCGTATCTTCCGCGTATTGCTCCAGCGCACCCATGTATTTCTGAATATCTTTCTTTGCATCCAGCTCGATGTCATACGCGACTTTCGCAATGTGTATTCTTGTAATTTCTTTCATGTCCTTCTCCTTCCTTTGCTTGAGGCCTGGCCTGAAGCAGTTTGGGTTATAATTTTTCTAGCGCAGTGTTTAGTTCGGCGATTTTTTCGATAGTTCGACCGATAACTTCATCGCCATACTCCGTCGTTTTATAATATTTCCGTGGCGGCCCCTGCTCACTTTCCTGCCACTCATGCCGCAACAGACCATCCTTTTGTAAGCGGCTCAGCAGTGGGTAAATTGTCCCCTCGACCACCACCAACTCCGCCTCGCGCAGCTGCCGGATGATGTCACTAGTATATCTTGGTTCAGGCGAACATACTTTCAATACACAATACGCCAAAAATCCTTTTCGTAGCTGCGTCGCCAACTGGTCGGCGTACTGGTCAGCCTGCACCCCCAAGTTCTCCGTCGCATCGACCACGCCGTCCATGTCCGCATCCGCCGGCATATGGCGAATATCGTCTACCATATCGACTCCTTTCGTTTTTAGATTACTTTGCTCGGTCATAGTTCTATGTTATACAAGGTACTTTAAAATGTCAAGAAGAACAAGGAAGATATACAGCACAAGATTCTTCAGAACGTGAAACGAGCACTCGGCGACTATGTCGCTTCGCGCTCGTTCGCATATTTTATTTCAACTCCGTACAGGTAAGCTGCATTTCATCGAGTAGGCTTTTGACCACACTAGTACTTAAAGATAGTTTTTGACTGCACTGGCCAGTGATCCGATGCTGGCCATGTCTTACCACTAACCGTAACTGTGTTCAATGTCAGCTTCCAGCTCGTCACACTACTATTTCCCTTCGTAAGCTACATATGCCCTATAGCTTATTGCACTCACTGGCAGTTGGCTGTGGAGCAACCCAAGGGCTATCTTCGCCGGTGTGACGCGTCCAGAAGCCTATCTTACTAGAATAATCTAGGTTCTGCTTCCAATCCGTCGTAGTTGTCTTTGTGAAGACATAGGCCTCCACTTTCTCTTTATTGACGGCAGCTAGAAGTTTAGGCAGTAATTTCTTGCTTTGCCACTGGGAAGATGACTTAAGCTCAAATTGTAATGCTATACCAGATGCTTTGGCCTGCTTGATAATAGCCTCCACTTTATGAATATTATATTTCTTTCCGTTATATGTATGCTCCAATCGCTGTGCGACAGACCAAGGAATATCTCCAATACCCTTAGTGCTGCCCGCTTTATATTCACCTTTTGGATCTACAAAGCCCGCCTTTTTCTTATCGGTACCAAAGACCGCCGCAGTATGAGTAGCTACTATCACACCGTCACTAGTAACTCGCAAATCAATATCTATCCTCGTGTATTTCTTGCCTGAAGCAGACTTATTCTCGGCCGCGTACTTCACACCTTCTGGTGAATTCGAAAATGCATACGGAGTCGGATCGGGTGCATCGGGAATATGATACATCTCTCCAGACGGTTGCTTGACGTCAGGATTCCAGTAGCACCCCCCTATAGGCTTTGAAGGTGCCGGCGTACTCACCTCCTCCTTCGGTGTACTCGGTGCTGGAGCTGGGGTTGGAGTGCTTGGGGCTGGAGCTGGGGTTGGCGCTGGGGTTGGGGTGGTAGTTGTCTGTGTTTTAGCAGAGATAGTGGCAGATGAACCGACATTGCCTCCGGCGTTGTGGGCAATGACCGCGAAGTAATACGTGGTGCCTGCCTTTAAGCCGGTGACTTGGCGTGACGTGGCGGTAATATTGGCTATGGACGTCGATCCTGTTAGTGATGATGAGGTTGAATAGACAAGGCTATATCGCTCGGCGCGCGCAGCAGTATTCCACTTTACAGTCACGGCAGTAGTCGAATTGACAGTAGCAGTCACGCCAGCTGGAATCGATGGCGGCTGCATGGGCGTAGTTAGTGATACTGTCGATGACCATTCACCTGCACCCGTAGCATTGCTCGCGCGAACTTTAATTGTATACTTCGTTGCACCCTGAAGTCCTGACAGTGCAAGGCTTGTGCTACTGGTGTATTTCGTAGTTGTTGAGCCTCCTCCCGTATACTGCACTTCATAAGAAGTAGCTCGATCGGCCTTCGACCACTCGACGAGCCCAGTCGCATAGCTCCCGACTGTTGTCTTTATACTACCTGGCTTTGTCGGAGGAGCCTGAAGCGTAGTGATGGTAATCGACTTGCTCCAATCGCTTGATGATTGCGCGCTCTTTGCTTTTATTCGTACATGGTACAGCGTTTCATCTTTTAGCGAATCCAGTGTCACGCTAGTACCTGATGTGGTTTTAGATGGAGCAAGGAAGAAGTTCGATGCGGTACTGTATTGTACTTCGTAGCTCGAAGCAGCTCCAGACTTTGCCCACTCTAATGCAATGGCCCCACGAGAAGAAGATGCAGCCTTGAGATAAGCTGGACTTGCCAAGTAGGTAGTCGCCGATGCATGGCTCGACCAACCGCTGGTCGTACCCTTATTGCTCGCCTGTACCCTAAAATAGTATGTTACGCCTGTTTGCAAATCGCTGATACTGTATGATTTGATATTGCTCACCAAATATTCTTTTTTATTGGCAGAAAAGCCCGTATTCGTTGCGCGCTGCACAATATAGCTCGTAGCATTATTGGCGCTGTCCCACGATAAATCTATTCCTGTTGTAGAAAAGGCAGTGGCCTTCACGCCCTTTACGGCACTTGGTGCCGGCGGTGTGTTGGCCTGAGTTACAGGAGGAGTCGTCGTCACGCTCTCTACCTTTTTGCTATGTCCAGCAGAATTTACCGCCTCAACTTCAACGGTGTATGTAGTCTTTCCAGAAGATACTGGTATACTGACACTATTGGAACCCGTGGTAGCCACCCGTTCCTCACCCTTGTCGTTACGAACTTTTACTTGATACTGTGTAGCGCCGTCAACTTTGTTCCATTTGGCACTAAGCTCTTTTGCGCCACTGGCAGTCACGCGCAGTCCGCCTGGTGCCTGTGGGGCATGCGCCGCTTTCTGTAATACATCGCTTTCGGCTGCAGTCGCAGTACCCGAACTTGCCGCTCCACCAGTGAGCGCTTTACTGTACTCTGTGTGCGTCACACCACCCTTCTGAGGTTGAGATCGTTCCGTAATAGGAGTGCTGCTGCCTTTTGAATGAGCATCAAATGAAGATACTTGCCCGCCTACGGTGCCGTCTACTTCCCCTATGGCATAGAGTTCGGGCGCATTAAAAACTTCACAGACATTGAATAGTCCTTCATAGCCTTGTGCACACTCAGTCATTCGTTCGGCGACAAATACCTGCATTGATTCTGCCGACCACGAGCGAACAGCCGGGGAAAAGGCAAACAAAGCAGCAACCCCGACAACTCCTGCAGCAAGACACACTAAAAGCGCCTTCCCTGCGTGCGACCATGCCGTACGAAGGCCTTCAACTATGCGTGAACGACGCCTTAAAGTTGCTGTGGCAACGGGGTGAGATGCTATGATTCCCGAGGTATTATCTTCTGAGAAGGTATCATTCATGGCCCTATTGTACTATAAAACGGATTGAAGCGTAAGCAAAATTGTCTGATTCTTATACATAGAGAAGATGAGTAACTATTGCAGTAATATGCCCTCAACACTTGCCCCTTGCTCGTATTGTGTTATGTCTTCCTTCGCAAATGACCACTCCGTCAAAATCGGCTGCAATATCCGCCAGCTCTCGATGATTTCCGGCCCAGTTGTAAAGATACTCTTTCGACAAGTGATAGCATCGACCAGCACTTGTTCATAGGCTTCTGGTAAATCGGCGTCCTCCGGGTAGCTATAGCTCAGTTTTTGCGGCTCGAGCACTCGTTCGTAGCCTGGTTTTTTGGTAAAAAGATTTACCTCTATACCTTCGTCGGGCTGAATTTTGAACCGAAGGACATTTGACTGCTCGGCATGACCTTTTTTGAAATAAATATTTATCTCGGTCTCTTTGCGGTCCATCGCCTTACCAGTGGTCAAAATCAGCGGTACCGTCTCCCAGTTCGAGGCGCTACTTTCTAGCTCAACCCGCACAAATGTCTCCACTTGGCTAGCCGGCACGCCAACTTCTTGGCGATACTCGCGATACTGTGCTCGCAGTGATTTGCTCGGGTCAGCTGGCTGAATGCGTCTCAGCGCCTGAAGTCGTAAATCTGGTACCGTGCTCCAATCAAGCCGTGACGGCACATCCATGAGAATCAACGACAGCAACTGCATGAGATGGCCTTGCAGTACATCACGAAGCGCTCCCGTTTGCTCGTAAAACTGCGCCCTTCCCACAATGCCAATCGACTCCAGCGCATGAATCTCTATTTTTTCGATACCATAGCCGCCCCACAGCTGACGAAATATCGCGTTACTCGCCCGAAACGCCACGATGTTTTGCGCCATTTCTTTGGCCAAATAGTGGTCGATACGGTAGAGCTGCGACTCCGAAAAATACCGCCCCGTCCGCTCCACCATATCCGTCGCACTCGCTAGGTCTAGCCCAAATGGCTTTTCAAACAACAAACGAACCGATTCACCATTGATACCTGCTTCACCCAAATTATCAGCGATTCTCGTCGCCGCACTTGGTGGCACCGACAAATAAATAAGCGTCTGTTCACCCTCTTTTGGCGCAATTTTTCTCTTGAGCGCCGTATATTCACTCGGCTCAGCGAGGTCCATCGTCACCGCGCTCGTTATTCTACTCAGTTCTGGTCCCGCTAGTTCTTTGATATTCACCTCGCTACGCGATACACCAATGATGCGTAAGTCGCCTCCAGCGCCACTTGCCACAATTTTTCTAAGTGCCGGCAACAACTTTCGTCGCGATAAGTCCCCGGTTATGCCAAAAATAACGAGCTTCGTTTTCATAGCGCTACCAACTCCCCACTCCGCCGCCGCCACCACCGCCGCCAGAAAATCCTCCGCCCGAAGAGCCACCAGAGGAGGATGAATAACTGCTGCTTGTTGAGGCTGCAACTGAACCGAGACTGTTAATGCTCGACACAAACACCGCAGCATTGAACGCGCTCGTACCACTATACCAGTCTGGCTGCGCACCGGCCTGGTCGTAGTAGGCTCCCATTTGCTTGGTCCACTCTTTTTCTTGTCCGAACACTACTGCATATGGCAACACGCGTTCGTACAGCTTTACGAGTTGCCCTTGGTCACTCGTCGCGCCACCTACCTTCTCGGCTCCTTCGGGACTTTGTAGCATCTGTAGCCGTTCCGTCTCGGCTACGCCAATGTAGAGCTTCAAACCTTCAAGATAGCGCCGCAGCGCCAAGCCCTTATCGCTGAACACTGACATAAATGATAAGCCAAAGGCCAAGCCCGCCACGGACAACAGCCATGGCGACAGCAGCAATACGCTTAGCACTAGTAGCCACTTGCTCCATGCCCGAAACGATTGTTTGTAGACCTGCGTGTGTTCTCGCAGTTTGTAAGTATCTTTGATGAGCTTTTGCACTTTGCCTGTGTCATCTATCGTTCGCATGCCGTAGGCGGTGTTGTTGCGAAGCTTTTTGAGGTTTATTGTTTCGCCCACACTAGCCACATGTCCGAACATATCATCAATAATTTCGCGCTCCTCAGGCAGCAACTCGCCCAAATCCTTCACTATCTCCACCTCGTACTCCGCCAATTGAAACAACTTCTTTGACTTCACCTCATAGAGCTTGATATAGTGACGAACTGCGAGGTCGAGCAATTGCGCCACCATCACCGACCCTCGCACCATGCCAAACGAGCTGGCGAGTGTCGCAGCAGTCATCACACTTGTGTCTTTTGGCGGCAAGTATTCTGGGACAATTGGCGAGAGCTCCTTTTTGCGACCGATTGCCGCCACAGCTTTACGAATCAGTAGTATCGCGAGCAGCACCGACACAAACGCCAGTGCAATTTGCAGCATAAACCACCATGAGATAAGCTTTTCCAGCAAGCCTTGTTGGTACGGCGCAAAAGTCCCCGGTGCGAAGCCTAGGGCAATTGTCACCCCTTCATATGGCGCGAGATTCTGCACCGAAACAGCCAAATCACCAGTTGTTGTACAGGTCTTTTTAGCTCCCATCGGCCCAGCGTAACACTGTAGTTCTGTCTGTACTGCTCCACGAATACTTTCATCGAGCTCTAAGGCAATCGTCGCTTCACGAACTGGCATATCGCTTTCAATACCGATAGCGTCCCAATAGAACTCATCTCTTTGTGTATCAGCGTAGTATTTGGTGACATCGCGTTGCGTATACTTCAGTACATAGGTTTTCGTTCCACTCACGAACACATCAGCGCTACCAACCCGTAACTGGCCATCATTCCAATTGTATTCAAGCGGTATCCCCTGCTCATCTGTTACTGATACGAAATCAAAGCTCGTTGCATGCCCGTCGTACTCTCGCACAAAATTTCGCGTGATTCCCCGCTTCAAGTTTGGCGGAAAATTAACAGTAATCGTTTCTGTCGTCGTCAGTGTCGAACGCCGCTCTGCGTCACGCCCGAGCACCATTTTTACATCGTAGTGCGTTATAGCAGGAGTTGGCGAGGCTTGAACGGCAGTCACCGCAAATGACAGCTGAGTAATTCCTATCACCCCAGCAATACTCGCCAACACCCATAAAGCAGCTCGTTTCATACACCCATTGTACCACGAACACACTGCGCGGTAACGCTACACCACCTCCGTACCCGTCCAAGTTCGCACTACATGCTCCAGTCGGTCGGAGCACCAGCCCGCTAGAAACTCATACTATTGCAGGCCCGCACACCGCTTAGTGGTCGCACTGGTTTGTGTGTCGCTAAGAACCGGGCTAACACCGAGGCGGTCCCTTGATATGTAAATAGTGCGAAATGATGTTTGATTGTCGTCGGACGCCCACACCTCAACTCCCATGCATTCAAACGATACCGAGCCAAAACCTCCGGAATTACATGATATTGTTTCGATACTATTGAGATTTTGCAGTACATAATTACTTGCGCCCGTGCACCATGATGGGTCTGTCGAGAACGGCCACTCACCGTTCACTACTCGCTGCGCCTCCATCTCTTTGCGAATTTGCGAAAGCTGCATCGTAATGCTCGACTCATACGCGCGTTGTTTGATATTCGTATAGCCAATGACAGATACGGCGGCCAAGATAGCAACAACCACTATCACAATGAGCAATTCCACGACAGTAAAACCATAAGCATTCTTCATGTGTTTTAGTATACCCCCCCCCCCTGGAAAATAATCAAGGTTACAAAATGTCTGGGTACAGCTCTCGCGTCGTCTGGTCAATCTCACGCCTGAGCTGCGGGAATGGCACGCCTTCACGAGCGGTCACGCCTTCGAGACTCCAGAAAACCCTTTCACTATAGCCCAGTCCGCACGCCGGCGGCATGCCGTATTCGAGAGCTTCAACGAAGTCGATGTCGAGCATCTGTGCTTCGTCATCACCAGCGTCACGCATGGCCTGTTGTTCGGTGAATCGCGCCAGCTGGTCAAGCGGGTCATTAAGTTCGGAGTACGCCTTGCACATCTCACTGCCGCCAAACACCAGGTTGAACTGCTCGCTGAGGCGTGGGTCGCTCGGCTGTACTTTTGCCAACGGTTGCATAAATGTCGGGATATCTACGAGGAACGCCGGACCAGCCAAAGTTTTGCGGTATTTTTTCCAAAGCTTATCGAGGCTGCGGATGCGGTTGTCAACCTTTTCGACTTCCAGTCCTTCTTCCTTAAGTTTCGCCTGAATATCTTCCATGGACGATTCAAAAACATCAATATTGTATTGTTCTTTAACAATATTCACAAAACTCACCCGCGGGAACGATTCACCGTCCGCGCCAAAGTCAACTTCCGTGCCATCGGCAAGCGTAAACTTTCTCGTTTCCCAGGTTTTGTCGCACAAGAAGCGAATCATCCGCTCAGTCAGCTCCATACCCATTTCCCAGTTGGCATACGCCCAGTACCACTCCATGGCGTTGTGTTCAGGCA
>CALLZM010000017.1 GCA_937858705.1 uncultured Candidatus Saccharibacteria bacterium | reverse complement strand
TAGACATCAAATATATCCGCGAAAACCCAGAGAAAGTCCAAGATTCGGCCGATAAAAAAGGCTATACCGTAAGTATCGCCGAGCTGTTGAAGCTCGATGAAGCCCGGCGGAGTGCTAGTCAGCGGGCGGATGCTCTGCGTGAAAAGCGCAATGCTATCGCTGGGCAGATGAAAGGCGGCAAGCCGTCACCAGAACTAATTGAACAGGGCAAAGTAGTCAAGGAAGAGCTGGCGAGCGTTGAGGCGGAATTTGGTAAAATTGACGCTCAGTATCAGGTGGCGCTTGGCGCTGTGCCAAACATCATTTTCGACGATGTACCGGAAGGTGGTGAAGAAGACAGCGCTGAAATAAAGCGCTGGGGCGAGCAGAAAACGGGCGCTATCGACCATCTGGACTACGCAACAAGTCGCGATTGGGTGGATTTTGAGCGCGGCGCTAAAGTAGCTGGGGCGAAGTTTTACTACTTGAAGGGCGATTTGGCACTGCTCGAGAACGCTATCACGCAATTTGCACTCAACAAACTGACTACTAAAGGTCTAACCTTTATGACGGTGCCGCACATGGTAAATCAGCGAACTTTGACTGGCACGGGGTTTGCGCCGCGAACGAGTGAGCAATCAGATGAGTACGCTATCGAAGGTGAAGACCTGAGCCTCATCGGCACGGCGGAGATTTCACTGACAGGGTATCATGCAGATGAGATTATCGATGAAGATAAGCTGCCGCTTATGTATGCCGGGCTGAGCCCATGCTATCGCAAGGAGGCGGGCGCGGCCGGCAAACATACTCGCGGCCTGTTCAGGGTCCATCAGTTTAACAAGCTCGAGATGTATGCGTTTTCGCTGCCAGAGCAATCACAGGAGATACATCAGAAAATATTAGCGATTGAGGAAGAAATCTGGCAGGAATTAGGTATAGCCTACCGCGTCATCAACATCGCGGCAGGCGACCTCGGCGCACCGGCTGCCAAAAAGTATGACATAGAGTATTGGTCGCCGGTCGACGAGGCGTATCGCGAGCTGACGAGCTGTTCGAACTGTACGGATTTTCAAGCGCGAAACCTCAACATCCGCGCCAGGCGTAAAGACGGTTCGGTCGAAGTGCTCCACACACTCAACGGCACGGCGGTGTCTCTGGCGCGCTCGCTGGTTGTTATCCTTGAAAATTACCAAAATGAGGATGGAACACTCACCGTGCCAGAAGTGCTGCGGCCGTACATGGCTGGCCGTGCAGTATTGTAGGTGTGGTACAATGAAAGTAAGCAGATAAAGGAGGGGACATGATTCAAAACCTAAACATTACGGGTATAAAATACGAGCTGAATGACACGACAAAAGAATATGTCGAGAAAAAGATAGCTGGCCTCGATAAGTATCTTCCTCGCCATGCGCGAAAAAGCGTCACTGCCGATGTGAAAATTAGCCAGACAGACAAGCCGAGCGGCAACAAATACGAAGTAGAAGTGGTGATGACCGTACCAGATAAAGTGATCACTGCCAAAGATTCTACCATGAATGTGCTCGCAGCCATCGATATCGTCGAGGAGAAACTGAAGAGGCAATTGCGAAAGTATAAGCAAGCAAGTGTGCCACATCTTGGTTTTAGTCGAGTACTGAGTAAGTTTAAGCGAAGTTATGATCGCGAAAGCTAGACTATCATTGCATGGTTAATTATAGAAATGCCCGTAAACTCGGGCGTTTTTCTTTCAAAATAGAGAGTAAACAGGTATAATTAGGCTAGTCTTTTAATGTACTGAAACAAGGGGAGTTTGACGAAATGGCAATAACACGACAAAAGGCACTATCGAGAGTATTTGGCGATCCGCAGAAGCGCAATGTCAAAAAGCTTGAAAAAAGAGTTCAAGAAGTGAACGCTTTGGCTGATAGATACAAAAAAATGACTAAAAAAGAGCTACGAGAACAGACAGATGTGTTGAAAAAAAAGCTCAAGAAAAAAAATGTGACAGTCGATACAATTCTGCCCGATGCATTTGCATTGGTGCGTGAAATGGCCGACCGTGTCATAGGCGAGCGACATTATGATGTGCAGTTGATGGGTGCCATGGTACTCAACGACGGTAGTGTTGCAGAGCTAAAAACCGGTGAAGGCAAGACGCTGATGTCCACGCTAGCGAGCTATCTAAATGCGCTTGAAGGTAAAGGCGTCCATGTTGTGACAGTGAACGATTATCTGGCTCAGCGCGATGCAGGCTGGATGGGCGAGGTGTTTGATGCGCTAGGGCTGAGCACTGGCGTTATCGTCAACGACGCATCATTTGTGTACGATAAAGACTACGACAACGAGGCTCACACCGACCCTCGCATGAAGAAGCTCCGACCAGTGACACGCAAAGAAGCCTATGCGGCGGATATTACTTACGGAACAAACAACGAATTTGGGTTCGATTATCTTCGAGACAACATGGTGAATGAGGCCGATCTTTTAAGGCAACGAGATCTTCATTTTGCTATTGTTGACGAGGTTGACTCTATCCTCATCGATGAAGCCAGGACTCCGCTCATCATCTCTGCACCAGCTGCCGAAAACCCAGATAGTTACTATCAGTTTGCGAAAGTGGCTGCGAAGCTGGTGCCTGAAGATTATATCTTAGACGAAAAGCGTCGTAGTGTTGCCCTCACCGATGTCGGTGTTGAGAAAATCCAAAAAATGCTCGGCATCAAAAATCTCTACACGCCAGAGCATGTTCGGAGCGTGTATCACATGGAGCAAGCACTTCGTGCGCAAACGCTGTTCAAGCGCGACAAGGATTATGTGGTGACGAATGACGGCGAGGTGATCATTGTCGACGAACATACTGGTCGTTTGAAGCAAGGCAACCGCTACAATGAAGGGCTACACCAGGCGATTGAGGCGAAAGAAAGCGTGCCAGTTTTGCAAGAAAGTATGACGCTGGCTACTGTTTCGTTCCAGAATTATTTCCGTCTGTATAAAAAGCTTTCAGGCATGACCGGTACGGCGTTTACTGAAGCCGAAGAGTTTCAACAAATTTACTCACTTGATGTGGTGGTGGTGCCACCAAATAAGAAATTGTCGCGTGTCGACCATCCGGACCTTATTTTCAAGACTGAAAAGGGTAAACTGAAGGCGGTGGCGACGGCCATCAAACAATATCATGCCGAGGGTCGACCAGTGTTGGTTGGTTCTGGCTCAATCTCGAAAAATGAATTGATTGCAGAATGGCTCGATAAAGAAGGTATCAAATATGAGATATTGAACGCTAAGAACAATGAGCGCGAGGCCGCTATCATCGAGAAAGCTGGTGAAAAGGGTGCTATTACACTCGCGACCAATATTGCTGGTCGTGGTACGGACATCAAGCTTGGTAAAGGTGTGAAAGAACTGGGCGGCTTGGTCGTTATCGGTTCTGAACGACACGAATCACGGCGAAT
>CALLZM010000016.1 GCA_937858705.1 uncultured Candidatus Saccharibacteria bacterium | reverse complement strand
TTGCCACGAGAGCTGCCATCACGAAGCACGAGTCCAGCGACGAAAAACACCACGCGCGAAGTCAAACGGATGGTTCGTGACAGCCTGTCGCGTCATGGGGCAAATGAAGTGTTGACCTACAGCTTCGTGCACGAAAACATCTTCAAAAAAGCCGAGCAAGATGCATCGCAGGCGTTCAAGCTGTCAAATGCCCTCAGCCCCGACCTGCAATATTTCCGCCTGAGCGTTTTGCCAAGCCTGCTCGACAAAGTCCACGCCAACATCAAGGCCGGGCATGATGAGTTTGTGCTGTTTGAGATAGGCAAAGGGCACAACAAAAAGTACCACCCGAATGACGATGAGGGCTTGCCACGCGAGATGAATTTCGTCGATGCGGTCTATGCCAGCAAAAAGCCAAAAAGTGGCGCGCCGTATTACCATGTGCGACGGCTCGTTCAGCAGCTGTGCCTCGACCAAGGCCTCACGCTCGTCTACAAACCTATCACTGACGAACTCGATTTTCCCGTGACCGCTCCCTTTGACCTCAGCCGCTCAGCGCTACTGGAAACTGAAGACGGCACATTCATCGGCATGATGGGCGAACTCAAACAAAGCGTGCTCAAAAACTTCAAATTGCCGGCATATACCGCTGCCATGACGCTCGACCTCGAGGGCCTCGAAAAAGCGTTTTTGGCAGCGCGCCAAACCTACCAGCCACTCAGTCGCTATCCATCGGTAACGCAGGATGTTTCGCTGACTGTCCCAACCGAAATAGCCTATGAAACCGTTTTTGAAAAAGTGTCCGCTAGCGCAGAACATGACATGATGCAGGCCAAAATAACCCCAGTCTCCATCTACCAGTCCGACGCACAGTCCACGACAAAAACCATCACTCTCCGCCTGACATTTACCAGTGATGAAAAAACTTTGTCCGACAAAGATATTGCGCCAATCATGCAAAACATCGAAAAAATAACCTTGTAGCCACGCTATATTTAGTGTTTTTCATATCCACCTGAGTCTCGAAACCCTCATAGCCGCCCACCTCCCCACCGCGTCATACCCCGACTCGTTCGGGGTATCCAGTAAAAAAACAGGTAACTAATCCATATCTCACTGGATTACCCGGATAAAACGGGTAATGACGAGGGAGTTTTGAGATTCGGGTTTATTCCCCTTGACATCCCCGCCAGGGGGGGGGGTATACTCGACTCAAAGCATTAACATGATGCATGTAAACTTGCATCAAGTCGGAACTATATACCGTCAGGTATATAGTTCCAAAGAGAAGGGAATACCACACAACCATGCCACGCCTACCCCACCCAGGAAAAGACGAAGGACAATGGGGGCAAATCCTCAATGACTACCTCTCCGTCACTCACCAAAGTGACGGCAATCTCAAGCCTAACATCATCACCGAAGAACATCTCTCCCAACCCATCAAAGACCAACTTGAAGTCATAGCTGGGCAACAAGGAGCTACTGGTCCAGCAGGCCCTCAAGGTGCAATAGGAGCAAGTGGAACACCCGGTACTCCTGGCGCCCCAGGTCTCGCCGGTGCCACCGGTGCGAGTGGAACTCCAGGCTCAGCCGGGGCCACAGGCGCAACGGGCGCGCAAGGAGCTACTGGAGCGACCGGCGTGACTGGCGCAACAGGAACCCCAGGCCAAGGCGTACCAACTGGTGGAACGGCAGGACAAGTCCTGGCGAAGAACTCGGGGACGAATTTTGATGCGGGGTGGGTGACTATGGAGGGCGGAGGTGGTGGCGCGATTACTATAGCGAATCTTCCGGCCGGAAGTGTGCTATATGCTCGCTACAATACAAGTACAAGTGCCTGGCCGAGCAGGCCGACTGCGCGAACTGATATCATGGTCCACTGGGTGGGTGCAGACGAATCAACTCCTCCGGGGGGTGCACTGAGTGGAGTTGATGTTTGGGATTGGATAGGGAGTTAGCGCCATGTCCTTACAGGGTGCGTGGTCATTTAACGAAGGCAGTGGCTCGACGAGCACGGATGTGTCGGGCAATAACCGACCAGCAATAAATGTTCCAGGATGGACGACTAACGGGCATACGGCAGGAGGTATGCAAGTAAGCGGAACTGGCACTGGTGCTCGTGTGGCCATACCAGGGTCGTTTTGGTTTCACGGCACCTCAACGCTTATGTGCTGGGTGAGGCTTGCGACTATTGGCGGAACAAATCAAAAAGTATTCTCCATACCGAGGGCATACGGCAGCGAAAATGGTCACAATGTTATAGTAAACAGCTCGGGCCAGTTGCTGTATCGTGACCAGACAACAACGAAAATCAGCGGTCCAACGCTCGTGGAGAACCAGTGGTATCATGTAGCATTGGCGTTTGACTGGATGGAGGGCGGTGGCGGTAATAATTCTCGGCTTTATGTTGATGGCTCACTCGTGGGGTCAAGTGATGCATGGCCAATTGCCGACGAGGGGGCGCTCTGGTGGGGAAGTGGCAATGATTTGCCGATGAACGGCACTATTGACGATGCGCGTTGGTATGACCACCAACTATCCCAGGCTGAGATTCAGACCATGATGAATACGCCAGTTGCTGGTCTGCTTGAGAGCTCTGGCACAACACGATTCGTGAAGGACCAGGGTGGCAGCTGGCAGCCGTTACGCACCCAGCGCATCGTTGGCAGCCCGAGCGGTGGTACTTCGTACGGCTGGCAATTGACGGCGGTGAGCGTGGGCCTAAACAAACACGGTATCAATGGTGAAAACTTGCCAAATTACACCGGCCCAATCAAGCCAGCAGCCGGCGCAGTGATTGTTGGCAAAAAAATCAACAGCGGTCTTGACCTGTCGAACGGGAATATTACGCTCGAACGATGCTATATCAAGCCCACGACCATATCAGTGGGGTCGCCTGTCGTAACGACTTTTAACTACAATACGGTGCAGCCGGGAGCAGGGCCATCGACAATCCGCGACTGTACCTTTGACGGAACAGCTTTGACTGAGCAGCAATCTGCGATGTCATTTGCTATCCAAGCGATGGGCATCACCACAGGCAATTATATCCACGGCTTTGGTAGCGGCATCATGATTAGTGGTGTCGGTACGCAGTTCGACTGTTTGGTGGAGGGAAACTATGTCACGGGACTGACGGCATGGGGAGACCCAGGCAATGATGGCAATCACTCAGATGGCTTCACTGTGCGCGACTTTTCGACTGCTGCAGTGCCTACTCGGCAGCTCGTCGTGCGCAACAATCGTTTCGATTGTTCATCGGCACATGCTACCGGAGCCCTCTTCATCCAGACTTCCTCGGGAAATATTGGCCATGCGTTGATTGAGGGCAATTTGCTCGAAGGTGGTGGCTACAACCTCTCCGTCAATGCAGTAAGCGGAAATAGCTACAGCAATCTTCACGCAACGAACAATCGCTTCAATGTCGCTGGATTTGGTGCGGCTTTGAGGCAGGGCGGAAGTGGATTTACAGCTTGGACGAGTAATTACATCAACAACCCAGGGCAGCCAGACAACATCGGTACCACCGTTGCAGCACCGTAAGGCACCTGGTGTAGTAAAGGTGAGGTGCGTAAGGCTACGAATAAATTCTAAAGGAGGATGAAGTGTATAGGTATCGTAGAGAAAAAGGATTCACCATCGTCGAACTTCTGATTGTTATAGTGGTGATAGCGATTTTAGCTGCAATATCAATAGTCTCGTATACTATGATTACTCGTCAGGCCAACAACGCTGCGGCAGAGTCTTCGGCGATACAAAGTGGCAAAAAGCTCGCATTGTATGCCGTAGAGGAAGGCTCATACCCATCCGATTTAGCTAGCCTTGGGTTTACGAACTCTGCTAGTACGACATATGAATATAGTTATGACAATCAAACCGACCCTAAGACATTTTGTGTGACAGTAACGGTTTCGGGGAGCAGTTATTATATCTCATCAAGTAGTCAAAAGCCGATAGAAGGGATATGTGATGGCCATCTTGGTAATAATGCTAGCCCCGCTAGCCCGCGCCATAGCGTCTACGGGGCAACTAGTCCGGGCGCAATGACGGTAGAAGCAGAGGGTGCTCCAGTGACGGTGGCAGCATCATTTTATCGTCGAACGGCAGTAACGGATGGCTGGCGAGTCGTAGGTGGCCGACTATATGTGCCAGAGGCGGCGCTGTCCAGCTTGCCTACGACGGTGACGATGTTCTGGTTCTATGACAGCTATTCGGCACCATCTAACCTTGCATCACGCGTACCCGTTGAGTCAAAAACGATTACCCTCCATGCTGGATGGAACGAGGTATATTGGGACGCTCCGTATAGTATCGCAGTGGGCAGCTCGCAGCGAGCATGGGTCGGATACACTTTTGGCACTACCATGTATCTCAAGGCGACATCTGCGCCATTGGTTATCGAAGCGTTGGATGGTTCACCTATCAAATT
>CALLZM010000015.1 GCA_937858705.1 uncultured Candidatus Saccharibacteria bacterium | reverse complement strand
CGTTTACACCGAGAGGGTCGGGGGTTCGAGCCCCTCAGCGCCCACCATAGAAAAATACCATCCGATTGGATGGTATTTTTCTATGGTGAGAGTTCCGAAGGAACTTGGAACCCCCGAAGGGGGTTCGGTGTAGCGAGAAAAGGAAGCGAAAGCTTGCCTTCGACCCTTTTTCACGCGGAAGAGCGAAATACAGTGAAGCGACCCCTCGGAGCCCAGTTGACAAAAGAGTTACTCTGTGATAATATGAGAGTATAAATTAGGATAAAAACAAAAATGTCACACGAAACCCCATTACCTAAAACATCGCCTCAAGAAGCGCCGCAACTGGAGGATTTAGAGCCTGCGACACTGCCGACTATTGATTGGTTTGATACTGTCGAGTCGTCCAAGGAGGGGAGCGAGGGCGAGGCAGACGCCTCGCCGGAGGTATATTGGGAGGACGCGCCGAAGCTTGCGTTTCCGGCTATCACCCTGTCTCAGGAAGGTAGAATTGGTCGTCGTGCATTATTGAAGGAGGGTAATCTAGCTACTTGGGCGGGTCCCGACTTCAGCCCCTATACTGGTATCGAGGGCACATTCTCAATTGAACTACCGAATGATTTTGAGTTAACAATGACCGATGCCGTACGGCAGCGCATAAAAGAATACGGCTGGCGGCAGGCTCGTAAGGATTTTGAGGATTTAACGCGGCGGCTTCTATCTGATACACACGGAGAGACGAATATCGATCACTTTAAAGATACGGATGCAGGTCGGCATGCTCGACATGTTCACCGTGTCGAGGGGCCCCTCGCTGGACTGATGGGCGGTACGCCCCTTGCGCTGAAGTCTACAGGCACTAACGAGGCTATGGCTATAAATATGGGTCTCGGAAGGCGCACGGGTTTGCGTGATCAATTTCGCAGTACATTGTTTGCACGGCGTGCATTCGAGAAAAAGGCGGAAGAAGAAGGTCGTACTGACGGAATGATTGCCGATGGTACTATCGGTATCGCGGATATGTATGGTGTTTTGTCGCACAGGGGCGCTGACGGTACATTGCAGGAATGGATGCTGATGGAGCGCATTGATGATGCTGACCCTATGGAGAATAGGCGAATTGCCCTTGCCACTTTTGGCGGACCCAAGGTAGCCCTTGGATTTGAACGCCAAGAATATCCGGAAATGGCAGCCTTTTACGACAAGCATGACGCACCGTATGGGCATCCATATGGAATGGTTCGGGACCTCATTGATTTTCGAAAGGTTGCCAAGTATCTCTACAAAGAACTGGACATAAAGGAATATAGTAAAATTTTTAACGATCTCAATGGGAATAATATATTGGTTCACGAGGAACCTGATGGATCAAAGAAGTACTTTTTGATTGATATCCAGGGTCATTAGAATTGTATAAAATAGTTTTGTATTGGTTTTTGCAACTTTTGTAACTTTACCCCCATCTCTGCTATGCTAGGAGGATAGTGTATAAGAAAATCATAAAACCGATCCTTTTTCTCTTTTCGCCAGATTTTGTGCACAATAGTACCGTTACGGCCGGTCGATGTATCCAGTCGTTCGCGGCAGGCAGATGGATAATTACACTGCTGTGGCGGCGGAATAATCAATACCTACACCAGACAATTCTTGATATTGATTTTGCCAATCCCGTAGGATTATCGGCTGGCTTCGACAAAAATGCAGAGCTCGCTCCACTTATGGAGTCGGTAGGCTTTGGTTTTGAGACAGCTGGCTCGGTTACGCTAGAGCCACGGATTGGGAATCCACGGCCGTGGTTTTACAGGTTGCCAAACACGAAATCGCTTGTAGTTCATGCTGGCATGGCGAATAAAGGTATGACTGTCATTTCTCGTTCGATTACTCGTAATGCTATTAAAGTAAAGCAGATGCCGTTATTTCTATCAGTTGCAGTGGTAGCGAGAAATTCTGAGTGCAATAATCTCGATGCAATACGAGATACTACGGATACGGTGAGCTATATCCTCGAGCGATCTTTAGCGAAAGCGATAGAAATAAACATATCATGTCCAAATGTAGGCGACAATCAGCCATTTGCTACCCCTGAAGCTCTTGAGCAGTTATTAGCTGAACTCGATAAGATAGCGAGAGAGCTACCGTTTTTTGTAAAGATGCCGAATATGAGTAACATGAGTGAGTTCGACAAGTTACTGCAGGTTATCGTTCGACACGATATTCAGGGCGTGACAGTGTCAAATTTGGTAAAAGACAGAGAAACCGTTGACCTGAAAGATGCACTACCACCTGAAATAAGGGGCGGACTGAGTGGTGAGCCAACGAAAGCCAGGAGTTTGAAGTTGATACGACACACTTATGAAACATATGGCGATCGGCTGGTAATTATAGGAGTGGGCGGTATATTTTCTGCTCAAGATGCATACAATAAAATGAAGGCTGGAGCCAGTTTGGTGGCTATGATTACTGGGGTGATATTTGAAGGGCCACAAGTGGTGGGCAAAATAAATAAGGGTCTTGTTGAGCTCGCGAGAGCAGATGGCTATAGCGTCATTTCTGAGGCTATAGGTGCTGATTGTAGAAAATCTCAAAAATAGTGGCTAAAAAGGCTTGCATTTACGAAACGGGAGGACTATAATGGTTTGGAGTTGAGCGAATGTTCTAGGAGAACCTCTGGCGATTTTGGTAAAGTAATGGAAAATCCAAAGTGCGAGGGGATTTTTTGTCGCCAAAATTACAACACAATACCTATAGACAGCTTCAGTGTAAAATGATACACTAAAAGATAGTCTAAAAGTGGATTGAGCGTAATAACGATTGCATTTACTACAATGCGGTGGAAATGTGCACTCAATTTATCGGGAGCATGCAATTTAACAATTAGATTGATGTAAGAAAATTTTTTGTAAAGATTGACGGCAAGTAATTGCATAGCAGTTACTAGTTAAGTCAATGCATAAAAAGGTACTCAAGGGCACTAGAGTGGATGCCTAGACGTATATTACCGATGAAGGACGTGGAAGACTGCGATAAGTCTCGGGTAGCTGTCAACAAGCTTTGATCCGGGAATTTCCGAATGGGGAAACCCAGCATGAGTCATGTCATGTTGTCCATATCTGAATACATAGGATATGTGAACGGGAACCAACTGAACTGAAACATCTTAGTAGGTTGAGGAAAAGAAAGTAAATAACGATGGCGGGAGTAGTGGCGAGCGAAACCGTTAGAGCCCAAACCTTACAAGTTTTTATCTGTTTACAGATAAATAAGTTGATAGACGAATACTTGTGAAGGGGTTGTGAAATAACATACGACCAAGTCAGAGAGTTCGAGTTTACTCGAGTTATCTGATTTGCGATAGTGAACTATCATTCGCTAGTAAGGTAAGAAATCGGCGTGGTTAGCAGAATCGTTTGAATGGCGAGCCAAAGAACGCGAAAGCCGTGTACGCGAAAACGACGCTGACCTTATGTATGTTTTTTCGAGTAGGGCGGGGCACGAGAAACCCTGTCTGAATCTGGCTGGACCACCAGCCAAGGCTAAATATAATATACGATCGATAGCGAACTAGTAC
>CALLZM010000014.1 GCA_937858705.1 uncultured Candidatus Saccharibacteria bacterium | reverse complement strand
TATTAATATATGATATTACTTGGTTTACCATTCTACAAATATGACAGTGACAAATTTACAATTGGTAATGAATTTTCATACCAACTACAAGACAAGTCTATAGAGCCAATTCGGCTATCTAAAGTTGAGTACGAAAACCGAGCATACTGGACTACCTACTTCAAAGCAGATCAACCTATTTTGAGGGTCTGGGGCGGCTCGTCTAATCAAAAGCGTTACCTAGTAGACTTCACATTGGTGAGGGTAGAGAATAAGCTGACCGATAATAGCTCAGATACGTATGAGAGCTTACGAGTCATTTGCGATGTTGCAGCCAAGTCACTGAGCGAGACTTTAGATAATGGAAAAAGCCTTCAGCCGTGGCTAGCTCCGATGGAGAATATGGCATCTCCACAAGAGAATATTGCTTTTGCTAAAACCATATACCTAGATAAATTAGACCAATATAAATACGTACTACTTACCGACAAGGAAAAAGCCCTTTGGCTGTAGCCGTTCTAAGTTTTTTGTTTTAGCTGCAAGGTACTATCAAGGGCGTCTCT
The DNA here is from genome assembly GCA_937858705.1 of uncultured Candidatus Saccharibacteria bacterium. Classification (GTDB taxonomy): domain Bacteria; phylum Patescibacteriota; class Saccharimonadia; order Saccharimonadales; family Saccharimonadaceae; genus SZUA-359. Next base: position 40,235 of record CALLZM010000014.1, on the reverse strand, counting down.
ACGCTCGATGTAAGGTAGTTCAAGTGCGTTGAAGATCGAGTCTACGATCTTAAGTATCTGTTTATTGTTACTCTCTATTTCTTTACGCTTTTCTGGTAAGTAAATCGATCTCATTTGTACTTTTGCTATATTGGCAAATTGTACTCGTTCCTTATCCTTACCGTGCCTAGCCAGCATACTAAATATCTTGATCGTTCGCAGATCATCATCTGTATACGCATAACGATGGAAAACAGTGTTCTTGAGAGCCTGCAATTGACTCAACGCACCGTGTACTTTATTTAGCAACAGTAGTGTCTTTGTATTCTGCAGCTTCGGGTGCTGTGAAACTGTTAAAAATGTAATTTCTTTGTGGGGTATTTCTAGCCAGTAAACACTATTAACGAGAATGAGTATCCTCTCATAAACTTTAATTGCATTTAATACCCAAGACTCATAGTGATATCGAAAGTAGTGGTGTTGATCATAACGATCCTTCCAAGATTTCGATACGGAGTAGCTTTTTAAAAACACCTCTGCCATATCTAGGCAATCAACAGCATCTTGTATCTCCAGGAAAGAGTCTGCCACCTGGTGGATATACTCCTCTCGTTCGCTGGACTTTAATTGCTCACCCGCTTTTTGTGCCGCCTGCAACCTTAGAGCCATACTTTTACTATCTTCTGTCGTCTGCTTTGCAAAGATAGTTGTATGTAATCGTTCCTGGTCAATCATATCTGATACTTTTCAGACATTGGTTCATAAACATACTTAAAGAATGCCTCTCCCATTGCCGTAGGGTGATCTACTGTCCCTGGTACTGCACTCCAGCCGTGACTGCCTTCCGTTGCGGAAGTACTGTAAAAAACCGCTGGCAACAGCTTTACATTACCCTTGATTACAGGTTTACCGAAGTTTGTGTGCATCTTGTCAATCATCAAACTATCGACGGAGAAATAATATAGCAGTGGGTTTGTATTCTTTATCTCGGAAGCAATGCCGATAAAAATCAGCCAATCCACTTTCTTAGCTAGGTATGCATCTACGATAAGACCCACTGCTTCTGCTTGTCGTTCATCCGTCTGCAGATCTAATTGTGCGAGCACGAGTCCACGTAAATCATTTTTCATATTCTCATCTAGTTCTTTGAACTCATCAAATGATTTGCCCCCACTCTGCATACCACTCAGGAATGCTCGAAGCATCTTGGTCCTATGGTGGTCTTTCGCAGAAACAAAGAGCTTACCGATAGCTAACGTTAATTTACCAGCTGGGACCGACTCTATAAAATCAGCTGCATTTTCACCCAGAAAGGCATCGAGGAAGCCCTTTGATGCTTTATCTATCAACACCTCCGAGATTTCTGCTAAGTCATCGTTATCCGCTTTTTGTCTAGTCATATCTATATCATACAATACCCTATTGAATGCTATAATAACCCCATACAACCTAACCCGCTACTGGCGGCACGGTTGTCAAAAATCTATCGCAAAATAACAGCTCGTCATCAGAGTTCTATTTTGCGATAGTCATAACTGGAAACGGTTATGGGAGCTTCGGCTTCACTGGTGGCGAGCTTTTTAGTTTGCTGTCATTATTTCACTATCGAGTAATACGGAGGATGGCCGTTGCTATGCAGACGAAATACGTGCAAAAAGATAAGGGTGCTGTTTGGGCTTGGTTTGTTATCGGTGCTATCGTGCTGGTTGGCTGGCTACTCTTCTCACAAGCTAAAGATAAAGCAGACTATAACGACGCCCTGCGAGTTACTAGTGCAAGGGTCGAGTGTAGAGCCGAAGCAAAGCGTGAGGGCTGGAGTGAGGCCGAAGCAGGCTGTGATAAGCTCGGCACGCCTGGTTATGAAATATCTACAGACAATTACTTCAATGCATACAAGCTAAGAACAGGAGCTAGGGGGCTATAAATATGAAAATACAAAACAAGAGACGCAGCGAAGACGTAAAGCCTACTGGAGGCAGTAGCTTTATTGATAATGATTTTGCCTCAGGGTTTGAGGATAGTAAGTTTGAAAAGTTTAAGCCATTATTTAAGGTTCTTATCGCCCTTATTGTCATTACTGGTATTGGGTACGGAGCGTATGCCTACCTGGGCAATCAATCAGACGAGACGGTACATACGGCAAACACATCACAGCCAAACAGTAATGAGATGACACAACTAGAGCAGTGCGTAGATGATGCGTGGAACAACCACGAAACGCCAGAGGAGAGCGACCCTAACTTCTACCCAAAACTCATAGCTGGATATGACGCACATTTAGCGTGCTACGATACATACCCTGATGAAAATAGTGCAACCAATCGCCTATCCATCGAGTCGGCTCGTAAGAGTGCTATTGACTCGTCTGATGAGTACAAAGACACATATCTATCTAATAACTCCTACGATTACACGCCATCAAGCTCAGGCAGCTCTAGTCAATATAGTTCAGACTCTAGCCCCTCAGGGAATGGCTCAAGTATACCAAGCAATCCAAGTAACCATAGCAATCCATCGCAAGGCAACAGCAGCACTCAGCCAGCAGTAGATACCCAGTGGTGTTCTGCTAAAAAAGCGGAGGTAGACAGTTTGTATGCAAGTTATCAGGAGGCACGAAATAAAGTAAATGCGATCGATACGCAGCTACGAAATATATCGACTGCACGACCGCCAGGATTTACAGGAACACAAGGCCAGCTCGACGCCTGGCGAAGCAGCGAGCGGCAGCGACTTACGACAGAGAAATCACCGTTAGTTACGCAGCAGAATAATGCGTATGCGAGCTACAATGCATCTCAAAGCGAGTATAGAAGTAAGTCCTGTTACTAGTGGTTTCACGTCTACAAAGCAAGATGTGAAACTATGATGAGGTATCTACGAAGCAAGATACCTCGCCTGCTACAAAGCAAGCAGGCGGAGGCGGTAGTTACTGATAGCTTTATGGGTGAGGCTGTACATTTATGATGTAAATGCTACATCAATCAGTAACAGGGGTACGTCCATCCTCAAAGCAAGATAGATAACCTCTGTAATACATCTACGAAGCAAGATGTGAAATCAGTGCCGCCACCGTCTACAAAGCAAGACGGTAAACAGCCTCTCGCCTACTACGAAGCAGGTAGGCAGTTCGGGTATAATAAAGGCACTATGTCCGACAAAACCCACCACACATACCTCCCCAACCTGAGGGGAAATCAGGACGTGCTTTTAGCGAATATACGACGTAGTTCAGAGTTTGAAGCAATTGAGCAAAAGCACCTTAAGAATGTATTTATGGGCATATACGGACTACTCAAGCGAGTCGAGGGCGATGATGAGAATGCTCGTAAAGTATACTCCTGTGCCGACGAGGTAAGCGAGGTGTTCAATATAAGCAAAGAGAACGCACTACGACTGCTACTCACAGCCAAGGCTCCAGCGGCGTATGGTATGAAGTATATGCCACACATCAAACAGGATGGTGATGAAGTTGTAATGCGTTTTAGCCACAAGACAACACTGGCGGATATTAAAGCTGTTTGGAAAGCCGTAAAAGACGTACAGCGAGAGATTGGTGGCACTGGTGGCAAGCAGTCTATAAACCCAGAGCTGGCGTTTTGCATACATCGCCAGTACGTACTCAATGGTAGAAAGATGGCGGATATATTCGACGACTACTCCCACAAAAAACTTGAGGGTTATGAGGGTAAACCACCAACGATGAGTGAAAACGATTTTAGGAAATACTATCGTAACATTGTCGAGGGGCTATAAATAGCCTAAATATACCCCAGAGATTTTAGACTCCTGCAAACATACCATAAAGATATGGTTTACAAGCTGCATTCAGACGACAACAGTCCTGTGAAAGTAGGCTCACTTGTCGTCAGTGTTCAGAAAGCTCGGAGAATATTAGGCTCAGCGGCAAAATCTATGAATGACGACCAGGTAAGAGAGCTTATTCATTCTCTACATCTGTTAGCAAAAGAACAATTAGTGTATACTGGTTCCAAAGATGTTAACTATGAACTCCGATTATCCGACAACTCGTAAGCGTGCAGTAGCGTACGTTCGCATATCAAGCCAACGCCAAATAAATAACGAGAGTCCTGTGACGCAACGTAATGCCATACAGTCGTATGCCGATACTAACGGCATCGAAATCATTGAGTGGTTTGAAGATATTGCTAAATCAGGTAAAAATGCAGAGCGAGACGGCTTACAAGACTTATTGAAATATTGTGGTAAGAATAGAGGTAAGATTGATCACTGGGTCGTCTACAATATGCGACGTGCCTCTCGTGACAATGAAAGCTACGTAACTCAAGTAAGGACGGTTCTGAAGGCATTGGGCGTAACAATCCGCTCTGCTACCGAACACGCAGTTGACGATACTCGTGAAGGTCGTTTTATGGAGACTCTACTTGTCGCCTTAGGGCAGTTAGACAACGAAGGCAAATCAGATGTCACTATCGATAATATGAAGGCATTGGCACATCAAGGCTATTGGCAGCACCCGCCTATTATAGGATACGATAAACACAGAGTACCAAATGATCTTGGCAAGCTTCGGCCAACGCTAAAACCCAACAATATGGCACCGCTCGTAAAAGATACAATTGAACGATTTTCACAAGGCGATATAACAAAAGCCGAACTAACTCGTTATGCAAAAAGCATCGGGCTCCGAAGTCGTTACGGTAACGTTCTTTCAGAGGATCGTATTGGTAGGCTCATTGATAATGTGACATATGCAGGATTTGTGGCTGATAACTTCACTGGCTACACTCCAATTAAAGGTGTTCACGAACCACTTATATCGATTGATACATACGATCTAAACCAAACAATACTAGGAAAAGCGAAGCGACGCACTGGCGAAGTACGCCAAATGTTTAACCCAGACTACCCGCTCAAGGGCTTGGTGCTATGCCCTAGTTGCACAAAGCCTCTCTATGCTTCAGCTCCGAAAACAGGTGCTGGAGGCAAGTCACCTCGTTATCACTGCTCACGTAAGCAGTGTAAGGGTAAATACAAGTCAATCAAGGCCTCGACGATGCACGAGGACTTTGAGACTATGCTTAGAGGTGTAAAGCCCGATGATAGAGTTTTAAGCCTTTACAAGGAAGTGCTCGTGACTGAGGCGGCCAATCAGCTGGGTAGTCTTAACGGTAAAATTAGCACTATGCGATCGAAGCTTGATAGTATCGCCGATAATCGCCTCTCGGCTATTAGGAAATTCAATGCCGACCAACTCACCATAGAAGAAAAAACAGATCTAGTGACTGCACTTGATAGCGACAAACTTAATTTACAAGAAGAGTTGAGTAAGCTAGAAAGCCAGCAAGCGGTTCGGGAAGCTGACATAGATCTCGCACTTAACGTGATGCGTGATGTCGATCGGCAATGGGTCGTTGCATCACCTACGTCAAAGGCCAGGTTCCAAAGCGTACTATTCCCAGAGGGTATTGTCTATGACTACGAGAAGCATAGGTTTGGAACCAGCAGGATAAGTCCACTTTACAGATTGGTCGCAACTAAAAAAGACTCCGAAGAACCTTCGAAATCTTTCTTGGTTGCGGGGGCAGGATTTGAACCTGCGACCTTGTGGTTATGAGCCACACGAGCTGACCAGACTGCTCCACCCCGCGATACGATAGTTATTGTAGCAAAAAAATCACTCTTCTGCAACCCTCGTGTTTCGACCCAGCAAAAAATTCACCCATTGCTCAATATTCGATAGCTCCGGTGCCGCAACAGTTTGCCGCTGCTGCTCGGTTTTTGACTCATCGAGCACTTTTTGGCTATTTGGCGGCAAAAACATGACACTTTCACCAGGATTTGCCAAGCCAAGATACTGCCTCGCTGCTAGTTCTTTAAATTCATTACTTTCATGATATCGTTTTTGGTATTTCGCCAGCTCTACTTCTAGTTGCACCAACTGCAATTGCCGCTCCTTCGTATCAAGCTTTCGCTGGAGCTCATAATTGCGCTGCATGACTGATATTGACCCCCATGCCCAGCCAATAGCCATGAGTGCCGCAACCGCTATAACCGCATGGTTAAGTGTAAAATACTGGTGCTTCAGCTTGTACCATAGCCGATTGAGGTTGATGTTTCTTTTCATAATTACTGTCACTATTGTAGCGCTAAACGAAAATTTAAGCTATAATATGGCAAGTAAACCCTCGTGGGGGTGTAGCTCAGCGGTCAGAGCAGCGGGCTCATAACCTGTTGGTCGCTGGTTCAATCCCAGCCACCCCCACCACAATAGCACTCCGATTTGGAGTGTTTTATTTTTCCGACAAACCGAGCCGCTGCAAATGCATACGCACCTTGGGTGTAACTGCGCGATGGTCCTCAAACTGCCTCAATGCTTTAATCCAAAATTCCAGTCTTTTTTCCATCTGCCCTTGTACAGCAAGTGCTCGCGACAATAGCTCGCTGTGACTCATACCGGTAAAACTTTTCCGAATATCATATCGGCTAGTAGGGTTTTCGAGCTTTAGTCTCTGAGATTCATGACTGGTCAACAACTCGGCAACCTTCCTATCTCGCATTATAGCTCTCAGCCCCACAATCGACACCGATTCACCGGCCATTTCCTCTACTAGAGACTCCGTCCCGTTCTCGCCGTTATTCGTAAACGGGCTATTGAGCGTTCTATCGATAATACCATCGAACGCAGCCAATGCATTTTTCGATCCACAGATATATCCCGCCGTATTGTCTACTTTTTTAAATAATGCCTCTCGAGGATTTTGTGAAACCGATTTATTTTGATGTAAAAGTATCCTGTTTAGATAGCTAGCGGCGCCCAAATGACGCTCGTAGACCGAATGGATAGAGTAAGCCATGGAAAGCTCTTCATTGCTCGTCGGTATAAAGCCATGCTCTTCCAGCATAACCCGCAAGTGTTCTTGCTGCTCCGTTCGTTGTTTTTCACCCGAATTAGTAGATTTCGATATGTGTGTAGTTGTTGGCTTTTCTCGAGTGCCCGTACCTGCAACTACCGGATAGTCAACAAGCCCTCCAGGACGAACCTTTCCATAAGGGATGCCGTTAAGCTTGCCAGAACCGTTTCTAGTCATGCTTAATATTGTAGCACATTTCATATAAAAAATCAATAACCCCCGGCCTTAGACCGGGGGTTGGCACCTGTTTGTTTGTACTCTTATGGTACAACGGCAGTGCTTATATTGCAACTATTTTTTCTTAGAAACTGTCAAGAAACCGTTGCGTGGGTTTTCTTTTACTACGCGATCTGCTGGCAAATCAGTTGGTTCACCCTTATCATTCTTTTCTACCTTAGCGAAAAAGTAGATAGTTTGTGACTTGCCGCCTCGAAGAGTGACATCTGTTTTATGCAAGTAATAAGTTACGCCCTTTGAATTTGTGTGCTTGTAAGCCATGTTGTCTTTACCTCCTATTATGTGATCTTACATCTCTAGAGTATCGCCTCAAGTGGCCTCTGTCAACACCTAAACTTGCCGATACTGCCTTTTTAGCATAATTATTAGTACAACACTAGTGATAATTTTCACTACGACTGCTATGATGAGAACGAAAAGAACTAGCACTGATATACCAGCAAAATCAAATGACCACAGAGGTGAAAGAAAGCTATGTTTATAAAGATCGGGATTTGGAAAAGCGATATCCGTAATAGGATTTTTCATACTAGGATATTTTGCAAGTTCACTATTTACACATTGTACATATTCCTGTGAATATCCGTAGAATCGCCCCTTACATATCGTATCCGATTCTTTAAAAATATTCTTATATGGCTTGTTTGATTCTTCTACTTCTTTTACAAGTACCTCCACATCTCGACCATATTTATACTTCAAATAGATATCGCCCGTTGTGGCATTCATGTGAGAAAGACTATATTGTTGTAAATCGTACAATCTATTCTGAATAACATCGGCATCACCCACCTTGTCAGCCGAGACCACCGCGCTGCGCCGTTCATCCATGCCAACATTATTGAGACGCAAAAAAGTTGCCGATATGTAGAAAAATAGCACCATCAATGCCAACAGCTGCCAAGTTTTCACTTGTCGCCATTTTTCAAACCACCTCAAAGGCTCTTTTTTACTGCTCATAATCTTCCCACCATGCTCCTTGTAGATATAGTGTAGCAAATTATTGCTATATTCTAAACCTCTACTAGATTGAGAGTCATCGTATATAATGGAAATATGAAGATATATTTCTCTGGTATAGGCGGTGTGGCTATCGGACCACTCGCACAAGCTGCACAAGATGCCGGTCATGAAGTTTATGGCTCTGATGTATCGCCAAGTCTCGTCACTAAGCGACTAGAGGCCCGTGGCATATCAATCTATTTCGACCAAAGTGGTGATCAGCTTGAGATGGAGCATGCACGGGCACCGATCGACTGGTTTGTCTACACCGCTGCTCTACCGCTAGACCATCCAGAACTGCAAATGGCAAGCCAGCTCGGCATTACGATCTCGAAACGAGACGGACTCATCGCACACATCATCAAAGAAAGTGGACAAAAGCTTATCGCTATCGCTGGTACGCATGGTAAAACTACTACGACTGGCATGATGATATGGGTAATACAGCAATTAGGCCTCCCCATAAGCTACCTCGTTGGCACTACGCTTAGTTTTGGATCAAGTGGTATGTTTTCGCCCGATAGCCAGTATTTTATATACGAATGCGACGAATTTGATAAAAATTTCTTACATTTTCATCCATACATTAGCCTCATTACGGCCATCGACTACGATCATCCGGACACTTATCCTACGGAGGCTGAGTACTTGACGGCCTTCCAGCAGTTCACCCATCAATCACACCAGACTATTGCTTGGCAAAAAGATATCGCAACACTGGCTAGTCCACGCCAAAATGCTCATTTTACAGAGATAAATACTATTGTAAATGATTTACAATTAGCTGGCTTACACAATCGCCAAAACGCCACGCTGGTACTAGCCGCCCTAGAACAATTACAGCTCGGAGAATCTGTCAAAAATCTTCAAATCATCAACCAGTTTCCCGGCACTGACCGTCGGTTCGAAAAGCTTGCAGACAACCTCTATAGCGACTACGGTCATCACCCCGCAGAAATTGCCGCCACGCTACAAATGGCAAAAGAGATTTCCCAGCAAGTGGCGTTGGTCTATCAGCCTCATCAAAATATTCGCCAACATGAAATACGAGACCAATATACTGATTGTATGCTATCGGCAGATACGATATACTGGCTCCCTACTTATCTCACTCGGGAAGATCCAAATCTCCCGATTCTCACGCCATCAGAGCTTTCTGCCCATCTAGTAAATCGCCAAGCCGTGCACTTTGCTGAACTGAATGATGAGCTGTGGCAAAACATCACCACACTGCGCCAAAATGGAGCGCTTGTCCTTCTCATGGGTGCTGGCACTATTGATAGCTGGGCTCGCCAACAATTGACCGACTAGCGGTTATCTCCGCTGCCGCTCAGAACACCACGGTTTTTACGACTCGCCAACTTTTCGTTATTTGCCTTAGCCACCTCTTCAAGATTTGAACCCAGCAGGTGAGCCACAGCATTGATATACCACAATATATCGCCTAGCTCCTTCACGAGCTCTTTTTTCTCTTCCTCAGAAAGTTTTCCTTGCTTATCTCGCAATATCTTTTTAAACTTCTCGGCTACTTCGCCACTTTCCCCAACAAGCCCCAATACTTGCGCCATAAGTTTTGGTGTTACCTCACCGTACGCATGCTCATCACCCAAAGTAGATAGTGCTGTTTTTGTATAATCATTTATTTGCATAGGTTTATTGTATCATCTGTCGGCACGAGGAGGCAAAGCTTGCACAAACTGCGTTATTCGCCCCTCTTCAAGCCAGCGCTGCTCGTACGATGTGAGAATTTTATAGTCATTTGACAGCTCCGATTCGTGAAGGTCGAAACTCAACTCGTCGATCCGCCACTTTTGCGCAACCAGCTGCTCCAAACTCCACTGAAAAAACTCCAGATTGTCATGCTTGATATACAGCCCGCCCCGACCAGAATCCTGCTTGAGGCCAGGCCTCAAGCACAATAGGTCGGCGTATTTGCGTAAGTATGTTGAATGAGTGAGGCGACGGCCAGCCGAGCGCTTTTTTGGAAATGGATCGGAAAAGGTCAACCAAATTCCCTGAAGTGAATGAGGCTCGAATAGTTCATCTACCTGATCGGCACGAGCGCGGATAAAATAAACATTTGCAAGATTCCGCTCCAGCGCTTCATACGCACCCTTTTGCAGCCGGTCTGCTTTGACATCCACCGCCGCAAATACCGTCTCTGGATATCTCGCCGCCAGCTCCACTACAAACAACCCCGTCCCAGCACCAACCTCTACCACATCCACTTTGCGCCGGGCCAGGCCCGGCGCACTTTGACCACGAGTCACCCCTGTTTGCGCCGGGCCAGGCCCGGCGCAAATTGAGATGCTTTCGTTGTCGTTTTGTCGTCGCATGGCTAGCCATTCATCGAACTCAAAACAATTTCTTGCATTTGCAAACTTGGCAAATTTATATTTTTTGCGCTTTCTGGTGATGATAAACTCTTTTGGATCGATCATCGAACCTTCTCGACTTCCCCACTATCGTTCACCCGATACAAACCCGACGGTTTGGCCGACTCAACTATGCCGCCGTCAACAAACACTGCTACTGAATCACCAAAGTAATCGATAGCTTCTTGGATAGTCGTAGCCGGAACATGCCCTTCAGGGTTTGCGCTCGGGGCAATGAGCGGACCAACTTGATCTATAAGCTGTTGTAGTTCTGCATAATCTGGCAACCGATATGCCACCGAACCATTGTCTCGCCGCAGCCACAAAGGCGCCCGAGTGCCCTTCACAATCACGCTATTCGGGCCAGGCCACACGCTCTCCATCAGTTGCTTTTCCGTCTCTGTAGGTTGATCATACAATTGGTCGACAGAAGAGATCAATACGATAGATGACTTATCTTGCGATCGCCGCTTGGCTGCATACACCTTCTCTACCGCCCGATCATCATTAGCACGAGCCAACACCCCGTATAGAGTGTCCGTCCGCAACACAATAATATCACCATTCTTTAGTGCAGAGATGACGGCATCATCAAGAAGCGAATCAACAAGCTGATAGTACATTACTGACCCTTATTGATATCCTGTAATTCAAGCGACTTGTTACTCAGGGCCTGGTCATTAAAGCCATCGACACCCACAACGCGCTGGGATTGCTCATCAAACAATCGCAAGAACTCTTCCATGACCTCAGCATTTATAGGACCGGTTGGCGAGAAGCTCTTCGTCTCTTCTTTTACATCAATCTGATCACGCACCTCATTGTACGCTGGTAAACTCAAGTCAAGCTGAGATGCGCCACTACTGATGTACATTCTCATAGCAATAAATACCAAAAAAAGCGCTATTACGATCGAGCCAAACACGAAAAGCAAGAACTTGTTTTGCCGCCATGAGCTCATAGTCTTCGCTTCATGTTTCAGTTCGTCAAGGTGGTTCATTTGAGATCTCGCTTCTGGCTAAAATCACTCACCTGGCTACGATATTGCTTAATTAGCTGGTCTAGCCGTACCATATTTGCCCGTACAAACGCCCTGCCTTCACGGGATGCGTCCACTAATGAATAATATTCAACAGGCTGCTCGCTACATTTCAGCTTGAGAGCATTTGCGACTGTTGTTTCATATTCACGATAGTTTTTTACGAAATCTTTCAGCTCTTGGTTATAGCTAGTGGTCGTCGTTGCTAGATCAACTACATCGAGACCATTTAGCGCTATCCGGCTATTGAGCGGGGCCATCAGTCGAAGCGAAATATTTTCATATCGCTGGCCGATATTAACCCGTAACAGCGCATCAGAGGTATGAACTCGCTTCAAAGCAGCCTGCGACTTCACGCAGCTCGCACGAATATCTTCAATCTGCTGATCGCTCAATACGAAATCTCTTGCCAAAACTGGCATAGCAAGCGCCAGAGATACTCCTAGCACACTGAGCAATATAACAACCTTTTGCATAGGTTCATTATATCATTTTCTGGCTGCATAGCGTAGCCTCGTCATGCTCTACGCAGATAATCCCATCTCTTATGAGTCCTTGCATAGCTATATCAAATCGATCATCAGCTTCAAGAAGCCTCCGTAGGTCTCGCTGTGAAAGCTGAGTATGCTCAGCCAGCGCCTTAACAATCTGCCCACGAACTTGACGAATACTCCCTTCGAGTTTTGATTGTTTTTTATACTGCTGCGAGCGACTATTTGTCTTGATACCTTGCGACTTCAGGTATGCACCATAGTCCATCAAGGCCCAGTAAAATGTTCGTGGGTTCTCACAGTCAAGTGTCGCTTGGAGCTTTTTAGCAATCTCTGTATCGGTCACTGTAGTTGCGTCTTGAAAAAAATGGTGAATATATACAGTACGGATATTGGTTTCGATAAAAATACTTGGCTGGTTATGCGCATAGGCCATTATTGCACCGGCGGTATTCTTACCTACACCAGGCAAACTCAATAGCCCTTGTATATCCCGAGGAAATTGGCCACTATACTCCCGTACCACCATCTGTGCAGCTTGCCACAAAAACTTCGCCCGGCGATTATAGCCCAGACCCTGCCACTGTACCAACACCTCTGCTAAACTCGCATCCGCTAGTGTCGTTTCATCTGGAAACTGGGCGATAAACCGCTCAAACTTTGGCACAACCCTAGCTACTTGCGTTTGCTGAAGCATGAGCTCGCTCACCAATATATAATACGGCCGTGTATCTTGCCGCCATGGCATATCACGATATAGTTCACAACCTTTTCGCTGTAATAACTCTTGAAATTGCTGTTTTCGCACTCATTTAGTATACTAAAAACATGAAAGCATCTCGACTCATCTTCATCATCGCAGTCATTATCGTTGGCGCATGGGCGGTAAGCCTTGTGTTTCGCGTGGCTGCATGGCTTATCAATGGCCTCCTCTATGTAGCGGCTATCGTTTTGATAGTCGGCCTTATCGCTGCATTTCTTGAACAGCGAAAAAATACACCGAAAGGACAGTAGCTTCGTACTAAAAAACAGCTACCGACCGATACTATCAATCTGAAAAGAGATGTTACTGAATGAGAGAAAAATTACAGCCCTAAGTCTTTTAGCTGCGCTGATTCGACGGCCGACGGCGAATTCATCATCACATCGACGCCAGAACCATTTTTTGGAAAAGCGATGACTTCACGAATATTTGACTCGTTCATGAGCTCCATAAACATACGGTCGACGCCAAAAGCACAGCCAGCGTGTGGTGGTGCGCCGTACTTGAAGGCATTCAACATAGCACCAAACTTAGCCTCAACATAGTTTGCATCATAACCCAATAGGCCAAAGACTTTGTAGAGCACCTCTGGATTGTGGTTGCGGACACCACCAGAACAAATTTCATACCCATTCATGACCATGTCGTATTGGTCGGCGACAATAGCCAGCTTGTCATCGTCGGTTTCAACACCCTCAAGCGCCGACAAACCGCCCTTCGGCATAGAAAATGGATTGTGACCGAAATCAACCTTTTGGCGCGACTCATCCCATTCATAGAACGGAAAATCGATAATCCATGCGAGAGCGATAACATTTGGATCTTTGAGCTCAAAATGATCGGCAAATTCACTGCGAAGCTTGCCAAGTACTTTATTTACGATATTTCGCTTATCGGCACCGAAGAAAATCGCATCGCCATCTGTTGCGCCAAGTTTTGATTTGACGGCTTCAAGCTCAGTCTCTGACAAGAATTTAGCGATAGGACTTTTTGCCTCACCTTCCTCGTAGGTGATATAGGCCAATCCACCAGCACCTTCACTTTTCGCACTATCGGTAAACCTGTCGATTTGCTTACGACTCAAGGAAGCGCCATTTTTAACACAAATCGCTTTAATGCATTCGGCATGTTTAAATACACCAAATTCTGTTGTTGAAAATACATCAGTTAGTTCAACCAGTTCCATCCCAAAGCGCAAGTCTGGCTTGTCAGAACCATATGTTTCCATTGCTTCAATATAGGGAATGCGCGGTATCTTCTCAGATAATAGTTTTTTACCAGCAAATTCAGTCGAGAGCTGCTTAATGAGTGGGTCGAAGGCAGACCGGACCGTTTCGCCATCGTCGACAAAACTCATCTCGGCATCAAGCTGATAGAATTCACCATACAAACGATCGGCCCGTGGATCTTCATCGCGAAAACAGGTCGCCAATTGGTAATACCGAGATACACCGCCTACCATCAGCAACTGCTTGAATTGCTGAGGCGCTTGCGGCAAAGCATAAAATTTCCCTTCATGGAGACGGCTCGGGATAAGAAAATCACGCGCACCTTCAGGGCTAGAATTTGCCAGGATAGGTGTCGTGACTTCAGTAAAGTCGTGCCCTTCCATGAACTCGCGAATACGCGAAAACATCTGCGCGCGCTTCTTTAGCATAGTTTGCATTTTTGGGCGACGCAGATCAAGATAGCGATATTTCAAGCGCAACTCTTCGTTTGCCTGTGCTTCAGAAAATGGCTGGATGGGTAAGGCCTGGGCACGGTTCAAAATCGTGAGATCATGCACCGCGATTTCGACTGCCCCACTCGCAATGTTCGGGTTCGCCAGTCCTTCGCCCCGCTCCTTCACTTCGCCCACAGCAGAAATAACAAATTCATCACGAAGGCTTTCAGCTACTGCAAATAGTGCCGCATCATCAGGGTTTACCACCAGCTGCACTAAGCCAGTATGATCTCTCAGATCGATAAAAATCAAACCACCATGGTCACGCCTTGACTGCACCCAGCCAGCAACCGTAATAGTTTCGCCTACTTTATGAGGTGTTTGTTCTGTATATATTCGCGTTTGCATATCTGTTATTGTATCATTTGTCGAGCTATTACGCTATATCTTCGCCTCGTTTGGGCAAATTGTTCTTCCTTGGATTGGTTTCGGCGACTGCACGGAGGTCATCGTATTCATCAAACTGATCGATAATCTTACGGCCAATCAGTTGTTCGATGATATCCTCAACCGTAATCACCCCTACCGTTTCACGATACTGATTTACTACCACAAGCAACGAACGGCGTTTTTTAATGCATGCGCCTAAAGCTTTATCGAGGGACTGGTCCTCGCGAATATAAAACACTTGTGTGTCCATAACTTCGCGTACCGACAATGATTCGCGATTTTTCAGCGCAAATAAGTTCTGAATATGCAGCATCCCGACAATGTGATCGATATCTCCATCTATTACTGGAAAATGACTGTGACCAGTTTTGTGCAGATCATCGAGAACCAGCGGACCAAGCAATTCGCTAACACCAATAGTATCGACAACACTCCGCGGCGTCATATAATCGCTCACCTTTTTTTCCTTAAAATCAAGAGCGCTCAGCATAGTTTGTCGTTCATCTTTTGCAAGAACAGAATTAGTAGCAGTATCGATAATAAACTGCAATTCATCTCGTGAGCCAATCTCAATCTGTCGGCTCTGGGCGCCAAACCAGCTACGAAATGGGCCAATATATCGCTTGGTCGCTTCAGCAAAAGACAGCATGGTCGACTCAAATCGTTCATAATACCTCTGCGTAAATCGTCGGATGACAGCGAGTGAAGCTAGTCGACCATACACAAGTGAAATAATCATACCCCACAAAACACCAAAGCCCCAGCCTTCCGCTACAACCAGTAACGCCGAAATAATCACCAACAACCAGGCGACAACAACCTGTCGCCAAGTGAGTAAATATTCACGGGTACTACCTCTACGATAGTCAAGAAGCGCCTCTAAATCATCATTATCAATCCGTCGTTTTGACTCAAAATCACTCAACTTACTACCCTGCGGCTCGATTGAGGCCACCAAAATCAACCCCACTATCAATATAATTGCTATCCATATCATGTATGTATTGTATCATTTGTCGTCCATTTCTATCGTGGCATAGCTTAACCAATAGTGATACACTAGAATAGTATCATAACTGTGTAAATTCAAAGGAGAGGTATACACTCATGACTAAAAAAACCTGGATAATTTTTGCCTGCCTAGTCGTTGCGTTCATCGGTGGCTTAATATTTCTATCAAAGGGAGAGAAAATAGATGTATCTAGCATTGACGCTGCGACCGTTCAGGGACCATCAGAGAAAAATGGCCAAATTGGCGATCATGTTCTTGGCAAAGCAGACTCAAAGGTGCTTCTATTTGAATATGCCGACTATCAATGCCCTGGCTGCGCCCAGTCCGCGCCAGTCATAAAGCAAGTGGCCGAAAAATACAAAGACAAAATAGGCTTCGTATTCCGCAACTTCCCTATTCCAAGCCTTCACCCAAATGCCAGAGCCGCTGCCGCTGCCGCTGAAGCTGCTGGTCTGCAAAATAAGTATTGGGAAATGCACGATGTCCTGTTTGCCAACCAATCCGCCTGGCAGGGGCTCAATGCCAATGAAAGAGCCCAGACATTCACCGAATATGCTGTTAACCTCGGCCTCGATAAAGAAAAGTTCGCAAAAGACATGACTTCTCAGGCTGTATCCAAGAAAATCGACTTCGACCAAGCAATAGGCAAAAGCCGTGGCGTGACGGGCACCCCTTCACTGTTCATCAATGGTAAAAAGGTTGATCAGCATGTCAAAGACGGCAAGATCGTTCCTGCAGCTCGAGATACCACCCCTATTTACGCCAGCCCAGACGATCTTATCAAACTCATTCTTATGCCAGAGTTCAAAAAAGCTGGCATCGAGGTCACCGAAGAATAACCTGCAGAACAATAGACAATATAAAACACCCCGGTGCCTTGGGGTGTTTTCTTTTTTTGGATTTGGCCCTAGGATATTATCCTATCATGAGAGCCGTAGCGTACACGCTAATTATTGAGCGATATACAGCTGCCATTTGGCAGGCACCACATCCACTGCGACCCTTTTGCCCCGTGAAGGTGCAAAATCGATTGCGATTGGCATGTGTTTTGTACTCCTTTATTTAGTACTTGCCTGGCTACCATAAGACGTTGATTCGACCTTTTATTTCTCTCCTCAATGAGCTAAACGCCACCAGACACAAAGAGTATCTTACCAAAATGAAGCATTTTGAGTCAAGCCTATCTTTTCATTATAGCATAGTGAGACAAAAAAGTCAATATTTGTATCTGTTTATTTCTCGGTTTTGAATGTAGTTTTATTTACATCGATATTCTATAATCGTGCGTGGTTACTCACCAATAGTCGCCCGTGTTGGTGCATCTCGCAACTTCTTGTCTTTGATAAAGCTAACAGCCACCAAGGCAATTGCCATCAGAACAGCCCCGATAGCAAAGATATGATGCAACGCATCTGTAAACGCCCGGACTACTTTATCACTAAATTCCTGTTGCTGTTCGCTGAATTGCTGTCGTGCTGGCTCGGCTACGCCTGATGGCATCGTCGCAAAATTCTCCTCGGCGCCTTTAGTGATAGCTTCTTTACGCATATTTATTTGGAGTAGCGTATCGGCATTGATCTCTCCTTCAAGCATTTTGGCAGATTCAGGTGATTTCTTTAGTGTTGCAACATATGCAATCGATTCTGGAGCGCCAATACTTTGCATGAAGCTAGCCGTTAGTACGCCAGCAAATAGCGCCGTACCGACGGTCGAGCCAAGCCCCCGGAAAAGCTGAACACTCGCCGTTGCCGCACCAAGATCTTTTTGCGTAAACTCATTTTGCACTGCAAGGCTTAAAATCGGCATACACATGCCCATACCAAGCCCTGCTAGCACCATAATAAGCGCTTCGTGCCAATACGGTGAGTCTGGCTGCATTGTCAGCAATGCTAGCACACTGAGCGTCGTCATCGCAAAACCAGCAATAATAAACTGCTTGTACCTGCCAATTCGACTAATCAATCGACCAATAGTGATAGAGCTAACCATCATACCTCCCACCATTGGCAGTAACATATATCCCGCACCTGATGCGTCAGCACCAAACACCTGCTGATTAAATTGCGTTAGGTACAAAATCGCGCCCATAAACGCAGCTCCAAATAGTAGCGACGCGATGATAATGAGGCTATAAGTACGATTTTTGAAAAATCGCAGCGGCAAAATAGGCTGTTTGGCTTTTCGCTCAGTTTGAATGAACGCTGCAGCCGCCACAATCGCCACCGTGAAGAGTATTCCCTTTATCAAACCGAGGCTCACTCCGCCATCAATCAGTGAGCTAAAGATAATCTCTGTATTGTCGACCGCTAGTACTAATGCCGATAGTGCAACGGTGATACAAAGTGCCCCCAAATAATCTGGTTTATGGACACTGTCATGCTTGATTTTTGGAGAAAACCGAGCGATGAGAATAGTAGCGATAATACCGATCGGCACATTGATCAGAAATGTCCAACGCCAATTTGTCGTCATACCAAAAAGTACCTGCCCATCAGTTAGCCAACCGCCCAATAGTGGTCCGATGACCGAACTCATACCAAATACTGCACCGATAAGCCCTTGCCATTTACCGCGTTCTCGAGGCGCAAAAAGATCACCAACAATAGTAAACGCATTCGCGGTAATAATACCTCCGCCAATACCCTGAAGCGCTCGCCATGCGATAAGCCATTCAATCGATGGCGCCATGCCACTCAGCAACGAGCCGATGGTAAATATAGCTACTCCAGTGATCAGGAGCGGCTTGCGGCCATACATGTCGCCAAGCTTACCAGCAAGAGGAACGGTCACTGTCGTCATCAACAAATACGCAGTAACGATAAAGCCAAGGCTCGAATAGCTCCCAAATTCTTCAACAATGGCAGTCAGTGCAGTCGCAATGATAGTCTGGTCCAGCGCCACCAAGAAGAGCGCGCTCATGGTTGCGCCCATGACTATGAGCTTCGTTTTAGTTGAGAGATGATGCATCATGACTGGTTTTCCAGCGATATTTTCTTTTTTATTTCATACAGCTCATCGAGCCAGCGATATCCTTCATGTGCCACAGTAGCATCATCGAGGCCAAACCCTACTAACCATTTGTCGCCAACGGCCATACAGCAGTAGTCCGCCTGAGATTGTCGTGATGGTACTGCTTTTGAGGCAAACACTGCCAATTTCACCTCTTGAGCGCCTCGCTCTACGAGTATTTCCTTTACAAAATCAGAGGTCACACCCAAATCAATCACATCATCAAGAACGATAACTGTTCTTCCAGCCACCTGTGTGTCTGGAGCAAGATCGGCAACTATGACAGGCTCCTTGGCATGATGATCCTTACCATAGGTACTCACGAGCATATAATCTAAGTCTGGATGATAGTTCGGTTCAATCCTGGTCAAAGCAAACGCCAATTTACTAGCAAATGGCGCAGCGCCTCGGAGCAACACCACAAATAGCGGCGATGTTTCAGGATAGTCTGCTATGATTTTTCGAGCCAACCCGCCAATCATCTGGTCAATCTCTTCTGCCGATGCAAGTTTTGTATAATTTTTAAGCATACACATTAGTATATAGAACAGTGTCTATAAATAGAAGTATGCCGCATGTGGTATTATTACCATATATGGAAATTCATACTGGCATCTCGCTTCAAACCTATACCACTATGCGTCTTGGAGGTAAGGCACGGTTTATGGCTGAAGCTCATTCGCCCGAAGACATGATGGAGTTATGTGAACGAGCTAGCGGACAACAACTTCCTATCTTTATCCTCGGTGGCGGTAGCAATACTATTGCTCGAGATGAGGGGTTTAACGGTTTAGTTATTCGCAATCGCATCATGGGCTGGCAAGTCATAGAAGATACTCCTAGCTACACCGCTATCAAGATTGGCGGAGGGGAGAATTGGGATGAAACAGTACGAAAAACGGTTGAGCTGCGGCTCAGTGGTATTGAGGCGCTATCGGCAATTCCTGGTACAGTTGGCGCAGCGCCAGTGCAAAATATTGGTGCCTACGGCCAAGAGGTATCGGAAGCTATCGAGGCCGTCGATGCCTACCACATACCATCACAGCAATTTGTAACTCTTTCGAACGACGATTGCGGTTTTTCGTACCGTCACAGTATATTTAGAGGTTCGGCTGCACATCAATATGCTATTGTTGCCGTGACTATTCGCCTTTCAAAAAATCCCCCTGAACCGCCATTTTACACTGCTATCGAAAACTATTTTGAAGAGCACCATGTATCTCTCTACTCACCGCAAATTATTCGCGATGCCGTCGTAGCAATTCGTGCCGATAAGCTCCCCGATCCGCAGGAACGGCCAAATACAGGCTCGTTCTTCAAAAATGCTATTATCGATGATTGGCTCTATCAAGATATCATGAAAGAATTTCCCGATATGCCAGCATACGATATGCCAAACAACCAGCACAAAGTACCTACCGGGTGGCTTATCGAACAAGTTGGCCTAAAGGGGAAACTACTACACGGTATGCGCATTCACGATAAAAACGCTCTGGTACTTATCAACGAATCGGCTACCAGCTATGCCGACCTTGCAGCTGCTCGCCAAGAAATCATTCAGGCAGTTCGCGATATGTTTCGCATTGGCATTGAGCAAGAGCCACTCGAGATTTAACCTTGCTTTTTTGTCCAAAAAAGCATATGCTAAATACTAATGAAGGGCCGTGGATTTTCGATCGTTGAGTTAGTTATCGTTATCACTGTTATTGGTATCTTAGCGGCCATCGGTGTAGCTCGATTTAGCCAAACTCAACAAAACGCCAGAGATACCGAACGAAGAACAAAAGCCGAAAACATCGCTCGCTATCTAGAAAGTATGTATAGTCATGGCAATACTGCTCCTCCCGTCGAAGCTGGTACTTATCCTAGAGTTAGTGTTATCGCCGATAGCTGTAATACTGGCTGTACTGCCGACTCGACAGCCAATCCGTGGCCGATCAACATCGTAAAACTCGAGGCATTATTCGGCAACGATGGCTTCGATAGTAAAAACCTGAAAGCCCCA
Source organism: uncultured Candidatus Saccharibacteria bacterium (assembly GCA_937858705.1). Lineage (GTDB taxonomy): Bacteria > Patescibacteriota > Saccharimonadia > Saccharimonadales > Saccharimonadaceae > SZUA-359. The sequence continues at coordinate 19,317 of CALLZM010000014.1, read as the reverse complement.
GGCGCAACCGGATACAGCATAGCCGTCGCCAGAACTGCCACTGCGCAAACGCCAGCGCTGAATACTTTCATCTATCAACCACTCGCTCTTAACAGTAGCGACACCTATGTACTATGTAATTTACCTTCCAGTGAATGCCGAGCTTTTAACCTATATTATCGCTCAGAAGTCGACAATACCATACAAAAAATAACGAGCAAAAACCGATGAACCACCAGCAGCAAATTGGTTTTACAGCAGTCGAAGTACTTATTACACTCTTTATCGCAGTGCTCTTTATCGCTGGAGCATATCAAGTGTACGGTATAGTGCTCAATAACAGCACTGAAAGTCGTGAACAAGCCATCGCCAGTAACTATGCTTACCAAGCATTACGACAATATGCCGACCAAACAGTCAATAACTGTACTGCCTCTGGTCCCGTAAATGCTAATTCTCTCTTACCAAGCAGTAATTCAGGGCTCGCCAGCCCTCAGTTAAGAGTGGTTATCTCTTGTCCTTACGGTACGACCACTACTCTAAAACGAATCACGGCCTATGTAGAATACAAAAATAGCAGCGGTGCTACCGAGAAAGTATCTCATGCCATCCTTACACGATAGTCACAGGCAAAACCGTGGGTTCACACTAGTGGAAGTAGCGGTAGTAGTCCCCCTTGTTATGATAACGATTGGTATTGTCATCGGATTCTTGACTATTCTCACTGGCGATGCCATAAAATCAAAAGCACGAGTCGATGCTACTTTTAGCGTCCAGGCAGCCCTCGATCAAATTGAGCAAGATATTCGTATCAGCACCGGAGCACTCACTAAAACAACCAATATCGCTTCTCCTCAAGGTGTCAATAACGGATTCAACGGATCGGGTGATTTTAATGATACAAGCAAATATCTTATACTGCAACAAAATGCCACTACCAACAACCCCTACAACTCCGCCCGAAAACAAGTGTATTACAACAACCAGCCTTTCGCATGTTCAGGCAATAAAGAGCTGAATAATCCCCTGCAAATACTAATTATCTATTTCATAGACGGCACAACGCTCAAGAAGCGAACCGTTGTTCCAAGCTATAACACCAATGATTCTAACCAAGTATGCGATACGCCGTGGCAAAAAAAGTCGTGCAAAGTAATAACTACTGCTTGTCCAGCTGAAGATACTGAGGTGCTAAAAAATGTCAGCGCCATAACCACTACTTACTACTCTAGCCCTAGTAGCACTACAGCCGTCACTGGGTCACAGATTCTCCAAGCTGACTCCATTCAAGTAAGCCTCACTAGTAGCTCTACTATCGCTGGTGATTCTATAGATGTCACTGCTGCGGTTCGTGCTACAAAAATCAATCCCACCAAGGATTTGGCCGTAGCACCCACCAGCCCGCAGATCACCCATACATTCCTAGGACCCGCTACAGTTACCTTTGATTGGAGTGGATTACCTGGCTCAAACTTTTATGATTTTCGCTATCGGATCGATAGCGGCGCATGGCAAAATGGCCTATCAAACAGCATTGAAACTGAATACACCGTCAATGCTGGGCATGATAAGCAAGTATCGGTAGAGGTGACGGCAAAAAATATCGCAGGATCATCGAGTGCCGTTAGTTATTCAGCTAAGACACCTTTATGGGACGGTTTAAACTTAGATAACGACTGGGAGATCTATTCAGCAGGATATGCACTCGGTTTTACAAAAGCAACCAATGGCGAAATATTTTTGCGCGGCCTTGTCAAGAAAACGGGCAGTGTACCAGAAAATGATGTCATAGCCGTCCTCCCTCCAGGATACCGCCCCAGCCAGAGGAATATTTATCTCACAAAAAATGGATCGAATACTACAGGGCGCATAGATATCCTCACTGACGGCTCTATACTATACAGAAATGGCAATACGGGCTGGATATCACTGGACAATATTCGATTCATGCCAACTGGTTCTAGCTGCACTTGGTCGAACCTCACTTATGCTTCTTCCAACTGGGCCAACTACGGTAGTTCATGGGGACCGCTACGAGCTTGTGTTGACCCAACAAACAGAGTGCATATTGAAGGACTTATTAAGAAAAATATCTCTGGCACCCCTCCTAACTACGATCTCATTTCTCACTTCCCAACTACCGCAACTAGAAGTGTATACTCGAGGCTATTCCCCGTTCATGACCATGGAGGCCAGGCATCAACTGCTATAACCGTTCAAGATGCCAACCAAAGATCTAAACTGTCCTGGAGAAACTACTTAGTGAGCTGGCTCGCACCAAGTATCGCCTACTACTCCGGTGCTTACACTGGCACAATTACCAACTTAACACTCCAAAATGGTTGGGTAGACTACGGAACTGGCGGATATGCGCCGCCGTCTTACACAAAATCTGGAAATATTGTTACTCTATCGGGAATGATCAAGAGTGGTACCATCACAAACCCAACTACTATCGCCAACCTCCCCACGGGCTTCCGCCCAAGCACAAGAATAATTGGCCTGGGCGTAAATAGCAATGCCGAGAAAAGCGTCAGGGTAGATGTTAACACCAATGGAGATATCATACTGACCGATTCTGGCATCACCAACGGCTGGATATCTCTCGATAACATAACTTTCATTGCAGGATAACCCATATGTCAAGTTTACTTCGTCATCGACAAAACGCATCCACCGGCTTCACTGTTGTTGAGCTAGTGATTGTTATCGCCGTCGTTGCCATCATCACCGCCCTCGTAGTAACAAGTTACAATTCTGCCAAGAATAACAATATGACAGCATCGGGAGAAACGCTTGCTTCACAGGGAGCCCTCAAAGCAAAAGGATGGTACTCCGTCTATTCTACCTGGCCAACACTTACAAACCTGCAAACCACAACTGTTGCTGAAGCCAAGCTTACCGATACTTCTGCCTTCATATCGTGGGTAAACGGTAGTGGTACCAATGGGGCGAGCAACCAAAATACTTACAAGAGTGGCAAGGCAGTTGTGTACCGCCTATGCAGCAATGGCGGGATGACTTACTACTGGGACTATACGAAAAATACTGCGGCAAACCCTATCGGTGTCTCATTCGGTGGTGGCTGTTAACTAAAGCTACATGGACCTCTTGCACCCCCCCCCATTCAGTGCTATCATAAAAACATAACAACTATTTAATAAAGCAGGGGGCACAAATTAATATGTCAAACAATATCAAATCTCGCGGTTTCACCATCGTTGAGCTTCTGATCGTCATCGTCGTGATTGCCATTTTGGCAACTATCTCGATAGTGGCGTATAACGGTATCCAGAATAGGGCCAAGACATCGTCGGGAGCTTCACTCTCTGGCCAAATTGCAAAGAAAGCCGAAGCCTACAACACTGTTATGAGCTCTTATCCAGTAGATGCAGCTGGCTTTACTCATGCCGATGTGCCTGAAGCAAAGCTCGATAACACTGCAGCAGTGAAAGCATATGTATCTGGTACCGGCACAGGTGGAGTTGGTGCGGCAGCAACCTACAATAATGGCGAATCAATCGTCTATCGACAGAGAACTGGTGGTGCTTGTATTTGGCACTGGGACTTCGCAGCATCTACCCCAGTTGCGGTACTAAAAACGCTTGGAGCAGCCACAGCCACAACCACGGCAGGGACGGGCTGTACTGCAACTTCTTAAAGATCGGCGTCAAACAACAGCATAAATGAGCAGCCGTAAGGCCGCTCATTTCATTTCTCGTGGTGCTCCCCTCTTGCACCTCCTCCCATTCAGTGCTATCATAAAAACATAACCATTATTTAATAAAGCAGGGGGCACAAATTAATATGTCAAACAATATCAAATCTCGCGGTTTCACCATCGTTGAGCTTCTGATCGTCATCGTCGTGATTGCGATTCTTGCGACCATTTCGATTGTGGCGTATAACGGTATACAAAACCGAGGCAAAATAAGTGCCGCCAAATCGCTCACAGGACAGATTGCTAAAAAAGCAGAAGCGTGGAACACCGTACAGACAGGCTACCCAACCTACTGTAATTTTGCCTTAAATCATACAAACGCTACTGGATCAGGAAGTGGCGTCGGTACTGCGGGTTGCACCGCTAACGGCACCCCAGCACTTGGGCCACAAGAGGCAAAAATCGACAATCCTAACAGTATCCGAACTACTACTGCCGTAGATCAAAACGCCGTGCAATACACACAATGTAATAGTGGCACTGGTGCTCGTATTAGCTGGGTTGCTGGTGGAGAATCAGACAATACCACTCTCGGTACAGGTTGCTAAGAACTAGTATTTATACTAAATATGCCACGGATGTGGCATATTTAGTATCTAGCACAGCTCGACTATGCGCGATCACTTGGCAATGGAAACTGCCGTGCGAAACGAGTAACTTCTGCGTGAATAGCAGCAAGCACTTCGGTATTATCACGAGCCTCGATAGCATTCAGCATCCACTCAGCAATCATCGACATATGCTCCTCCGCTAGCCCCCTTGTAGTGAGAGCCGGAGTGCCAAGGCGAATACCACTTGGACGAAATGGTGGATTGGGGTCATCCGGAATGGCATTCTTATTCAGCGTCAAGCCTATCGCATCGAGTGCTTCTTCAGCTGCCTTACCATCTATGCCAAAGCTTTCTTGCACATTCACGAGAATAAGATGGTTACTCGTACCGCCAGTTACGAGAACAAACCCGCGCTTCTTGAGCTCATCTGCGAGAACACTGGCATTTTTCACCACCTGCTGAGCATACTTCTTAAACTCTGGCTGCAATGCTTCGCCAAAAGCAACTGCTTTAGCAGCAATACTATGCATATGCGGACCACCTTGCATACCAGGAAACACCGCCCGGTCTATAAGGGTTGGAATATTTTCTAAGGTTTTCTCTGGCTTCTTCAGCGGATTACTTACTATACCTTTACTCAAAATCATGCCGCCCCTAGGGCCCCTGAGTGTCTTGTGCGTCGTGGTAGTAATAACATGAAAACCATAGTCAAACGGGTTTTTTGCTACACCACCAGCAATAAGCCCTGCTACATGCGCCATATCTGCCATAAGTAGCGCCCCTACTTCATTGCCTATTTCGGCAAATTTCGCATAGTCAAGTTCGCGAGGATAGCCGCTAAAGCCAGCCAAAACAATCTTTGGCTTGTGCTTCAATGCCAGTTTTCGCAGTTCGTCGTAATCTATCTCACCAGTAGCAATATTTTTCATCTTGTAACGCACAAAGTTGTATAGCTGAGCACTCCTGGTAACCGGCGCTCCATGGGTTAAGTGCCCACCGTGGCTCAAATCCATAGCAAGCACCGTATCGCCTGGCTCGAGCCATGCGCTATATACTGCTTCATTGGCAGGTGCACCACTATGAGGTTGCACATTGGCGTGATCGGCTCCAAACAACTTCTTTGCTCTATCAATTGCTAGCTGTTCTACTTGGTCAGTGTATTGTTGGCCACCGTAATATCGCTTGCCTGGATAGCCTTCGGAGTATTTGTTGGTAAATACACTGCCTAAGGCCGTTAGCACTCCCCTGCTCACATAATTTTCACTTGGTATCAGCTCTAAGCCATCTCGCTCACGCTGCTCTTCATCTGTAATGAACCCAAAAATTGGATCGTCCTGCATAGTTTTTACCTCCTTGTTGCTCTATTCTATTGTAGCACTATGCAGTAGACTTGAAAAAATATATCATCTGTGATATATTGTAAAGTATGAAGCAGCCAACATATCTCGAGAAAATCGGTTCACTGATTCAGCAAATTCGCACCAGCAAGCACATGACCCAAACAGAGTTGGCAATTGCCATTGGCACCAGTCAATCAGCCATCAACCGTATCGAGAAGGGCAAGCAAAATATCAGCCTCGATATGGTCGCACGAATTGGCGAAGTGCTGTCTAGTGATATAATTACCCTCAACAACTCTGGCAAAACCAACTTTGTTATAAACGGTGGTCGTAAGCTAAGCGGTAATATACGCGTGAAAACCAGTAAAAATGCTGCTGTCGCCTTACTATGCGCCAGCTTGCTCAACAAAGGCAAGACTACTCTACGGAAAGTTGCGCGCATTGAAGAAGTAAATCGTATCATCGAGGTGCTCGAAAGTATTGGCGTAAAAATGAAGTGGCTTCCTGGCAACGACCTAGAGATTACCCCGCCAAAAGTGTTAAAACTCGAAAATATGGACGAAGCAGCAGCAAAACGAACTCGTACTGTACTGATGTTTCTCGGACCACTCTTACACCAATACTCCAGCTTCGAACTGCCTTTTGCTGGTGGGTGCAGTATTGGCACCAGAACTGTCGAGCCGCACCTAGCGGGGTTGGCTCCATTTGGCCTGGCAGTCGAGGCAAAAACCCATCACTACAGCGCCACTGTTACCCCTCAAAAAATTGAAAAGACGATTCTTCTTACTGAAAGGGGTGACACCGTTACCGAAAATGTCATTATGGCTGCTGCGTTATACGACGGCGAGGTGACTATTCGTAACGCTAGCCCCAACTATATGGTACAAGATTTGTGTTTTTTCTTAGAAAAATTAGGAGTTAGGATTGAAGGTATCGGCACAACGGTTCTAAAAATTCGTGGTAAAAAACACATCAATAAAGATATCGACTATTCACCGAGTGAAGATCCTATAGAGGCGATGAGTCTCATTGCTGCCGGCATCGTCACTCAGTCGCCCATTACTATCACACGAGTACCCATCGAATTTACCGAGCTAGAGTTGGCAATACTAAGTCAAATGAACTTGCAATATAAGCAATCGCCCGAATATGTCGCCGATAATGGTCGTACTCGCCTGGTTGATATCACCCTTGAAGAATCACAACTTGTCGCACCAAAAGATAAGCTCCACTGCATGCCGTTTCCTGGTGTAAATATGGATAACCTGCCATTTCTGGGGCTTATTGCCACCGTAGCAACTGGCAGGACATTGGTGCACGATTGGAGTTATGAAAATAGAGCTATTTACTTTACCGAGCTGACCAAGCTGGGCGCAAGAGTGGAAATGATCGACCCGCACCGCGTATACATTGGCGGCCCAACCAAATGGAAGCCAGCGGATCTTGTTGCGCCAGAAGCTCTGCGGCCTTCAGTAGTCATACTTCTTGCTATGCTAGCGGCTCCTGGCAAATCTATCCTTCGCAATGTTTATAATATCAATCGTGGTTATGAAGATTTTGCCAACCGCCTGAACGAAATTGGCGCCGATATCGTTACCATCACCGAATGGTAGCCTTTTCCCCAACTAAAAAACCTAGGATCTACCTAGGTGCTTTAGTGTGGGGCGACTGAAGGGGATCGAACCCTCTACCTTCGGAACCACAACCCGACGCTCTAACCAAATGAGCTACAGTCGCCATATTTGAACTCACATTATTATACCAGACTGCCAGACTATTGTTAAGTTAGTTTGGTCGAGGTCTCGGCGTTGGTTCGGTGAATCGACGCGGACCAGTGGATCGTGATGGCGGTTGAGAACCTACAGCCGCGCCATCATTTCGAGTTGGCCGCACAATATCTATTTTGCTTCCTGCCGACCTACTATCGCGATATTCCTCGCGTTGACTCTCCATATTTGCAAGCTTTGACTCAGCATATCTGCCGACAACTCTACTTCTTCGACCATCGACTTGCTTCCTCACTCCAAATCCAGCACCGCCCGCTGAGCCAAGCGAGCTACCAGTTAACCCATTGCTATGCAAAGGCTTTCCCTGACCAGGACGAATAAATTGATCAAATTTCATAGTGTTAGCATACCAAAAATCTGCTATAATAGCTAGCAGCAACACTTCATGCGGGTGTAGTACAACGGTTAGTATGTAAGTTTTCCAAACTTGAGACGAGAGTTCGATTCTCTCCACCCGCACCAAAGTAAAAACCGTACCAATGCGTACGGTTTTTACTTTGTTATAATCTTATGCACCTCAAGCGCTCTGTAAAACCCACCGCGCCACAATATCTTTAATCCGACGATATTCCGCTTCTTCATATTGCATGTTAGCGATACAAAATCGCTTGCCAGCAATATTTGAACAGAAAAGACATTCGTCGAGGTCGTAACAATCTTGGATAAACATACTGTTAGCAATTTTACTCGACCAAATGATATTAAAGCTGTTTACAATATCTTTGCTATCTTCTACTCGTACCACGAAATTACAGCGTTTTGAAGTTTGCCCTGCCACAACATGGTCGCAGCCATCGACGCCATCGCTAAATAAAATATTGTTCGACTTACGAATATCGACCGATCGGTACACGCCATCCGAATGATACACGCCGTCCGACTCAGCAACATTTTTTGAACCAATTTGCCTGTCAGTTGAGGTAAAGTTAATCTCATTCCACGCACCCAAAACATCTTGAAGATTCGTCAGATTCCTAGCTGGACGCATATTGCCATCACCTTCAATCATTTTCTGCATGCCCTGCATAGTGGCATAGCGATTCTGCCCCATCGATGCCGTCCAGGTAGGCTGGTTCGTCTTGACATCGTACACCTGCTGCGGCAGTCGAACATCAAAGGCAAACTGCAACATAGCTTGCTCTAAACTGAGCGGATTTTGATACCGAAAAATCTGGCCAATTGTTTCATCTAGTATTTTCTTCGCTATTTTTTCGTCCATTATCTTCTGCCCTTTCTTTGATTTCGTCGCGATGATTGATGCGCCAATACTTCCATTAAGTTCGGTTCAACTGGCTGCAATTCCTGCGGCTTACTCGCCAAACTCACCTTACCGCTCATCTCTGTCGATTCTCGATATTTTTCCGGCAAATGCTGCTTGCGATAGCTTGTAAGATCTCGTGCCTCCTGCGGTTTGGCTGGCTGTGCTTGATAGTCAAGCGTTTTCGCCTTAAATGCCGGTAACACTTTTCCCTCGCTCGATATACGAACGACGCAGTCTCTCGGGTCAAGCGAGGTAAGAATAGGCACCTTCAAATCTTCAGTATCTCTCACCACCCACGATGCCTCCATGGTCATTTTTCGTGGCAATTCCATAGTAATATTCCCTTCTATGGCTCGAGCATCTGCCTCAGAAACCTTAAAGACAAAATAGTTACTCACATTGGAAAAAATGGCATCTTGCAGTGTTTTATCTACCTGCCCAAAATATTGCTGCGCCAAAAAGACAAACATATTGTATTTTCGGGCTTCTGCAAGTATTTGCGCAATGGTCGGGTTTTGCACCACCGATACTTCATCGATGATGAGAATAATCTTTTCGTTGAATTGCCGTGCCTGCGCCAGTAGAAAGAGCTGCTGAATCAATAGTCCAGACACCGTTTTGATAACCTTTTCGCCCATGCCTACCTTATTGAGCGAGAAAATAGTCAGCGGATTTGCCTTTACAACAGTCGCCAGAGACTTCGATGTATCCGTAGGCTCGCCACCCGCTTGCAGCTCTATTTCATCTATGAGTTCGACAATCGGCACAACTACTTCACTATATCGTTCGTGCATCAGCTTTGGATATTCTGCCGTCATATATTGCCCGACATTGTGCGGTATATACACTTCGATATGTCTCAATATATTAGCTCGATACGCTTCATCGATAAGAAACCGTTTCAGGTTGCCAAGCGACATCGTTTGCGCCGTCATAAGACAGGTCAAACTATAGCGAACCACCCTATCGACTTGCGAGTTATATAGACTTCCCAAAAGCGACTTAAATAGTGTCGCCGTTAGTTCGGTCGATGCCGATATGTCAGTATTTTCTTCGGCAAACAACCCAGTGCTATCATCGCGCGAACGAAAATTGATGACGCTCGCTCCATGCATGCCACCGATGTCATGCTCGAGCGACGCATGAGGATCCACTACTACCACTCGGTAATTGTGTGCATAGGGCGACGACAACAACCGGTCAATGAACAAGCTTATAAACTTTGACTTGCCACTCCCCGTCGCACCGATGATGAACGAATGTTTATCGAAGTCATAGCTAGTCAGGTCGAAATAAGCATTTTTCGGCAAATACGGATAGGTTTGCACTTCCATGAGCGCTTGGTGATTGTCGCTTCTGAAAATATGCAAACTTTTTTTAATATCGAGGTGATGGGCAAACTTTTGATAGCCGTATTTTTCATTCTCCCGAAAGTTGACTGCGATCAAACGCCCTGGCAAGTTGAAAAATCGTTTGCGGCTAAAAGAATATTCGCCGTTTGCCCGAGCGAACACCAAGTCTACGCTACAATACACTGCATTGGGGGCGGTTTGCCGCAGTGTGAATAATGACCATTCTAGCTTATGGCCTCTGTTAGCACTGATTCTTTCGCGAAGATCAAGTAAATTACCGCCTGTCACAAACGCTACCAGCCGTTCTTGAGTGGTAGCTACTGGAACGGTAATATTTTCTGGCGCAATTGGTCGAAACGATATCTTATCGAGAACATTCGACATCTCAGTAAGGTCTTTGTTCGCCCCAAAATAATAGCGAACCATATTATCTTGTATAGTAACGATAATTTTCAATGTCCGCATGAGACCAATGTGCTGCAACAAACCTTCGAGTGTATTGTCCCACATCTGTCCATCGAGCGTCGATTTTTGCAAATACGCCTCAAACCAAAAGGTACAACCAAGGTATTTTTTGGAGCTGCTCATAGGTTCATATTATAACAAAAGGTACTATTTTACCAGAGATAAATTGTATAGTATAATTGGAATTGGCTTGCCCTGATAGCTCAGCTGGATAGAGCAGAGGACTTCTAAGCCTAAGGCCGTTGGTTCGAATCCAACTCGGGGCACCAAGAAAGAACTTTTCGGAAAACGGTCGCCCCCATGGGCGGCTTTTTCTAGCGTTTTGCGCAGCAAAACCCAAATGCCAAAGGGGGGAGAAATTTCTGGGGCAGCCGTAGGCTGCGCCTTTTTGGATTTTAGAAACAGGTTCAATCCTTCAATTTGCAACAATGCCTGTTTAATATCGGCAAAACTACCGTTATCAGCTCAGCGCCTTCCTGTTTGAGCTTATCGGCTTTTATCTATTCCGCCTCGCCTTTACGGCATTCCACCGTAATTCACAAGGATCTGGCTTATGTGTTTCAGAACGCCAAAACATACATAAGACGATAGCTGCTAATGTAATCCCAAAAATGCATCCATAGATGTATGGTATCAAAAGTAAAAGACGCGCTTGATTCAGTTCAGTATCTTGCACGCCTTTTGTATTTTTATAATAGCACAGTTGCTACAAAATGACAACCACTTTTTTGTTTTTAGTGATTACAAGTACTTGTTTAAAGTTATGCGGGGTTGATAGGTAATACCGTATGCGAGCATTTGCTTTTGCTTGGTGCATTTTGGTGCGGCGCAAGTCGATGACAATATTCTTTGATTGTCCGCGAGCTTCGCTGAAGTTGTTGTCAATCGTTCGTCTGCCATCGCCGAGTGGACTTTTGATTTCCCATTTTGTGCCTTTTATATCTACATCTGGCGTTCTGCCATGCTGCACACGCAAGAAGATAACATCGGTTTTGAAGTGATACGCCAAGATAAGCGCAGCCGACATTTCATGGATTTCTGGTGCGTCATCGATGCTAGTTTTGACGATGACTTCGTATTTCTTTTTGGGCATAAATTACCTACTGCGATACCTCGTACCGATAATACGACGACCCGCTCAGCACACGGCTGTCATGCTGCTCGACTACTTTTTCGAGCATCTCTTTCGTATCTTCCAGCTGCCAGTAGTAGTGCTCGCTGTAGGAACCTTTGTCGTTTTTAGAGTTGTATGGCAGTAATTCGCTCGCCTTGCTTTTATCTTTCAATACAGCGCCTACCACATTCAGCAGCTCCTTGATATCTTCCACATCAGCATAAACCCGTGTGTCATCATCAATCTCGCCGCCGCCCTCAGCTGTATAAGATTTCTGAAACCAATAGTGAATTTGGTAGGCCTTGCGCCATTCGGCCACCTCCTCCACCAACTCGCTAGGATTTGTCAGCGGAACAGCCTTGCCGGCTTTTTTCACGACAATCTCAACATCGTCGTCGTCAAGCCAGCTTTCGCGGTATAAATATTGGCCCATACCCATAGTCCTATTTTATCATTTTGGGCGGTTAATCAAAAACTACAATGCCTTTCTGAAGTTCACGGCTCCAGAAGAGCTCCAGAAGGTCGTACCTCCAACAGATGAGAAAAAGGTGATTTGCTACTACAATTCCAAGGGCAATTCTTGGAGTTCACAATGTTGCACTTTTTGTTGAAAATAAACTTCTTTATGCCACTCAGTAATTCAAGCACACCTTGCGTTCACTCGCCAACACACGAGCCTTATGCCCAAATGGCAATACGACCTGCGGATCAGTATGTCCGATATCAAGATTTTGTACGATTGGAATTTCCTTGTTGTATTGCCGAACTGTATCGATAACTGTTTGTTGCTGCTCTTTTTTGTAAGCAGCCTTCCATTCGGTGGTATTTTGCTTATTGAACTCCCAGGCTTTAGGACGACCAACCAAAACAGCTTGAAATTTGTCAAACCACCCTCGCTCACCAAAACCAGTCAGCAGATATTTCATAATCCAATGTTCTGGTATATCTTCAGCGGTTTCTAGCACTAGAATTGTGCCGTCTAACGCTTCATCTTTTGGTAAATACAGTGCGGTAGCGACTTGCACTATGAGGCTCTCGACGCATCCGCCCCATAAAATACCCTCCGCATCGTTGTCGCCATTCCATATCAGACCTTCATTTGGCTCCAAAAAGCGTTGTTTTTTGAGATTCTCTCTATCGTCCCAGCCCAAACCTATGTCGTTATACTCACTCGCTACTTCCAGCTCGAACTCACCCTCATCAAATAGTGCATGTCGTATGGAATTGACCGTCATATCAAACATGCTGCCGTTCATACCAAATTGATTCATCACGCCACCGCCATAATACGACGGTATACCCAAGTTCCAGAGAAAATTGTGTAAATGCGTGTTGTCGCTAAAGCCGAAAAATGGCTTCGAGTTGTCGATGAATACTTGCGGGTCGAGGTATTTGATAAGCTTTATCTGATCGGAGCCGCCGATAGAAGCAAACACCGCTTTATTTTTCGAGTCGGCAAATGCCGCCATGACATCTCTTGCGCGGTCTTCTAGCGACGAGCCCATCTGGCGTGTCGTCGGATATTCTTTGGGCGTAAGGCCGAAAACATCGCGCATTCGTTCCAGCCCCAAATCTTGCACCCACGGAAATAAACCAGGCAGTCCAGCAGATGGCGAGATGATACCAACTTGGTCGCCCAGTTGAAGCTTGGGAAGTCTCTGAAACTCTTTCACATGCTCTATTTTACCACCATCGATAGAGCTCGAGTAGATATGGCAAATACCGCTATTTGTTTTTCCGCTTTCATGCTATACTAAGCACAAGTATTTCATAAACATCCAAAAAGGGCATCATGGATCAAAATATATATCGCAACAACACAAATTATCAACCGCAAGATATTGAGGACGCTTCTGATTTTTATGAAGCGATCAACCGCCAGTCACTCACTCATCAGTTGTCGGATACTCGTCCATATGTATATTGGACAATGGAAATTTACGACAAAGAAAACGGCATCAAAGGCGGTGGTGGCCTTGGTGTTTTGGCGGCCGATACCCGCCGCGTTGCTCAGCAGCTCGACATTCCATTTGTCGTAGTTACGCCTTTCTACCGCTCAGAGCTACACCAAACCATCAATGGCCTCGCACAGTCAGAATATTCCATCCCTGTATCGCCGCGAAAATACGGCTTCGAGTATATCGACACCGTCACCATCACCACCGATCACGGCTTTGGCACCGAACTCGATATTTTCCGCAAACAGCTTGGCTCGACACAGTTTATCACGATTGGCGAGTCAAACTTTGGTGAGTTATACCAAGGGCTCGGCAGTGGTGACCATCGCCTATACCAAGAAGTGGCTCTTGGCTTTGGTGGCTACAAAGCCCTAAAAGTCGCCGGTATCAAACCAGCTGTCATTCAGCTCAACGAAACAGCGACCATTTTTGCTGCTCTTGCCCGCCTCGATGAGCTCTGTTCGAACGGTATGAACCTCTACGAAGCCATCGTATATGTTCGTAAGCACACACTGTACACAAATCATACGCTTGTGCAAGCCGCCGAAGCCGAGTTCTCTCGCTCGCAGTTCGACCGTTATGTTATGCCAAACATCAAAAGCCGCGCTGTTCGTGGCTGGGTATCCGACCAATTCCATGGTGATTTCATTCGTCCAAACATTCTCGCTATCGAGCTAACTGAGGCCAAAAATGGCGTAAGTCGCCTTCACGCCCAAGTAGCTAACTTCCGTGATAAAAATGGCGATAAGGTAAAATTCCATGCCGTCACCAATGGTATCGATATGGAAACTTGGGTGTTACCAGAAACCCTCAAACTCTATCAGGAAAAAGATATCATCGATAAATTTGGCCTTCCAACCGAAGATTATGAAGCAAAAATAGCCACTATCACCGCCGACGAAATCCGCAGCTTGAAAAAACTTGCTCGCCAAACCATGAACGACATCTTGGGCCGCCGCATGGACCAATACGGCAACCCTGTTCACATACCGGAAGAGGCGATTCTGTTCGACTTCAAACGCCGTTTCGCCGACTACAAACGACCATTCATGCCGTTTGAAGATACCGAAGAACTGAAGCGAATTTTAGTAGAACACAATGCCCACTACATATTGGCGGGCAAGGTACACCAAGGCGATTTTGTCATGTACGACCGTTTGCGCAATATCCTTGGGCAGATCGACCAAGATGAAGAGCTACGAAACCGCGTGCATTACATACAAGATTACGATGAAGAGCTTGGCCGTGCTTTGGCCATAGGTGCCGATACCGCCATAAATGTACCGATCATTGGCCTTGAAGCCTGTGGTACCTCATGGGAAAAAGATATCGCCAATCTCAAAATGCTCATCAGCACTAGCGATGGTGGCGTGGCCGACATCAAACCAATCGCCTGCCTTGAAGTCGTTGGCAAGAATTATCACGAAGAGGTAGAATCACTCTACAGCAATATGCGAGCCGCTGGTGCTATCCTTGCGGATGACCACCTCCTCGTTGAAAATGTCCACAAGCAGCTCATAGCCTACTTACCTATCATTTCTGGCGCACGCATGGTAAAAGACTATTTGAAGTTCTTGTTCCCACAAAGCGGCAAGTAAGTCGCGTACTCGCGTAACTGAAAAACTTCCGATGTGGTGTTCGGCTATATTTTACTATAGCATATACGCTTATGCTTTGTCAAGTTTTTCGCTTGCGCTACCTAGAGCTTCACTGATTTGCTCAACGGTTATAGTGGTTGTCGAGCCCGGCTCGATGCTCCCTGCCAGTAACTGCTTGGCTACAGTATTTTCAACTGCTTTTTGTACTACTCGACGCATTGGTCGTGCGCCAAGGCGCGGATCGTAGCCAGCGTCAACCAGCAATTGTTTGCCTGCTTCATCTACCACTACACTGATTTTTTGTGGTTCAAGCGTTTTATTAACACCAATGAGTATGAGGTCAATCACCTGCAAGAGGTCTGGCTTAGACAGTGGCGTAAAGACGCATATCTCATCAAAACGGTTCAAAAATTCTGGCCGAAATTGATTTGAACTGATGAGCTCATCGACAAATTGCGCCTCAAACTGGCGAATATCGTACCCTCGCTCGATATATTCTCGCACTCTATCAGCCCCGGCGTTACTGGTAGCGATAACGATGGCGTCGCGAAAACTCACTTCACGGTTTTTGATATCGCGCAAAATTCCTTCATCGAGTAGCTGCAATAGCGTCGCCAATACCTCAGGCGCAGCCTTTTCTATCTCGTCGAGCAATACCACACTAAACGGCTGCTTCATTACCTGGGCAGTCAAGCTATGCGGATCGGTAGCGCCATCGGCGATCAAACGACTGACATCTTCTGGCCGCACAAATTCATTGAGGTCAAGGCGCACTATTTTATTCTCGCCGCCAAAATATACCTCCGCCAAGGCTTTTGCCAGTTCTGTTTTACCCACACCAGTTGGGCCCAAAAACAAGAAGGTACCAATGGGGCGATTTTCATTTCGTACGCCAGCGCGCGCCCTTCGAAGTGCATCACTGACCACTTGCACCGCCCTTGTTTGGTTGATCATTCGTTCGTGAATGAGTTGCTCAAGATTCAATAGACGATCACGGTCGGCAATATCAGTCGCCACGCTCACCTTTACATCCAGTGTTTTTTCTATAGCCTGTTGTACGGAGTTCATCGTCACTAGTCCATTTTCATGATACCCCGCTGCCGCTTCCAATAGTTTCATAGCTTTGCCTGGCTGAGCAATATCATGCACATAGCGCTCGCTCAAACGATAAATTTCCTTCAAAGCCTGGTAGGTATAGGTGACTTTTCGAGCAAACTCACTTGAAATAAGCTGCTCCTGCATAACACGCATAGTCTCTTCTTTATTACTCGGCTGTACGGTGATACGATTCAGCGCATTTACAATACCTGGATTTCGCTGACCAATCTGTAAAAATTGCTGCTCATCGATAGACAATATCACTCGTAAATTACCCGCTTCTAAAATAGGCTGCAAAGTATTCGACAGGTCGACCGAGCCGACACCTTCCTCGAAAAAGAGCTGTGCGTTATCGAGGCAAATGATGATGTTTTTGGCGCTATAGGCTTCTCCCAACACTCGCATGATAAGCTCTTCCAGCTCGCCCCGACCGGGTGCGGCGGCAATAAGAGAAGTAGCGTCGAGGATAAACACCTGACGAAATTTCAAGCTTTCTGGCAGTTTCGACTGCGCATCGAGCAAGCGCCTGGCAAATGCGTGAATAACCGTCGTCCTACCAGAGCCAGTTCGCCCTACCAAGGCAGCGTTTTGGCGACCAGCATTGCCAAAGATATCGGTCAATTGATCGATGACGGCAGTGTGCGAAGCCAAGTCTACCGCTGAAAGCGAATTCATGACGGTAGCGCTGATATTGTGCCCGAACCGCTCAAGCATCGGGATATAGCCGAATGACCAATCTCGAGCGATACCGCCCGTACGAACTGGCCGTCGATGGTTATTGATGAGCTCCCGGAGATGTTTTTGCCACACCACGCCGGCAATGAGATCGTCATCATCGAGATAAATCTGTCCAATAAGCTGCTGATAGTTAGGGAATTGTCGTATTAACGCTGTCGAGAGTACACTCCCGGTGTAGCGATCAGAGCCCGTCATACTGCGAATTACCTCAGCTTCCTCCCATATAGCTGCCGAGTCGTCAGGATTTTCGGAAGTAATTTGCTCCATCAGAGCCGGAGTCAAGCCAAATCGTGCGCCCATAAACACGCCGCCAGACACTTGCGCGACTGCTCGAGCGATATCACGAGGCGAAGGATTTTTCGGCAACCGCCCTAATATATCGGCCGATATATGATCGTCAGCCGAAGTGCCTTTACCGTTCGGTGCGTGTTTTAGCTCGCCATCATACCATTCTTTCAGCATATACGGCAGCGTCGCCAAACCGAGCAATAGCCAGCCGAACCGTTCGCCCAACACCAAAGCAACTATACCGCTCGCGAGCATCACCCAAAACAGTAATGACAACAATTTGCGAGAGCTGCCCAGCGCTACCCCTAGGCGAGCCTTGTGCGCTCGGTAGCTATGATAATTAAAACCTATAGATGCCATGGTATCCACCCTACTGCCATCAAGCTCAACCCAACTACCGGTAGCGCTGGCGCGGCAAGCCACACGACTACATATAGTACACCCAACAAAACAGCGAATAGTATAGCGACGATGCCAATTACTATTATCATAGAGCGAACAATAGCGCCAATGATGCGCGATATCAATCGATCGACAAAAGCTCGTAATTGTACGCCAATTGGTCCACGAACCTTGCCAGCAGAAATTTGGCGGAATGGCGCAAATAGCGTCCGAAGCAAAATATCAATAGAAAAATAATCAAATAAATTGGCGAGTCTATCAAAAACTCGCGTAAGAGCTGTTTTCAGACCACCCGTATACCACCAACCAAGCAAACCCACGATATGCATACGCTTATTGTAGCATAACTTATGACACAAAACAGTGGTACAATAGTTATTATGGTCAAGAAATATTTCACCATCGCCGTCGGTAAATCATTCAAAAAAGTTGCAGCGCTTCGGGGCGGCGGCTCAGCATTGCCAGGGCTAGTGGTAGAAAAGATTGACCCAGATTTTTTGCGGCATATACTTAGCACACTGCCAATGGGCGTTGTCATCATCAGCGGCACCAACGGAAAAACCACTACAACAAAAATCGTCACGGAACTGCTGGAAGCGAATGGAGTAAAAGTATTCACCAATCGTACTGGGAGTAATTTCCCTCGTGGCGTTGCTGCCGCTTTATTAGGAGAAATCGACATGCGCGGCAAGCTGAACGCCGACATCGCCGTGCTAGAACTCGATGAAGCCTGGGCGGTACGATTCATTGAAAAAGTACAGCCTCGCTATAGCCTACTGCTCAATGTCATGCGCGACCAACTCGATAGATTCGCTGAAATAGATAAAACTGCGAAGCTGCTGGAAAAAGTCGCCCTGGCTACGACCGATAGCGTAGTCATCAACCAAGACGATTTTCGCCTTCAGGCTATCGCCGCCAAGCTTACCGCCAAGACAGTATTTTATGGCATGAGTGAACAGACGAAACACCTCATAGCAAGCTCCGACCAAATAGATTCAATCCAGGAAGAGGATACTCCCCATCAAAATAGCGTGCTGCTAAAGGATTTTACCGACAACGAAGTGCATTTTACTATAGGTGAAAAAACCTATACGACCTCTCCATCTCTTAAAGGTGTCTATAATTTACAAAACGCAGCAGCAGCTCTTAGTCTCACGAAAGAGATACTCGAAACCAATGATATTCAATACAGCGATGGAGCGCTGGTCGAAACACTCGGCACTATTCAGCCAGCATTTGGACGAGGTGAAACTGTTAGCGTAAATGGTACGCCCGTGACGCTCCTCCTTGTCAAAAATCCAAAAGGCTTCCAACTGGCACTCAACCTCGCAGGCGATAGGGATAGTGTCATGATTGCTATAAATGACAACTTTGCCGATGGCCGCGACATGAGCTGGCTATGGGATGTCGACTTTTCCCGTCTAAAAACCGTCACTGTCACTAGTGGCGTGCGAGCATACGACATGGCACTGCGGCTAGGCTACGACAATATTGCAACTTCTAGCATCGAACCAGAACTCGAAAAAGCACTGCACACACTGCTTGCTACTAATCCAAAGCAGCCAAAGCTCATTTACTGCACCTACACTGCCATGCTTTCTATCCGTAAAATTCTTAGCACCAAAACGGAATTGGAGCACATTTCATGAAAATCACTATCATCGA
>CALLZM010000013.1 GCA_937858705.1 uncultured Candidatus Saccharibacteria bacterium | reverse complement strand
AAGCAAACGATTGCTTCATTATGCAAAACGTTTGAGTAACGTACTTTTGGTACACTCGGCGCGATTCGAACGCACGACCTTTGGCTCCGCAAGCCAACGCTCTATCCAGCTGAGCTACGAGTGCTTAACTTAGGCTATTATAGCAGCCGAAAGGGTAAAAAACAATCTACATGCCCAGGAATTTAATGAAACGATCGATCGCATCGGGCTTCGACTCTTTCATAGGAAGCCGTGCCGCCAAAATATCAACAACTGCTTCACCCACTTCTTCGGGGAAATAAAAACTCACGCCCAATTGAAATCGTTTTCGTGGAATGAGAATAATACTATTCTCTGGCGCGGCTCGTATAAGAGTGAATTCTCGAAAATCGGTGAATGGATACAGTTTGTCGTTTACATGCAGCCCCTTGCGGCTCAGCGTATACGCGATAACTGGGGCTGGTCGCTTCATATAAAGTACCAGCGAGACCGCCATAACTGGTATCAGCACCGCGAAAGTGTACTCTTTTATGACAAATATTGCGAGCGCCATGAGAATAACTGTTACCAAGGCAAGAAGAGCATACCAAGAAGAGTTCTTCGTCCGATTGATGTATTCTGCCGCTTGCCAACGCACCAATTCCTGATCACCTTCATCTCGGCCTTCATTCTCAACTGGCACCCGTTCTGGCTCAGGGGTATATTCAGCATAATTGTATTGCTGAATATTATCGTTACCTTGCTGATCGTTCATCGGGAGTTGATTGTCTGGCTGCATACTATCAGTATAGCATAAGTTCTATTTCTTATTTCATTCCACCAATGTGGTGGAGCATAGGAGATTCGAACTCCTCACCTCTTCCATGCCATGGAAGCGCTCTACCAAATGAGCTAATGCCCCGAGTGTTTTTTAGGACTGAAGCTGATACTAAGAGCACCGCTGCTTCACTACAAGAAAGAACTCTTCCATTATAGCAAAACACCTCCCTAGTGAGAAGTGTTTTGTAAGCTGCTACGCGCCCACCCGGGGCACAAGCTGTTTTTTGAAAAAATATTTGTTTTAAGCCGCCATGGCACCCCTATGGCGTACCAGCTCATCTCTCATTATTTACCGTAAGCGTTAAAAAAGCAAGAGAAACTATGGCTTTATTGATATAAATGTGCTTTACTAAGAACTGTTCAGAAGCTAGCGCGTACAATTCCATTGTCACATGCCCTGGGGTCGATCTGACGCATAACAGTAACAATGAAAGAGAAGTACATGCAAAAGCAAAATCTTTTTGTTGGTAGCCTAGCTTACGCTACTACCGATGACGATCTAAAAGCCTTCTTCGAAACAGTTGGCGAAGTTGAGCGAGCTAAAGTTGCTACCGATCGCGACAGCGGTCGAAGCCGTGGCTTTGGGTTCGTTACTTTCGTAAACGACGAAGATAACCAAAAGGCTGTTGATCAGCTTGATGGCAAAGAACTTGATGGCCGCGCTATCAATGTTTCACTTGCTCGTCCACGAGATGACAAGCCTCGCCGTGACAACAATGGCGACGGTGGTTCATTCCGCAAGCGCAGCTGGTAATTCTAGCGCGTTTTTAAGAAAAACTCCGGCTTTCGAGCTGGAGTTTTTCATTACCTCGAGCAATTACTGTACTAATTTTCCGCCAATTTTCTCAACAGCACTCAACCCGCCAAGATCAGTGACATTGGTAAAACCTGCTGCTTTTAGCATAGTAGCCGCCTGAGATGAGCGATTGCCACTGCGACAATACACATATATCTTAGTATCCTTAGGGGCATCTGGTAGTTTTCCCTTAGAGATATCTTCAACATCCAGATTGGCGGCATTTGCAAAATGACCAGACGCAAACTCCGCTGAAGTACGAACATCGAGAAGCATGGCACCATTCTTGATATCATGCTGAACAGTAGCAAATTGCTGAGTTTGACGCATCATTTCACGAAACTGGATAACTGCTCGTTTTCGACGATCGGTAGTCCAAAAAGTATCTGGCTTCACTTCTTCACCGTCCGCAGCTTCTTCTTGCTCAAATCGTCCAACTATTTTCCCCTGGCGCACCGCCGTGACATCTGGCACGAAAATGCGTGGGTTGCCGTCCTCATCTTTTGGTAAATAGCTCTGCAATTTCTCAACGAGTTTTTGATAAGTTGCATCGTTATTCGTCCGAGCATCGCGGATATTCAAATAGTATACCTTCTCTATCCCCTCAGCCCGTGCCGCTTCATCAACAATCGGTGCAAGCTGTTGACACCATGGACATTCGGGAAAGCCCAAGAAAACCACCCCATTGCCCCTGTCAAATATGTCAATAATTTGCTCTGGCTTAGCAAACACGAATCGATTATCTGCCATAACCCCCGAGTATTGTGACTTAAATTTACTAGCATCGGTTTGTACAGCCGATTGGTTTGTATCGCCTTGTTGATTCGCGACAATATACCATATTACTCCGATAACCATACTAACTCCGATGAGTAGCCACACAAGTACTTTTTTGTTCATCTGTAATGACCCTATCCTTTCATATTATCATACTATTTATACTTTGTCAATGTTTATCAAGAAATCATGGAGTTTGGCAAGTGGTTTGATCATAGCATAAGTCCGCTCATCATCGTGTCGGCTCAACTCCGCCCGAGTTTTTCCTCCATATCCATCGGGACAAAAAATCCTATCCCAACCAAACCCATTTTTTCCACGAGGATTCATCGCGATTTCTCCGTGAAGACCACCTTCAATCAATGCTACTGTCCTACCATCGAAATACCCAAAAACGCATGATGCTTCTGCCTTGCGATTATCTAAGCCGTCACACATCCGACACATTTTTTCTAGACCATTTGGAGCGGTCGTAAAGAATTTTACGAATGGACCAGGCAATCCACCAAGTGCGTTAAACCCTAGCGCAACATCTTCTACGAGGACTGGTCGGCCGACCAGTCGATACGCTTGCCGGACTTTATGCTCGACAATTTCCTCAAGATTCATTGACTGGATTTCATCAAGATCAATACTCTGATGCTCTAGCGGAATATGTAGCATTTTCGATAGATAGTCTGCTTTTGATTGATTGCCAGTGATGAAAATGGGAAGTTTAGGCATCTTCTATCTTCTCAAACCTCGGCACTTGCCGACCGTGCAATACGACTGTTTCAAAAAACATATCGTATGGTCGTACAAACAATTCGTATTTAGTCTCATAGAGAGGTCGATACACGACCATCTGTTCATTCGTTTCGGTGTGGAGCGCTGTCCCTAGCACTTCGTATAATTTGCCAGATTTATTGTGTAGATACATTCCTTTTTTGCTATCCGGCGAATGATCCATTATAGCATCTCCATAAATTCTTGTTCAGTAATGATTTTCGTGCCATATTGCTCAGCCTTTTTCAATTTTCCAGCACCTACTTTGCCGCCTACTACGAGGTAGGTGGTGTCTTTGCCGACACTTGGCTGGAATACACCGCCAAGTGCACGAATTTTCTCAGCTGCCATATCACGGCTCATGTGTTCCAGCGTTCCAGTTACAACAAAGTGTTGTCCTTTTAGTTTACTGGCTTTTTTGTGCTGGACCGGCTTGACACCCAGGCTATCGAATTTAGACAATAACGCACTGTTATCTTGGTCGCTAAACCACGCCACTACCGACTCGGCCACCACTTTACCAACGCCATCAATTGATTGCAGTTCATCAATATCCGCACGCGCCATTTTTTCTAAGCTGCCAAAGTGGTCAGTGAGGTCAATTGCCGTTTGTACGCCAATATGCCGAATGCCAAGACCATACACGAATCGCTCAAGTGGTGGCTGTTTTTTGCTAGCTATCGCTGTAATGAGCTTTTCCGCCGATATCTCAGCAAACCGTTCGAGTGTCAGTAGGTCTTCTTTTTTAAGAGTATAGATGTCTGCTAGATCACCGACAAGCCCGCTATCTACTAACGCTTCGACATTTTTTTCACCGAGCGTATTGATATCGAGAGCGTCTTTTGAAGCAAAGTGTTGCAAAGATCGCTTCAAAATGAGTGGCCCAGTGAGACCGCGGATTCGATACGCGACTTCGCCTTCTGGTCGAAAAAAATCTGTCTCTGGATATTGCCGTTTGAGCTCTGCCTCAAAATCAAAGACAGCCGTCTTTTTCGGTCTTAGCTCCGCTATCACTCTTTCGACTTTTGGTATGATGTCTCCTGCCTTATAAATAATGACTGTGTCACCAACTCGTATGTCCAGCCTCTCTATTTCGTCTGCATTGTGGAGTGAGGCATGTTGCACCGTCGTACCTGCTACCTGGACGGGCTCAAAGACAGCCACAGGTGTTGCCGCCCCTGTGCGACCAATCGATATGACGATATCTTTTACGACTGTCGTGGCCTCTTCGGCAGCATATTTATAGGCGACTGCTGCTCGTGGCTGTTTTCCTACAACTCCTAGCTCATCGAATTGCGCTCGGTCATTCACTTTAATGACAAGCCCATCGGTATTGAACGGAAGCTTGTGACGCTCAGCATCCCAAGTACCAACGAATTGCATGACACTTTCAAGTGTATCAAAAACTGCCGCTTGCTGATTACGACGAATGCCTAGCTCCGAGAGCATATCATAGGCATAGCTATTCGTCGGTACTTCTTCGGGATTATCTCGCAATAGATCGTACGCAATGAATGAGAGCGGGCGTGATGCTACGAGTTTCGGGTCGAGTTGGCGAATAGTGCCAGCAGCAAGATTGCGAGGGTTGGCAAATAGCGGCAAGTGAGCCGCCTGTTGCTCTTTATTCAGTTGCTCAAAATCTTTCTTGAGTATCACTATCTCACCGCGAATCTCCGTCCTGCCCGTCAAAAATCGACAACTTTTTGTGGTTTCTCGTAGTTTTAGCGGTACATTTTTGATCGTACGAACATTGCTCGAAACGGCTTCACCGATAAAGCTATTTCCTCTAGTAATAGCCGCTTCAAACATGCCATCCTGGTAAATGAGTGAGCATGCCAGTCCGTCCATTTTGATATCTGCGAAAAATTCATGCTTTTTGCCAGGAAGCACTTTGTCCATTCGCTCCACCCACGCCTCTACTTCTTCACGGCTAAAGACATCGTTGAGGCTTAGCATCCGACTGCGGTGTGCTACTTTTTTGAAGCCGCCTTTCAGAACATTGCCTACGCGCTGTGTTGGACTATCGGGAGTAACGAGTGCCGGATATTCAGCTTCAATCTTTTTTAGCTCACTGAACAATCCATCATATACCGCATCACTCACGCTTGGTTTGTCGAGAACATGATATTCATATGAATACTGGTTTAAAACTAGTTTTAACTCTTCGGCTCTAGCTTGGGCTTGCGTCATCTTCAACGACCTTTCGATAGAGCAAATAAATATACGCACACAGCCACACTACTGTCGCCGCGCTAAGGAAAACGACGAAAAATGGTACAATTGGGACTGATTTTAATCCTTCAAAAGTGTTGCCGATTGAACCAGTGATCATCACGAGTGGCACCACCGTCACGACCCATGTTATAACAACCACCCCAAACGCCCACAATAGTCTGTATAAGATTCGCAAACGACGACCAATCACTAAGTTGCCCGCTGCCTTGATGGCCCTAATGGGGTACATACCCGGCAGTGTGACAATCACGAGAGCAATAAATGATGCTGTCATCCAGTAAAGACTCAGTGCCGACACAAGCGCCATAAGGATATAAAAGAGCATGCCGCCAAAACCATCGAGTGATATGCCGACCGAACCGAGCGCCGACTGAGCGATAAGCATGATGCCAAATGGAATAAACTGTAACATCACTATTAGCCCAACTATAAGCGTTGATACCAGTGGTGCAGATGCATTATACAATCCATCTCTCAATGATGGCTTTCGACCGGCTAAATATTCTCTGAGAAGCCACACGGTCGTCATCCAGGTAATCAAAAGAAATATCGCCAAATATACTCGCTGTTCTTCAGATACGCCTTGGTCTCCCGTGAAAGATGCGACCGCAAGCAAACCTGCTTCAGCGATGCTGCCAAGTCCGCCTTCGAAGAGGCTGCCACTGCCATCTTTCAATAAGTCGTTTATTTGCGTAAAAGTATCTTGACTCGTCATGCTACCAAATAATATACCGAATACTCCATAGGTGGCTATAAGCAACACGAAAGGTTTGCGATATTTGTTCAGCGTCGCTAGTACTTCTTTCGTGAAAGCGAAATAGCCTGGCAGCTTTAATGACCTTCTGTAATCTCGCCGCTTTGTGAGCTGGAAGCTTCTGTGTGGGCGACGACTGAGTAAATCGTTACGCCACTCTCGAAATCTTACGAGCCAACTAACGCGAGTTTTCCGTTTTGGAGGCGTTATAGCAGTTGTTTTTTTGGTTTTTTTCGTCACCGTTATCGCCCTTACATCTTTGTTGCATTATTTCGAAGCCGAGCTATTCGATCATCGAGTGGCGGATGCGTGCTGAACATTTTCGCAAAAAAGCCAGGCTTCAACGGGTTCGAAAGGAATAAATTAGCCGTTGCTGTACTTTGTTTTTGCATCGGCTTGCCATAATTTTTCAATTTTTCTAACGCAGATGCCAGTCCATCGGTATCTCTCGTCATCAATACTCCCGAAGCATCGGCCAAATACTCTCGCTGTCGGCTAATTGCTAGCTGAGTGATTGTCGCCAAGATGGGTGCCAATATTACCACCGCTAAGCCAATGAGATACACAGCGGGATGGACATTGCGATCCCTGTCATTACCACCAAAAAACATCATCCGCACAGCAATATCGGCCATCACACCGATAGCACTCACCAAGCCAAACGCAATCATACTGACCCGAATATCATAATTTTGCACATGACTCATTTCGTGGGCCATGACAGCATTGAGCTCTCGCTTATCCATGATGTCGAGCAGACCAGTGGTAGCGCCAACAATAGCCTTTTCTGGGCTCGCGCCAGTCGCAAAGGCATTTGGCGCTGGGTCGTCTATAAGATATATTTTCGGCATAGGCATGCCGCTTGTAATAGCAAGGTTCTCAACCGTTCGCCATAGTTCAGGAGCATCAGATTTCTGGATTTCTCTTGCGCCAGTCATGCTCATGGCGAGTTTGCTGGCGATAAAATACTGAAGCACAGCATAGATAGCACCTATAGCAAATATCGTCCATCCTAAATTATAGTCGCCATTCATAGCACCAATTGCCAGGCCAATAATGCCAATGATGATAACAAACACCGTCATGATAATAATAGTATTTCGCTTGTTGGTAGTAATCGCACTATACATACTCTTATTATATCACGAGGAGTTCGGGCGAGAAGGAGCTTCACTCAGTTTCCACTAAACAAACTGCCCTCCTGCAATGACGCAAAAGGGCAGCTTAGTGAAAACCAGTATTAGAACTGTACTTCGACAGGATTTTCTACGCTCGCTCGGTCTTCGACTTCGAAGAATTCTCGCTTCGAGAAGTTAAACATACCAGCAACAAGGTTTACTGGGAAAGTCTCGATCTTGGTATTTAGGTCTCGAACACCACCGTTATAGAAGCGCCTAGAAGCCTGGATTTTATCTTCGGTGTCGACTAGTTCTTGCTGAAGTTGCAAGAAGTTTTGGTTCGCCTTAAGGTCTGGGTACGCCTCAGCCACAGCAAACAAGCTCTTCAAAGCACCTTCAAGCATATTTTCTGCTTCCGCAGTCTCTGCGACACCTTTTGCATTCATAATAGCCGAACGAGCTTCCGTAACCTTTTCAAATACACCCGACTCGTGAGCGGCATAGCCCTTCACAGAATTGACAAGATTTGGAATGAGATCAGTTCGTCGCTTCAATTGGACAGTGATATCGCTCCACGCTTCTTCGACACGATTTTTTAGCTTGACCAAACTGTTGTAGGTACCAACCAAAAACATGACCACTACTAGAAGAATCACTCCT
Source organism: uncultured Candidatus Saccharibacteria bacterium (assembly GCA_937858705.1). Classification (GTDB taxonomy): domain Bacteria; phylum Patescibacteriota; class Saccharimonadia; order Saccharimonadales; family Saccharimonadaceae; genus SZUA-359. The sequence continues at coordinate 7,711 of CALLZM010000013.1, read as the reverse complement.
AGAACAATCAACGCTATCATCATTTTTATACTCCTTTACTAATATTGCTACTCTTTAAAGTATAGCAACTAAAAATAATGATAACAAGTCTCGTTTACCACTAGCTATAGTGCGTGGCGTTAATCTTGGCTCGACTGAGTTGGAGAGAGCTTGCAACAACTGACATCGAGCTAAATGCCATAGCGAGGCCGGCAAGTTCGGGGCTAAGGGCCAAGCCTGCCCAAACGAAAACACCAGCGGCAATGGGGATACCAAGCGCGTTATAGATAAATGCCCAAAATAGATTGAGCTTGATCCGGCTGAAGGTTTTCTGGCTGAGCATAAGAGCTGTAGCAACATCCCTCAGGTCATTTTTGACTAATATAATACCGCCCGATTCGATCGCAATATCTGTGCCGCTGCCCATAGCAATACCAAGATCAGCGGCAGCCAGTGCCGGAGCGTCATTGATACCGTCACCGACAAAGGCAACTTTGCCGTGTCGTTGCAATGACTTGACGCGATCGGCTTTATCGCTGGGCAGCACATCGGCAATGACCTCATCAATACCCACGATATCAGCGATAGCTTGGGCTACACGCTTATTATCACCCGTAATCATAACCGTACGGAGGCCACGCTTTTTGAGCACGGCGATAGCGACAGCAGAGGTATCTTTTGGTGTATCTTGTATGGCAATAAGTCCAAGCGCTTTACCGTCTGCGCCAACGATAACGACCGTTTTAGCCTCACTTTGCAGGCGCTCCATTTCATGCGCTAGTTTGGTGTCAAGTTTTGTTTTGCCGAGTAATTTCACATTGCCAATAAAAGCTACTTTGCTAGCTACCGTAGCAGTCACGCCCTTACCCTCAATAGCCTTAAAGTTTTTAACATCTTTCACCTTGATGCCTAGCCTATCAGCCTTTTCCAAGATAGCCCCGGCAAGGGGGTGTTCTGATGAATATTCTAGGCTGGCGGCCAGTGCAAGTACCGTCTTTTCATTGCCGATGATGTCGGTTACTACAGGCTTACCGACGGTAACCGTACCCGTTTTATCAAAAACGACCGTTTGAATATCATTGGCGGCCTCTAGTGCCTCACCGTTCTTGATGAGAATACCCATTTTTGCGCCGCGACCCGTACCAACCATGAGGGCAGTCGGTGTCGCAAGCCCAAGCGCACATGGACAAGCGATAATAATAACGGCAACCGCATACAGCATGGCCGTCACGACATCAGCTCCCAGTAGTACAAACCAGATGACAAAGGTAAGAATAGCAATGATCAAGACAGCTGGCACAAAGATATTAGAGATTTTATCAACTGTTTTCTGAATCGGCGCACGACTTACTTGCGCGCGTTTTACCATATCGACAATCTGTGCCAGCAGCGTATCATTGCCAATCTTCGTAGCCTCAAATATAAAAGTGCCGGACTTATTGATCGTCGAACCAATCACGGCGTCACCAGCTTTTTTGGTGACTGGCATACTTTCGCCTGTTACCATAGCCTCATCTATGGTTGATGATCCCTCGGTAATCACGCCGTCAACAGCAATCTTCTGCCCGGGTTTAACGCGAATAATGTCACCAACAACTATCTGGGCTAATGGTACCCGGACGAGCTTACCGCCTCGCAGTACCTCGGCGTCCTTGGCCTGCAATCCAAGTAGTTTTTCAATAGCGCTACTAGCGCGGCCTTTCATAGCTTCCTCAAACACTTGCCCAAGCAAGATAAAGGTAATAACAAAAGCCGCAACCTCAAAGAATACAGGCTGGTGATGTAACATTGCATAGATGCTATAGATATATGCTGTAGTTGTGCCGATCGCAATCAGCGTGTCCATGTTGGCGTTGTGGTTCTTAAATGCCGCCCACGCAGTTCGTATAAACGGACCGGCCGCGACTATCATCACTCCAGTCGTGAGCGCAAACATCGTCCAAGTATGCCCCGGAAACTCCCAGCCAATCAGTGGATTTAGCACCATCTCTATGAGCATTGGTAAAGAAAGGATGAAAGCAACAAAAAAGCGATTCCGAACGCTCATTTACTTGATGACAACCTTTCCATGAAACATATTCATGCCGCAAGCATACTGATACTCGCCAGGCTTACTGGTGTCGATGTCGATACTGTGCTGTTCGCCAACTGGCAGCTCCTCGTTAATACCGAAATCTGGGAATACGACATACGAAAAGCAGCCTGACGGGTCTTTACGGTCAAAGACAATGCTCGCTGGTACGCCTTGCTGTAATACCACAGTGTTTGGGGTGTAGCCACCGTTTACCGTTACCTCTACCTGTTGTTTGTCTGTTGACATAGTTGCCTCCGTTTCAATTGTTTTACGGTTACCAAAAAACCACCATACGATGAAGCCTATAAGTAAGACTGCACCGACTAATACCAAAAGCTTCTCCATTACCCCTCCTTATTTGTTTCGCTTTAACTTGTACACTCTTAGTATTTCTTCGGTAGCTTTATCGTCCTTGCCATTCTTCACTTGGTCGATAACATGCGTGCTTAAATGGTTTTCAAGTAGCAGGTCTTCCACTCCCGATAGTGCTGCTTTAATCGCAGCAGCTTGTGTGATAATGTCGATACAGTACTTGTCTTCCTCAACCATTTTTTGCAGGCCTCGCATTTGACCCTCAATAATCTTGAGGCGACGAGTTGCTCTAGATTTAATATCTTTTCTCATACTTTCATAATACCCCCTGGGGGTATTTGTGTCAATAAGATAGTGTCCTAACCCACAAGAAAAGCGACACCCCAGTGTCGCTCATTATACTTTACCTAAAGCAGGCTGCTCCTTGCCGTCCGATCGTTCAGGCGGCTCATCACTTTGCGCATATCCTATTGTTATAAGTTTCTTCAACGCTTCTCTATCAACATCGTCTAATCGTTTAATATAAATACAGCCTTTACTGGTTGTATATGTACCGAGCTCCGGAAATTGTTCAGTTAGTCTGGCGGCGTTGTATGTAACATACAGTGAAATCTTTCCCTTGCGAGGACTAAATCCAATTCGCGCCCAATCACCTTCACGACCAGATGTATATATATAATGATATACACCAAATCCGATGATTGCGCTCCCCCACATAACTGCTGGCTCACCAGAAACTTCCTGCATCATCGCCACTAGCTCACGACTATCTTTCGCCTGCTGCTCATCATCTAGACTATCAATAAAAGCTTCAACGCTTGCCGTATTTGCTACTGTTTTATTGGTGGTCATGAGATTTCATTATAGCAAAATCGCTATCAACAAAAAAATCGAGAATTAGTCTCGATTCTTTCATTGGTGGAATTTTACAACTCCGCTAGAACCTATTTTGAGGAAAAATGCTAGAAAATTCAAGGCGCAAACTGAGTCGCCCCGCCCGCCCAGGCTTTTGCATATTTTTTGAGATTTCCCCCGCCGAATTTCTTTTTTGAATTTGGAAAAAGTCTGGTCGGGCGGGGCGCCAGAAAATACGCTAAAAAGCGTATTTTCTGAAAACAACAACTTCTAATCTCGCAAGCCGTGTCCGTATTTAGTCATCAGTGGTTCTAAATCTGGTTTGCCAAATTTTTCGGTCAAACTAGCAAAACTTTTCTCTGCCTCAACACCAAAACGAGCAACATATTCTGTATAGAATTTGTGCGAGTTGAAAACTGGCGGCTCTATTTTGGAGTGAAACTTATCGGCATACATTACCAGTTCTTCTTCTGGTGTTTCGGCAAGATAATCATTGTGTGGTAAAGGTAAATCGTTCTCTATTATCTGTTCTTTTGTTATTCCTGCGCCTGTATGATGTGAGGCAAATCGGCAAAGCTCCTCTGCAAAGCCTTCGCTTTGCAGAACTTCCTCGCCCCGAACACCGTGCGTAATGTATTTACTGGTGTCTATTTCAATACCATTTTTATCAAATAGCGGGTAAACTCCGATGTCGTGGAGCAGACAACCCACTTTTACAAGTTCAATATCTACATTTGCGCCTGATTTTTCTGCTAACTGTGTGGCGACGTCGCTGACAATTTTGCAGTGAGTAAAAACTAACTCAAAAACACTTTCAGTCGGTGCATATTTTCTATGCAACGCCTCAATTTCACTGATACTAGACAAGGTCAAACTAGACATTTCCCTCGTTTTTCTTTGCAACTATCTGCAACCAAGTTGCGTTTGCAGTTGCTTTGTCGCCACTAATGTCAATATCGCCAAAACCGGTGCTTTCCAGCACTTCACGAATTTGTGGCTCCGTCCAGTAGCAGAAAAAGCGTGGTGCGCCGAGTTTTTCCTCTGACCAACCCTCGCCCTCGCCTTGTTTTAGAGTAAACGCAAATTTGCCATTTGTGTTTAGTGCGTCAAAAACTTTTTTGATTACTTGCGAGGCTTCATCACGAGTAAAGTGCAACAAAACGGCGTTTGCCAATACAAAATCAAGCCCTTGTGGTAATTCGTCAGTGATAGCGTTGAGAACTTTTGCGTCAAAGCCTTTTTGTTGCAGTAAATCAACAAATGCTGGTGTTGCGTCTGTACACTCAACTGTGTAGCCAAGTCCTGCAAGATATTCAGCATCACGACCAAAAGCACTTCCGAATTCTAAAATTCGTGCGTCTTTTGGCACATCAGCGAGTGAGCCGTCCAGCCAGTCTTTGACAACTCCCGAAACTTCGTGGGGCGTACCGTCAATATATTCCTGTATGTGTGCGTTGTAACTTTCAACCGTTCTGCTATTCGTTTCACTCATAGGTGTAATTATATCACACTAACAGCGTGAGCGAACCGCCCGACCAGACTTTTTCCAAATTCAAAAAAGAAATTCGGCGGGGGAAATCTCAAAAAATATGCAAAAGCCTGGGCGGGCGGGGCGACTCAGTTTGCGCCTTGAATTTTCTAGCATTTTTCCTCAAAATAGGTTCTAGCGGAGTTGTAAAATTCCACCAAAAACGAACTTTTCGGGAAATTTGAGCGCATCCAGCGCTCTTTTTCTTTGGTTTTGCGCAGCAAAAACCAAATGTTTTCAGGGGGGGGAGAAAAGAACTTTGGGCAGCCGTAGGCCGCGCCTTTTTGGAATTCATTGACAAAAGTGGTAATCAATGATACAATGAACATAATATGGAGACTTTTAGAAGTATTGAGAGTTCGCCTGCTGATGATTTTTCTTTTGCGCCAGAAGCAGACGATACGGCTAGGTTACGAGAAACTACACAATCGCCAGAGGCTTATCCTGGCTGTTTAGTGGGCGCTATGAAAGCCGCAAACAGAGGTAGTGGTGATGCACGAGAAGCTGTTATAAGTACTGTTGTTGCCTCACGGGGGAGCGACTTTGCAATGGCTTGTGGAAAGTGTGGCCTTACTATGATTCGTGATAGCGGCGTTGTGTACGGTGCTCGACAATGTCCTGAAGTCCAATCTGGTCGCAAAACTCTAGGCGAACTTTCATAAAGTCCGTTACTTCTTGAAGCTTGTAGTCTTTCTCTTGGTATAATGGTAATTGCAACCAACCAGTGAAAGACTATTTTTATTTGTCGTGGGCTTAAATGGCCGTCTTGGACAATCTAGTCTTTCTAGGTTGGTTGCACCAGGACGGTCATTTAAGTTGAGGGGTAAAATATGCAAAACAAATTTTATATCTATGCTCGCAAAAGTACAGATGTTGAGGACAAACAGGTTTTGTCTATTGAGGCGCAACTGGTGGAGTTGCGAGAATTCGCCAAGCGTGAGGGCTTGTATATTGCGGCCGAGTTTATAGAGAAAAAGTCTGCGAAAACGACTGGTCGCCCTATTTTTGGCAAATTACTAGCAGAGATTGAAAAGAGCGGTGGCAATATACTGGCGTGGCATCCCGATCGCCTTGCACGCAACAGCGTGGACGGCGGACAAGTTGTGTACCTTTTGGACGCTGGCAAAATTGGCACGCTCAAATTTCCGTCTTTTTGGTTTGAGAACACATCACAGGGCAAGTTTATGCTGTCTATCGCGTTTGGTCAGAGCAAATACTATGTAGACAACTTGTCGGAAAACACTAAGCGAGGTTTACGCCAAAAGGTACGGCTGGGGCTGTACCCCAGCCACGCCCCGATAGGTTACATAAATGATGTCCGCAGTAAAACGGTTATTGTAAACAAACGGCTTACGCCTGTTGTTTTAGCCGCTTTTGAGCTGTACGCACAGGGCAACCAAACGCTTGAAAGTGTCGCCAATTTTATGAAATCCAAGGGCATTACCACCAAAAGCGGCAAACAACTGACCAAAGACCAGATAAAGCGCATACTAACTAATCCGTTTTACTATGGGCATTTCCGCTACTGTGGCGAGGTGTACGAGGGCAAACACAAGGCAGTAATTGAAAAACGACTATTTGACCGAGTACAAGCCGTAATTGCCAAGCGTTGCCACCCGCAAAAAGGCGCAACTGCGCCGCAAGTGTTTTGCGGTTTGCTCACTTGTGCAACTTGTAATATGGCGATAACTGCCGAAAAAAAGATAAAGCACCAAAAGAACGGCAACACACACGAATATATCTATTATCGTTGCACAAGAAAGCACAAAACCATTACTTGCAAAGAGCCGCCAGTTACCGAGCCAGATTTAGCAGCGCAGTTGTCAGACATCTTGCAGGGCTACGCCCTGCCTGAAAGCTGGGCAACGACTTTGGGCAAAATGCTGGACGCAGACGAACACAAAGCCGAGCAGTCTGCCAGTGTGTTTGTGGCTAACGCACAAACACGCCTTGCGAACTTGCAGGGCAAGTTGCAGCGACTTCTGGACGGTTATTTAGACCAAGACATTGACCAGCAAACCTATCGCACAAGACAAGGCGAACTAATGAGTGAAAAGAAGTCGCTGGAAGAACAAATTAGCAAGCTGACGCTTGCGGGCAAGGCTTGGGTTGAACCTATGCGCCAGTGGCTCAAACAAGCCGTTTCTCTCTGTGAAATCGCAAAAAGCGGCGACTTTGCGGCAATAAAGGACGCATTTCTCAAAATTGACGGGTTGAACCTGTTTTTGAATTCCAAAAAGGCGCAGCCTACGGCTGCCCAAAATTCTTTTCTCCCCCCTGAAAACATTTGGTTTTTGCTGCGCAAAACCAAAGAAAAAGAGCGCTGGATGCGCTCAAATTTCCCGAAAAGTTCGTTTTTGGTGCTCGGGGCGGGACTCGAACCCGCACGGCTTTTGGCCAAGACATTTTAAGTGTCTCTTGTCTACCTATTCCAACACCCGAGCATAATCCTATGATACACCAGAAAATATAAAAACAACAGTAACCATATGTATTCAGTCTGCAAATTATGTTTATGCTATAATTACCCTATGAAGATATGCTCAAAATGCTTCATCGAAAAGACTGAATCTGAATATTTCGTGAAGGATAAGAAAACGAACAGACTCCACGCACAATGCAAAGCTTGCTACAAGGAGCATAGAAAAACATATTACGCAGAACACTATGAAAAATATAAACATCTATATCATAAACGAGCCTTGATCTATAGAGAAAAACGCAGACGAGAATTTAGAGAAAACCTGGTCAATTACCTAAAAGACAAACAGTGCACCCTATGCGCAGAGGCCGACATGAGAACCTTAGAGTTTGATCACATAGATCCAGAGACTAAATTATTCTCTATATCTCAAGCTGTTAAGTTAGGTTATTCATGGCAAGCAGTAGAGAGCGAAATAAAAAAATGCGGCTTAATACTCAAATACTGTTGCCATAACCATCGTCAAATTCATTCTAACTTA
>CALLZM010000012.1 GCA_937858705.1 uncultured Candidatus Saccharibacteria bacterium | reverse complement strand
TGAATGCTGAAGATTTGCAATTGGCTGCCTCTGATGTGGTGGCTTTAGGAAGCACCGTGACACTAAAGAGTGACACTAAAGAGGTGACTTATACTATCGTTGGTCCTGTTGAAGCTGACCCGCTTGAGGGTAAAATCTCGAATGAATCACCAATTAGCGTTGAGCTGATGGGCAAAAAAGTTGGCGATAGTGCGACTATCTCGACGCCAAAGGGCGAGACGACTTACGAAGTTGTAAAAATTAGCTAGGTTGACTTGAGTACGCGTAAGACATCCGTCGGGTCTTTATGTATAGATATTGCTTCAACTTCACTAGGGATTGCAAATTCACCCTCAGTTTGCAGGGGGATCGTAGACGGCTCTTCAAACCGAATGATAAGCTCCTGCATCGGTGTGGTAGGTGCATGTCCGGTTGACGCCTGTATGCCAAATGGTACATTTGGCCATATTCTCGACAGATCACTAATATGAAAGCCGAAATCGTTGCTAGCGGAATAGTCTTCTTTTAGACGAATTATCCGTCCAGCTCGAGGGCTATTTATTGCAAAAATGTCTGTAGCGATGTTTTGTTGTTTGTTATTGAGATTGGTCGTGAAGGGTGGGAGTTTGTGGCGCCGTAGCGCGAAATAATCTATACCGAGCTGACCGATACTCGATAGTAACCTGAGCTTATCGGGTGTATGTCGCATATGGTTGCGTGAACTTTGACCGCCAAACTTGCTCGCGGCTAATGCGGTAAGCCCAAATGTCGCATAGGCGGGAGCGTGGCGAAAATAATCCCCGTTTACTTTAAGAGTCATAGGATTCCATGCGATTGGCTCTGTGGAGAGTAATTTAAGAGGGTCTTGCTCTCTTCCTATATCTTGAAAATTGCCATAGCCAAGCGGTCCAATGCGAGTATTTTCTAAATTTGTTCGTAGTACGGCATTCATGGCTTGCATTGCCGTGCCGTCACCTGCGGCAGTGAGGATAGTATCACCATTTCTGAAAAATTCCAGCATTGTGTCGATGTTTGCTTCGGTGTCAGGATATTTAGTGATGAGCGTGTCGTGGGTGCGTCCGCTATCATTGAGTCTGTCTAACACTCCAGATTGCACTCTTTTGGCACGAGTACTGTTTGGGTTTAGAACAACTACTAATCTTTCCATGTTTCTATTTTATCACAAAAATATAAATAAGTCAAATGATTGTCATAGACGGGTTATATTATTTTAAAGTATGTTACAATGTAACAGATATGGCGACACTAAAAGATTATCGAGACGAACGACTGCGCAAGCTGGAGACTTTGCGGGAGCTTGGTGTGGATGCGTATCCCGCTAAAGTGCAGCGAACGCATACAGTCGCAGAGATTATAAACAAGTTTGATGAGCTTCAGGGGCAGGCAGTGACTGTCGCTGGGCGGGTCGTGTCGATTCGGAGTTTTGGGAAATTGGCGTTTATCAAACTGCGTGATACGAGTGGTGAAGTGCAGCTCTATCTGCAAAAAGATAGCGTTGCGGAGCTAGATGCTGAGCGCGGCGTGCTCGGTATGAAACAGCTGAAGCTGCTCGATACTGGAGATTTTGTGCAGGCGACCGGCGAGATGGTGACGACACAGACGGGCGAGAAGTCGGTGGGCGTACAGGAACTACGGCTACTCACAAAGTCGCTTCGACCGATGCCGACAGAGCTGACGAACAAGGAGGAGCGCTTCCGCCGCCGCTATGTCGACATGAATGTCAACCCAGAGGTGCGTGAGCGATTTGTTCGCCGTTCGAAGTTTTGGCAGGCGACGCGAGAGTTTTTGGACCGTGAAGGGTTTATCGAAATCAATAACGCAGTTCTCGAAAATACCGCGGGTGGGGCAGACGCTAACCCATTTGTGACACATATGGACGCGCTGGACCAAGAGTTTTACTTGCGTATCAGTCATGAACTACCACTGAAGCGCCTGCTAGTGGCGGGTTTTGAGAAAGTCTATGACATCGGCGCGCGTTTTCGCAATGAAAATTACACCGAAGAGCACCTGCCTGAACACAACGCCATGG